>CAYUCY010000030.1:0-17446 GCA_964443525.1 uncultured Thiotrichales bacterium
ATGTTAAGCTTAAGCGAAACGGATTTGTCGGAAAACCGAGCTTCTTTAAACTAAAATATTACAACACATCCAGCTGGTATTTAAGTTCTTTTGAAGAGCAATAAATGATAAATAGACTAAATTGCCTTCTCGTGACATGAATTTCTCTAATTTATCTCTTATGGAATATTTTAATATTCTTATTCTGGGGAGGGAATTAAATAAATTTATTTTCATTATGGTAGTTTTTAAAGATCTACTTTTAAAAACAGATTTAATTTTTCATTTCATCTAAACTTTTTAATACCCATAAACCGTCTATAATTTAAATATGACGCATTATAAATAAATATAAATATCCAGTAAATATGTCCAGGAAAGTAATAAGGAAAGAAGATGGTTACATTAGTAGGGATGCAAGATGATTTTGGGACAGCCCTCATAGATTTAGTAGAACTTGAGTACGATACGCTTGAAGCTTATGAGGCTGCGATCAATCGACTGGAAAACGAAGAATACAAAAACGAATTTAATTCTTTTAAAGAAGAACACCTTCGCCATATTTCTGAAATCTCGACCCTCCTGAGAGGCCGGGGATTAGAGCCTCCTGTAGGACCCAGCACGGGAAAGCAATGGATAACGAAAGGAAAAGTGGTTCTTGGGACCCTTGCAGGGGATCTGGCAATCCTAAGGGCGATGAGAAGTAATGAGATTGACACGAATACGGCTTATGAGCGCCTTAAAACTCATGAGGGGGTCTGGCCTGAAAGTCAGGAAATAATGGAACAAGCCTTCAAGGATGAACAAAAACATAAAAAATGGTTAACCTACATTTTGGAAAATGATTGAAACTATATTCTCGTAAGTTTTGTTATTTAAAAATATGTGAATGAGAGAATAGTTATTTAAAGCTTATCGTCAACTATTTTCATTGGAGTTTCGTATATGGAAAAACATCTCAAGACAGAAGATTCTTTAAGTCCAAGTGAGCGAAATAAACTTCACTTTGAGCAATACAAATTACTTGCTGAAACGGTGAACAAGAACAACGATATGAGAGAAATGTCCAATAATTTCTGGACGACGGTAAATATCGTTCTTATTTCCGGAATTGCCTATATTAAGGATGCTAAAAATATGGATTTTTCCCATAAATCGGTCTTTTTGTGGATCGCGATCTCATTAGGATTTATCCTATGCTTTACATGGCTTAAATACCTGCTCAAAGTAAAAAAAGTAGAAGAAACGGGAACGAGCTTGCTTGCGGAGCTTGAAGCCGGAATGCCTTATAAGATTTTTACACGATTGAATCTTTCTAAATTAAAAGAGGGCAGCGGCTCTCTTACTTTTACTGAAATCATGGTTCCTCTTCTATTTTTTATCGGATATACGTTTTTTATGATAACTCTCCTGTTTTTTAATGAAGAAGCAATTAGCCCTACAAGCTAGATAAATGGATGACGAAGGTCCTCCTTCTGACAGCAGGAAAAGGAGAGTTTCTCTACATCTCGAGGGCCCAATGGAAAATGTATTACTTTGTTCCAATTGCTTTCAAGATCAGGGGCTCAGGCTTTTTGCCCACAAAATTGGCATCGAAAACCTTGACTTTTGCAAGTGTTGCAAAACCCGTTCCGGCCACAAATTAACCAAAACCCTAATTGCTATTTTAGCTTACGAATTCTTTACACGAGGAAGCGTTAAACGATGCCGTTACGGCTTTTTTCCGGAAATCATGGTAAAAAACGATTTTCTGAGCTCAATCGAGACATCCTGTTGGTTGGCCGATGATATTCGATTGATCGGTGACGCTCTATCTGCAGGATTTTGTTATTATACACCAGAATTTTGGATGGTTGGTGAAAACGCCGCTCTCAAATGTCTCAGAAAAAGGTCAAAACGAGGCAAAGTTATCTCTGAAGTTCTCAAGAGATATCCCTTCAGGAGACTTGAACCAGGAGAGATCTTTTATCGTTTACGCAAAAACCCTCAAAACCCTTCACAGATCGATCAATATGATAGCCCTCCGCCTCTCCTTAGAAAGAAAGGACGCTTGAATTCCGATAGATTGTCCGTTATGTATGGCTCTCAAGACTTAGAGATTTGCGTTCATGAATGTCGTGCAACCGTGGAGGACGAGTTATATTTTGCAACCCTTACTCCATGTAAAAATATTAAACTTCTGGATTTAACAGAAATCATTCAAGAAGATGTCGGCGTGACTGAACTGGAAAGCATTGATATGGCTATTCATCTGCTTTTTCTCGCAGGCAAACATTCTTATCGTGTGTCAAGAGATATCGCTTCTTCTGTCTTTAAGGCCGGTTATAACGGCTTGATTTACCCTTCTTATTTCAGTTTACTGAAAACAGGCGCCACTCCTCTTGAAACCATTTATGATATTTCAATCAGACGCGTCCCTTCTTTAAAGAAGCACGCAAAATCTCACATTATTCCAAATCTTGCTCTTTTTGGAAGACCGATAGAGGAGGGCCTTGTCAAGGTCCGGTGCCTGAACAGGCTCGTCATTCGAAAAGTGGAATACGATCTTCAATTTGGGCCCTTACCCTATTCAAAAGACGAACCCGGAATCTAGAGACAAGAGTCAATCGTCTCTTAAGACAACCACATCTTGCCAAAAATCGATCATTTTTTTAACAGCTGAGACCAATTCATTAATGTCATAGCATTTGCACATATAAGCGCATGCTCCGGTTGCATAAGCTTTTTTTAAATCGGCATAGTTTAAGCTACCGGTCCAAATAACCACGGGTATGTGAAAAAAATTTTTAGTACTTTTGATGTATCTCAAAAATTGAAAGCCATTTTGATTAGGCAGATTAATATCCAACAAAATAAGATCGGGCAAGCGGGAGGGCGGGTTTCTGAGATACTTTTCAGCCAAATCCGGCGCGTTGAAGACGTGGACGGAGACTTTATCATTCACTTTTTTTACGCACTCCTCGAAAATTTCTGCATCCGTCACGTCATCTTCGATCAGCATAATCGTCAAAGGCCTTTTCAAGTCCTGGTCTGTGATATGCTGAATGCGTACCGAGTCATCCTCAACTTCCTTAAAAAAGTGTTCGATCGGAACCGTATATATTTTGGATAATTTATAAAGGGACTCAGAACTTATTTTTGTTTCCCCCTGCTCATATTTAAACAACGTTTGATGAGAGACACCCATTTGTTTTGATGCCTCTTCCAAGGTCATATTTCTCTTTTTTCTATAGTGCTTAAGCTTTTTCCCGATTTGACTGTTAATATTCATTCGATCCTCTTAGTTTTAGTTTGCTTTTAAAGTGAACTTAACGGAGAGTCCTTCCCCGTCGCGATTGGGCTCCGCCCAAATACTTCCGTTATGTTTCTCAATGATTTTCTTGCAAATAGCCAGACCAAGCCCCTTCCCCGGCGTATCGTGATTTCCTCTTCTGAAAGGTCTAAAGATATGCTTTGCCGAAGTATTTGCGAGACCCAAGCCATTATCAGAAACTGAAATGACCCATGTCTCTTTTTCAAGAACGGCTTCTATTTTAATCTCAAGATCTCTTTCCGGATGCCTATATTTAATTGCATTTGAGAGGAGATTGCTAAATACCTGAGACATGAGAATCCTATCTATAGGCAGGGTTGGTAAATGAGATATTGTTATTTTATGATTGAGATGCTCAAGATAGATATCATTTAACTGAATCGCCTCTTGTACGCATTCAGCGAGAGAAACCCATTTCGTTTTAAGAGAACGAGAAGAAAGTTGAGAAAAGGTCAAAATATCTTCAATTAATGTCTTTGCAAAAACGACCAGTTCTTTTATCTGATTCAAGGTTTTTATTTGTTCTGGATTCAAAGAGCGACTATTGTATTGAAATTTTGAAACCAGAAGCTTAATCTTCCGGAGAGGTGTTTGCACGTCATGTGACATGACAAATGCAAAATCCAAAAGTTCAGCGTTTTGTTTGGTTAACTTCTTATTTAAGAAGAAGATTTGGCGAAATCTCAAATCAAGTTCTGTTTTAAATTGATCAATGAGATCTATTAGGATTTTTATGTTTTTTAGCTCTGTGTTAGAGGTCTCAAAATTTTTAATCTTTTTTATACCTGCAAGGCGCCTAAGTGTTTTCGTGATTTCGTCGAGAGGAAGAATAATTGACTGTGTGGTCACGAAAAGCAAAAAAACAACCAGGCAAAGCACAGGAATGAGAAACATTAATTTCTTGAGAGCAAGTTTTTTAAATTCTTCTTCTAAATCAGACACCCAATCTCCCGTTCCGATAATCCACCCCCAAGGTTCAAAAAGCCTTGCATAAAATATTTTGTGTTCAGGCTGCCCGTCTCGATTTATCAACCCCTCAACGGGATGATCTCTTCGTTGTGATTCTATTAAAAAGTCAGCAATTTTAGGGATGTCTTTCTCATCGAGGGCATAATTGGTCCGACCAATAAGAGCAAATTTATGCTCATCTATATGATCCAACTCAAGAACAAAGTACCCGTTTGGTGGATAGTGATATATGCCTGATGGATAATGATATATGCTGTCTAAAAGTCTTTTTGCTTTCCGTTGAGCGTCTTCAAGAGATATCGCTCCGTTTTGAACTCGCTGATGATAATGCTCTAAGATTGTCATTGCCTGGGCAGATAAGGAAACCAAATTTTCATGTCTCGAGTTGTAAAGCGTAACTCTATCTAAATATAAGTCGAGGCAAAGGATTATCGTATACAAAAACATAGAGCTATATCCAAGAAACTTGAGCTTATTTTCTATGGAGAAGCGGCTCAAAAAATTTACTATTTTTTTCATTACTATATATTTCAAGGTGGGGTCTTTCCTCTCGGAGCTTCAAATATGATCAGTTGATGATTTTTTCTCACACTTCTGAATAAACAAATTTTTACCAAATTAACAAGCTTTTAACATTTCGGAGCTCTTAATAGCATACTTTGAGCATTTAAGGGAAAGTGCACGTTCGCATGAAAAGTCTATCGTGCTGTGAGATCGGGCCCTATTAAAATCACGAATGCATACGGCCAATGCAGTTAAAATCGCTTTTAGGGATTTAGAGTTGTTCGAGGCTGACATTTTACTCCTAACCCATTTCTGAAACTCTTTAGAAAAAATATCCTTCGTCAAGTCTAGACGTCGGATCTTGTGAGTAATTCCTAAATCCCAGCAAGATCTCATAAAGGAAACTGAAGTTGGTTGCGCTTTGGTATCCGTTACGAGGCAAATATCGATTCTTGTCTTTAAGTCTCTTTCAAGACAGAGATTATCCATCGCTTTGTTGAGTGCAAACAGCCAATGCCAAGACTGACATTTTAGCCCCACATAATGTCCCAGTATTGTCCCCGTCGTTGTATCCATGACAAAAATCACGCATATATAGCCGTAACCGGAGACACGGAGCTTAATTACATCCATATGCCACAAATGTTGAAATTTTTCGCGGGTCTCAAAAAGAAGAGAAGAGTGCCCCAAATCATGGAAGTAGTGCTGATCACGATGACCAAGCATCTTTAACAAAGAGAAGACCCTATTTTTAGAAACTTCAATGCCGCGTGAATATCGCAAATAGGACCATATACGTCGATAGCCCCAGGACGGAAACATTCGTTTTATCTTTAAAACGCTCTTTAGCAAGATCGAACGACGCAAATAAGGGGAATAAGGGGAAGCTCGTGTGCTCTTCAAAGAACGGAAAGTATCATCGTTACCCATTTAAGCTGCTCCCTTGACATAGCCTCCCTGAGAGGCATTTCGAATCACCACGGATCTCTTGTCAAGAAACCTAGACTATTTCTTCTCTTCTAAATAATTGAAAAGGAGTATGCATTTCTCTCATAAGTTTAAAAAATTTGTTTTTTGACAAGCTCCCGTCTCTGACAGAAATCTTGTTAAATGAAGAGTTTTTCAGGAAAAATTGCGGACAGATTAAGATAAGATTCTTCTTGGAGATTGAAATAAAACTTCTGTGAAGAAGTTTAAATAAAATTTGCCTATTCAACTGGAATCAAAGCATAAATTTTGAAACCATAAAATTGAAAACAACAGAGAAGGGGCGTAAAAATGACTACTTTAGAGGCAAATAATAGACTTTATATAAGTGGGATGGGGGGTTTGAAACCTAAAATAATAGACTTTTATTTAAAAGATACTGCTTACCCGGCCCTTAAAGATGATTTAGTTCGGGAAGCCGAATCTCATAAAGCTCCCTTTAACGTCATAGATGTTTTGAGTAGATTTGACGACAGGGTTTATCGATCTCTTGAAGAAGTCAAAATCGAGTATCAATTTCTTAAATCTCAGGATTTTGAAAAATTTTGTGCATAGAGCATTGATTAAGGTATTGTTTGATAAAAAAATTAAGGAGCGTATTATGGCTGGAACAACGGAAGGCGGAAAGAAGACGGCAATGGGTGGAAGAGGGGACCCTCACAAAGCAAGCCCCGCTGCAATCGAACATTATATTAAAGGGGTAAGTTTCCCCGTAAATAAAGAAGATCTGATTGACCTTGCAGAACGAAACGAGGCGCCCGAGGATGTACTCTACGTTCTTAGAAATTTTACGGATCAAGAGTATGGATCAGTTGTGGACATTGCAAAGGAAGTCGGCAAAGTGAATAGTAACACCTAATAATGTAGGAAGGAGATATACGTATGAAAAAATTATTATTTTTTATAGTAACATTGTCGACTGCATTGCCCTTAACTCTTAAAGCTGACAGAGTACAGGTCATCAATGAGAATAAGAAAGCACTTGGGGTTAAAATTCAAGCTGAGGGGGATACTCTGAATGAGAATTTAGCAGAATTTAACCTGATTATTCCCGCGGAATACTATTACGAATTTTTTGTAACGAAATCTGATCTAAAAGGAAAGAATCTTTATTCAATTAAAGGAGATACAAGCCCGTTAACGGCGGGCGGATCCTGTAAGAATTTAAGCGTCGACAAAAAATATAAGGTTGTCTTCAAAAATGATACGGTCGGCACAAGTTGCGTTGCCACTGAAATTAAATCCTAAAACTCACGGCGGTACCTCGAAAATGAGCCCTGCATCGTGTCAGGGCTCTTTTTTATAAATTTAAAGAGTTTTTCTTCCATAGCATGAGAGGTCTTGTTTCTCTGATAGACCGCGAAATGGAATCCGGCTTTGCTATATCCTGACCTGGTCAGAAAAAATCAGCTGCTAAACGAGTTTCTCATTCGACCAAGGAATGACAAGAATCACGTTTCTACACGTATAAAATCACAAAACCGGCTCTATACTCTTATGCGTGGACAAAGAGACGTCGGTTCTTACACTTCATCGTCGACACCGGAGATGCCGGCTTGGACGAGATCAAGGATTGGTTCGCCACTTGCCTCCGAGAGGATCCGGCGGCATATATTACGCAGGCGAATAACTTCCGTCCAATCGTCTCCTTCCGGGGTGAGGGGCGGGCCAATTGTAAATTGGACACGTCCAGGTCTCATGAGCCAACTTTTGTCTTTCAAGATGGATCTCGTTCCTTTGATTCCGATCAGGACCAAAGGAATGCCTGTCTGGACTGAAAGCTTAAAAGCGCCCATCTTCAGAGGCCTGATTCCGGGAGCTGGGGTAAACGTTCCCTCCGGATAAATCATGATCGATTTTCCTTCTCTCAGACGCTTTTCAATCGCACTTAAATCCTGAAGCCCTTGAGAGAAATCAAGACGATCAACCGTCATATGATCCAGCTGTTCAAAGAGTGTCCGAATCAGGGAAAAACGAATAAGCTCTTTTTTTGCAACAAAGAGGGTACCTACGGGCAAAACTCCTGAAAGAAAAATTGAGTCGATATAGCTTGAATGATTGGCCACAAAAATGAATGGTCCCTTTTCGGGGATGTGGCTCTCCCCTTCAACTTCGAAACGCCAAAAGGCCAGCTTTGCAAAAAATCGAATCCAGAGACGCGCCATTTTTTGCGCGGTGGGTTGGGAAGGTAACATCAGAGAGACCCATAAGGGGACAAATAAAAAGACTAAAAGGAGTCCGACATAAAAGGTATAGGCGACTTTACTCAAATCCGTCAGGATCGATTTAAGGTTTTGCAAGCTGCTGTGTAGGAAAAGTCGTACGACCTGGAGCCAAACAGGCAGGTGGTGTTTTTCGATCGCACCGCTTAAGTAACGAGCTTTGCATTCCGAGCGCTGTAGCTTGCCGCTCGATGTCTTGGGCACCACACCGGGTTTTACCAGGACAATGCGATCGGGAGGAAGGCCTACCTCATCGACAACCCTGGCTGTGATCTTGTCCATCATTTCTCGATGTTTTTGGGAGTCTCTTTCAAGCGTTTCGGCAACCACAACCATTTTTTCGGTGCCATCCTTTTCATCGTGGTATCCGAAAGCAATCACGCACCCTTTACGCACTCCCTCCACCTGAGCGGTAGCGCCTTCCGCATCCTGGGGATAGATATTTCGGCCCGCCTTGATAATGAGGTCTTTCTTTCGTCCCGTAATAAAAACCTCGCCATCGACCATATAAGCATAATCCCCCGTATCGACCCAGTCTTCATGCATAACTGCGCGAGTTGCTTCGGGATTTCTGTAATATCCTTGCATGGTTGAAGGCCCCCGAAACCAGAGAGACCCCACTTTTCTCTCCTCAAGGGAGTTCCCTTCCGGATCAATGACCTTGATCTCGTGTCGAGGAATTGCTTTACCGCAGGAAGGAATTTCAAGCACATGGGAAGAGTTTGAGGTCGCAGGTACTGCTTTCCCTTCAATCTCCAAAGGCTCTCGCTCGACACGATCCACGAAGGGCTCTCTGCCTACGGGAGGGAAGCAGAGAGCCACTGAAGATTCAGCAAGGCCGTAAACGGGGAACATGGTTTGAGGTTTAAATCCGTATTTTTGGAAGCGTTCGGTGAAGCGACGGATGGTTTTGGGCAGAACAGCTTCCGCTCCGTTAAAGGCCAGTCGCCAGGAGGAAAGGTCGAGTCCTTCGATCTCTTCATCGGCGATTTTGCGAATACATAGCTCGTAGGCAAAGTTGGGTGCAGCCGAAATTGTCCCTCGATGATAATGGATGGCCCAAAGCCAACGCTCAGGGCGACTGAGAAACGCCAAGGGGGACATGATGACAAGAGGAAGACCGTAATAAAGGCTTCCAAACCAGGCACCGATCAATCCCATATCATGGTAGAGCGGCAGCCAACTTACGAAGACGTCCGTCGATTTAATCTCCGCCGCCTCGGCTCCGGCTTTCAAATTCGCGATCAGATTTTCATGGGTCAGGAGAACGCCTTTCGGATTACCCGTACTGCCTGAGGTATACTGAATAAAAGCAGGATCCTTAGGTAGGATGATTGCAGGTGCAAGGACTCCCTTTTTTTCTTGAAGGTCGGAGACAGTTACAACTGCTTTGATGCTGGGGATAAAGCCTTTCAGGATTTTACTTAAGCGTTCTGCCCGATCAAAAGTGATCAGAAACTGGACTTCCGCATTACGTAAAATGACCGCTTCCCGACGAATGTATTCTTCCAATCGATCTGGTCGAAACGGCGGATAAATCGGAACGGGAATGCCCCCTGCAAGTAAAATGCCAAAAAAAGCGTAGAAAAACTCTTCGCTGGTTGGCAACATAATAGCAACCGTTTGCTCGGTCTTAAGTCCTCTTTGGGTGAGCCCCGAGGCCACCTCCCGTGCTCGATCGTAGAGCTGGCCGTAGGTGATCGTCTTTTCATGACCCGATTCATTCTGGAGATACATATGGGGACGCAAAGGATCCGCCTCAACATGGTCAAGCAGGGTCTGCACTAGAGTTTCCGATTTCAGGGGATCAACCGTACTTGCCTTCAGTCGGTCGGATACCTCTTTTACTTTTACTTTGGCTTTCAATTTAGGAAAAGCCTTTTGAATGCCTGCACTTAAATCCTGAAGAGTTTGTGCTTCCATCAAAAGGCTTTCGGGCAACCGGCAATCAAAGGTTTTTTCAAGGCGATGAAAGAGTTCAACACGACCCAGACTGTCAATGCCTAAGTCACGCTCTAGAGCAGCGCCAAGCGTCACGCGCTTGAGGGCTCTCTCCGATCCCATCTCCCCAAGCATCGCTTTTACAACCGTGAGAAGCTTTTCTTCAAGCGGGGTAGAATTAGGTGTCATGGGCCTCCCTTCAAGACCTTTTCTCTCTGCATTCTCGAGTCTAGCGAATTTAAGAATCCACGCAAAGAGAAAATGCCTTCTAGAAAGGACTTAGAAGATATGGCTACTCAGGTGCCATTGGCCACTTTTTGAGGCGCTTCGTAGCGCTTCAGGCATTTAAAAATCAGATCGAAGGTCTCATCTTCTTTGACGTCCAAAGCCACGAACGTTTTAACTCCCTCGGTATGAGCCGGATAGGTGCTCACGACTGTATTTCCAAGCGTCAGAGCACTTGAAGTCTCCACTTGAATTTTTGCGGGTCTCACCTCGAAAAGACCAGGATTCAGAAGGTAAGCGATCGTACATGCATCGTGAACGGCTCGGCCCACGAGAGCAAATTTCTCCATGTCGTTTTTAACACCATGTGAGATAATCCCAGCAGCCGCATGGCCCACGGGAGTCTTCAGGTCCCTCAAAGCCTGAATTCTTTGAGGAGTTGATGCAATCTGATGGGTCACGTCCAGGCCGATCAGTGTTATTTTAATGCCCGAATTAAAGACTACATACGCAGCGTGAGGATCTGCGTACATGTTAAATTCGGCTGCAGGTGTAATGTTTCCGGCGCCGACGGATCCTCCCATTGCAATAATTTGTTCGATATTGTCTGCAATCTCAGGCCGTTGAATGAGGACGATTGCCAGATTCGTCATCGGTCCCGTAATGACCAAGGTAATTTTCTCTGAAGCCGTTGAAAGAGTTTCAATCAGGAACTCGATGGCATGTTTGTTTTGCAAAGGCATCACCGGCTCCGGCAGTACGCAGCCGTCCATCCCCGATTCTCCGTGAACATAGGTCGCTAAAATGGGATCCCTCAACATAGGTCGCGGACACCCGGCAAAAACATTCGCATCCGTGCGGCCTGCAAGCTCACAAATCTTTCTTGTATTTCGTTGGACATACTCAAGAGGCGCATTGCCAGCTACCACACACACGCCCAGAATGTTAAATGCATCGGGCCTTGAAAAAGCCATCAATAAAGCAATTGCATCATCTGCGCCAGTGTCGCAATCAATAATAAGGGGGATAGCCATATTTTATCTCTTCCTGTTATTTTTGAACCCTTAGCAAACCTGACCTCCAAGAAGCAAGAGAAATTCTCAAGGCGTGGCATCTGAAAAATGTCAGAGCTCTCTAGAGGGATAGGGAAGAGATTAGCCAGCAGTAGCCTCTTTTTGAGGGGTTGGTCGACGACAATGGTTAAATGATCGTTTCCTGCCTTTGAGGGACTTGGAGGGCCAGGGGTCCTCTTTTGGTCAGATTCGCAGAGGACTTGAAGCTCGCCATTCTTTTATGTTTTGAATTTAATAAAAATTTTCTTTAAGGGTGGGAAGCCCACTGCTATAACTAAGGGAGGCATCAGAAAAAAAGAGATACAAAAACGATGGAGAAGTCTCGACGAGATTTTTTAATGCTGGCTTCAGGGGCGATGGGAGCTGTCGGAGCAGGTGCCTTTATTCTGCCGTTCATTCGTTCCATGAGTCCTTCTGGTGATGTTCTTGCTCTCTCGACGTTGGAGGTTGACCTGAAGCCTGTTCAGGAAGGCCAAGCCTTAACCGTCATGTGGCGAGGCAAACCCGTCTTTATCAGGCGGCGGACGTCTCAGGAAATCCAAGAGGTAAGGAACGTCGCTCTCGAAGATCTCAAGGACCCCGAAAGAGATGAAGATCGTTTTAAAACAAAACCGGAATGGCTGATCGTGGTCGGTGTTTGTACCCATTTAGGATGCGTGCCTTCGGGCCAAAAACCCTCCGATAATAAGGGAAGCTTCAACGGGTGGTTTTGTCCCTGTCATGGGACCGAATACGACTCTTCGGGGCGTGTTCGCAGAGGACCAGCTCCCCGCAATCTCGAGGTTCCTCCTTACAAATTCCTGACAGAGACAACTGTTTTAATCGGTGCCGAGAAAGACGTATAACCCATGGCTCAAGCATCTTCGTCTAAACAAAAAAAGACAAAAACTTCGGGTGTGACGGACTGGATCGAGTATCGTCTTCCGATCTTTAGTTTCTTGCGAAAAGAATTGGTCGATTATCAGACACCCCGGAACCTTAATTTTATGTGGAATTTCGGTTCTCTGGCCGGCATTGTCCTCGTTGTTATGATTCTGACGGGAATTTTTTTGGCGATGCACTATACGCCTCACGTGGACCATGCCTTCGAGAGTGTTGAGCGGATCATGCGAGATGTCAATTACGGCTGGCTTTTACGCTATATTCATATGAACGGCGCCTCAATGTTTTTCATCGTGATTTATTTGCATATCTTTCGAGGTCTTTATTACGGATCCTATAAAAACCCGAGAGAGCTTTTGTGGATTATGGGCGTGCTGATTTTCTTGATCATGATGGCAACAGCCTTTATGGGGTACGTCTTGCCATGGGGGCAGATGAGCTATTGGGGGGCCACCGTCATCACCAATCTTTTTTCAGCAATTCCCGTCGTGGGGGAGACGATCGTCGAATGGCTTTGGGGTGGGTTTTCGGTGGCCAATCCCACCCTGAATCGGTTTTTCTCCCTTCACTACTTGATGCCGTTTCTTCTGGTAGGCGTTGTTCTTCTTCACCTAGCAACCCTTCACCAGCACGGCTCAAACAACCCATACGGTATTGAGAAAAAGACCAAAGAAGACACTATCCCCTTTCATCCCTATTATACGGTCAAGGACCTTTTCGGTCTCGGTGTTCTTCTAATCGTCTGGGCCGGATTCGTTTTCTTTGCGCCTAATTTTTTCGGGGAGCCCGACAATTACATCCCTGCAGACCCTCTCGTGACACCTCCCCATATCGTTCCTGAGTGGTACTTCCTTCCCTTTTATGCAATCCTAAGATCTGTTCCAAGCAAGCTTGGCGGCGTCGTTTTGATGTTCAGCGCCGTGCTCATTCTCTTTGTAGTGCCTTGGTTGGATAGATCCTCTGTCCGAAGCGGGCGGTTTCGTCCCCTGTATCAACTCTTCTTTGCGGGATTTGTTTTTTCATGTCTTCTTCTCGGTTGGGTTGGGGCCCAGTTGCCAGAGGGGATCCCTCTTTTGCTAGGCCGTTTGGCGACTGCTTATTATTTCTTTTTCTTCTTTGTGGTGATGCCGTTTTTGCCCATGATCGAGAAGACGCGAGAACTTCCTCGGAGTATTGCCCATCCCAACTTTCGTCGCAGGGCGGAAGATGCAATGTCCGATCGCCGTTCTCAAAAAGAGCAGAAGAAAAAAATAGAGACAAAGAAAAGTTAGACCTATGACGTTTTCGAAGAAACTGTGTGCTTCCTTCTTTATCGTGATCCTTTCGGGATTCGTTCTTTTGCATGCGGCGGAAGAAGTTAAAGTTCCCCCAGACAGCGAATGGAGCTTTGAAGGGCCGTTCGGGACCTACAACCGGGCTGAGCTTCAACGGGGGTTTCAAGTCTATTCGGAAGTTTGCTCCAGTTGCCACGGCATGAAGCTAATCAGCTATCGTCATCTTTTACCTCTTTTCATTCATTCAGATCGCCCTTCGAAAGAAGAAGTTGAAGGGGCCATGGCTATTATTAAGGCGATAGCGGCCTCAAAAGAAGTTTCGACCACCGATGATGAGGGTAATCCGACCACCCGTAAAGGACTTCTCTCGGATATTTTTAGAAGTCCTTATGCTAATGAAAAAGCGGCACGTGCTGCCAACAATGGAGCTTTGCCTCCCGATCTTTCAACGATCGTCAAAAGCAGAAAAGGCCACGCGGATTATGTGAGGGCTCTTTTGACCGGGTATTCACAGTGTCCAAGCGATTTTAACCTGGCGCCCGGGATGTACTACAATGTTTACTTCAGCGGCCATCAGATTGCGATGGCCCCTCCTCTGAGCGACGGTCAACTCCAATATAGCGACGGTACGCCGGCCACAGTCGGGCAAATGGCAAGAGACGTTGCGGCTTTTCTTGCTTTCATTTCGGAGCCCGAAATGGAGGCCCGCAAGGAGCTGGGCGTTCAGGTTATGTTCTTTTTGTTGATTTTCACGGCCTTTATGTTCTTTGTTATGCGCCGCGTCTGGTCCCCCTTAAAGTAAAGCATCAGAGGTCGACCCTCCTAAGTGTTTGGATCAGCTTAACCTCGGTAGAAATCGCACCGAGCATCTCTTTCTTCCATCCCTGTATCTGAATGACATGAACCCTCTATACTTTAAGTGGGCGGCCAATTCATCAAGGGTTACTTCTTCTCTCAAGGTCGCTAAGGTTATCTGCGCCTTAAATTCTCTCGAATAATTCTTTCGAACTCTGCTCGTACTTGCTTGTTGTCCATTTTCTCTCTTAATGACTATAGCTTAGAATCCTGCCTGAATTTACGGGTCCAGTTCTCTCTCTCTTCACACAAGACACTTCAGATTATCCTGAGATAAATCTGATGAAATTAAATTTAACCCTCGTCTTTTTGAAAGTTTATCAGAAAGGGACATCCGTCACAGTGCGCGCAAGTCATTGACGGCGGACCGAAAATAAGATTTCATGAAAGGAAAAGAAATTCAGGGAACAGGCGAATGAATCCGCTTCAAAAGCGCCGCGAGATGCGCTTTCAAAACTCAAAGCAAGGAAGAGCACAAGAGCTTTTTGAGGAGGCTGTATCTCTCTTTTATGCAAAAAAATTTGATGAAACCATAGAAAAATTGCTGAAAGTAGTGAAATTGCAACCTTCCCATGCGGTTGCTCTCAATAATATTGCCGATTGCCACAGGATTCAGAAGAGATTTGATGAAGCAATTTCTTACTTTCACAAGTCCATTGCGGCAGACCCCAAATATTTTGATGCTTATTTCGGCCTTTCCCTTTGCTTTAGAGCTCTAGGACGACTTGAAGAATCCGAGATTATCCTGAAAAAGCTTTTAATGGAAAACCCGAAATACGGGATGACTTACGGAAATCTGGCTCATATTTGTGATGAGAAGGGGCGGTTTGAGGAAGCGGAGATCTATCGTCGAGAAGGATATAAAAATAACCCGAGTCCCGGGATGGCGATCGATGCTTTTTGTAACTTCTCTCCTCTTTTAAGGTCGCTCGAGCATGAAGAGCAAATCGAGAAAGACTTTCTCAAGGCTCTCGAGATGCTCCGAGAGATGAACTTTCGCGGAAAAGGGTTTCCGCCGAATTTCTTTAACGTGACCTTTTTCGGTGCTTATCACAAGGGTTCACCCCGCCTTTTGATGGAGCCGTTAGGCCGAACCTTGGCAGAGATCTACCCCGATCTCAATTATGTTTCCCCTCATCTGAAAACGGGAATGTCAAAACCTAAGGAACGGATTAAAATCGGCATTTGCTCTTCTTTTATCTTAAATGAAAGACATTCCGTCTTTCGCTCGTTCGGGGGAATTGCTCTCGGGCTCGATCCGAAAAAGTTTGAAGTTCATATTATCAATTTGAGCCATCAAGGAAATGTGGAAGGAACCTGGCAGGGTCTCCCCATTACGAATGTCGAATCGGAGCTTGAAATCGGACGTCTGAAAATCGCCGATCTAGAGCTGGATATTCTATTCTATACGGATATCGGTATGGAATGCTTTAGTTATTTTCTGGGATTTTCAAGGCTTGCCCCCATTCAATGCGTCGGGAACGGCCATCCGATTACAAGTGGTATCCCCACCTTGGATTATTATATTTCATCCGAGGACCTGGAACGAGAGAATGGCCAGGATTTTTACACGGAAACCCTTGTAAAGCTCAAAGGGATCGGGTCTTGTTATCAAAAACCGATTTTTGAAGAAACCATAAAAAGCTTGACGGAATTTGGAATTCCGGAAGGCGTGACCTATTATGTCTGTCCTCAAACCCTTTTTAAGTTTCACCCAGAGATGGATTTTGCCATTCGAGAAATTTTGAGGCGGGATCCGAAGGGGGTTTTCATCGCCTTTGAGTATAATGAAGGTTGGCAAAGACCTATGCTCCTCAGATGGCAGCAAACACTCAGAGAGGTCATCGATCGAGTTTACCTGATGCCTAGGCTTGATTTGCCGGTCTTTCTGCAAATCCTAAAACATGCAACCGTGGTGTTGGACTCCTTTCCCTTTTGCGGTGGGAATACCTCCTATCAGGCCTTTGCTGCGGAGGTACCGATCGTAACGCTGAAGGGAGATACTTGCCGAGGCCTCGGAACATATAGCCTTTGCAAGAAAATGGACGTGTTGGAGTTGGCTGTTGATCAGGTTGAAGACTATATTGATCTGTGCCTTAAAATCGGCCGAGATGAGGCGTATAGGCAAACTCTTAAGGAAAAAATTGCAAGACGAAATCACCTGATTTTTGAAGATCAATCCGTCGTGCGGGAATACGAAAGGTTTTTTGAAGAGGCATACGCCTCCTACGCCGAAAGGCATAGAAAAAGCGCTTGAGCGTCATGAAAGGATGTATCTCATGGAACCTATTCCGATCCTGAAACCGCTTCTGCCGGAAACCGAGGTATACCTGCGCTATTTGAAAGAGATAGATTACAACAGGTGGTACTCTAATTTTGGACCTTTAGTTGGCCTTTTTGAGGAGCGTCTGAAAGGACTTTTTAGTGATGGACAACACTTGACGACTCTCAATAATGGAACTCTTGCCTTGATGTTGACTCTCAAAGCTTTGGGCGGGGAAAAAAAAGGCCTTGTTCTTGTGCCTTCATGGACTTTTGTCGCTTCTGCTCAAGCCATTGAGGCGGCTGGATTCGAGCCGTATTTTCTAGATGTTGACTTTGAGACCTGGATGATTTCTCCTAACATGGTTAAAGAGACGTTGAGAAAACTCTCTGAGCCGGTTGCGGCCGTTATGCCGGTCGTCCCCTTCGGGGTTTCTTTTGATGCGTCCGTCTGGGACGCGTTCACGGAAGAGACGGGGATTCCCGCTCTCATTGATGCGGCTGCGAGCGTTAGGGATGGGGGGATTGCCGAAAGTCCCGTGATGATCAGCTTTCACGCAACCAAAATCCTCGGAATTGGAGAAGGGGCTGCTCTTCTTTCCTCAAACAAAAGACTTATAGAAACAATAAGGTCAATGGCGAGTTTCGGTTTTTCAAGCCAGAGGGTGGCAAGACATTTCGGTATTAATGCCAAGCTCCCAGAATTTTCGGCAGCCGTCGGACTCGGAATGTTGGATGAACTTTCTAAAGCCTTAAAAGAGTGGCAAGGGCGAGCAGATGTCTATCGAAAGGCTTTTACGAGGGTTCAAGGAGCAAAGCTTCAGCAAGGCTTTGGAGAGGCTTGGATCGGGTCGATGTTGAATATTGTTTTAGAGGGACCATATGCGGACCATATCCAGAGAAATCTCTTCGAGAAAGGAATAGAAACCCGCCAGTGGTGGGGAAAGGGATGTCATCGGG
>CAYUCY010000031.1:0-17435 GCA_964443525.1 uncultured Thiotrichales bacterium
TTGCAAGATTCATGACCGCCGTCATAGCGAATACGTGGAAGAGGGGGAGGGCCGCAAGAATTTTCTCTTTTCCTTCTTCTACTTCCGTAAACCACATTCTGGCTTGGCAAGCATTCCCATAAACATTTGCGTGGCTCAACATCGCCCCCTTGGGAGATCCTGTTGTTCCGCCCGTATACTGAAGGACGGCGACGTCTTTATATGGGTCAATATCAACAGACTTAAATTTGCCGTCGTTATTGATGAGATCCCTGAAATGAACATGATAGGGATCTTGTTTGACTTTTGCGACTTCCTTGCGTTTAACGAGAGGGAAAAGGATGTTTTTCGGAAACGGCAGGGAATCTGCCAGCGGGCAAACAATAATTTGTTTAAGGCGCGTTTCGTGAAGTTGGCTATAAATTTTGGGATAAAGAGCTTCGAGATCAAGTGTCACCATGATATCGGTGTCCGAATCCTCGAGCATGGCTTTGACTTCCCGCTCGGCATAAAGAGGGCTGTAGTTCACGACAACTCCGCCGGCCTTCAAAATAGCATAGTATAGGATGGGATAATAGACGGCATTCGGCATGAAAAGACCGACTTTTGTACCCTTCTTAACGCCTAGATTTTGAAGGCCCTTGGCAGCCCGATTCGTAAGATCCAGAATTTGGGCATAAGTATATTTCTTTCCGAGAAAATCCACACAAGAGGCCTGAGGAAATTTAGCGGCCGTTTCGTCAAGAAGTTTATAGATAGGAGCCGCCGGAATTTTAACATCCCAAGGAATATCTTTGGGGTACCTCTTTAACCAAGGGAACGCCATTTTAGAAGATATTTTGGCGGGAGTTTCTGACGGTTTCGAGGGTGATGATTTGTTTGCGGAGCTCGCTTTTTTTACATGTTTTACAGGTGCTTTTACCGACTTTTGGACAGCTGGCTTTTTTTGAGGTTTTGAAGGAGATGTCTTTTTAGGAGAGAGCTTTTCCATTGTCCCCGATTTTGCCGACGTTCTTTTTGTCGGCGTCGGTTTTTCCTTGAGTTTCTTTTGATCCGCCATTTACTCTCTCCCTTATCTTGTATCGCTAAATATCAACTAACCGGAGCAATTTTATCTTAAGTTTAAATTTTCACCAACAGGGTTTATGAGAGGAATTGTTAAAAAACAAATAGAAAAACCTCCAAGGAAAAAGACTTTACCTAAAGCTCTACTCATAAAAATGGAGCTTTCGTCTCTTTTGATGAAAGGTGTTTTATTTTCCGTTCAAGCGATCGCGGAGTTCTTTCCCAGCTTTGAAGAAGGGAACAACCTTGGATTCTACTTGTACCGTTTCGCCCGTCCGCGGATTACGTCCGATTCGAGATCCTCTTTTGCGGGTTGTAAAAACACCGAATCCACGTAGCTCAACACGTCCTCCTTTGGCGAGCGTTTGCGTGATCTCATCAAGGACAATCGCTATACTTTTTTCAGCTTGAGCGTTTGTAAGATTCGGATACAATTCCGTTAACTTTGCTACGAGTTCAGAGCGTGTCACTTTACTTCTCCCTGTTTATTTTATTTTTTTAGATTCACTTTTAAAGGTGCCAAAAAGCACCGCCGCCGTCAAGCAAGACTATTTAAATTGAACTCTACTTCTTCCTGGCTCTGAATTTGGGGACATTTCAGAAAGACTCAAGCAAGCCGATTAGTTAAGTGTTCCTTCTTTTTAAATAGAGCGCTTCCATAAACGCCTTAAAAGTGAATCTTATCTCCCACGACTTGGTCTGGGAGGGTTCCTCTGACAAGTGGGAGGGCTTGCTCTTGATTCACTTCGGAAGAGTGATGTCCTAGAGGTCTGGTAAGGTCAAGGCGTTTTTGACGCCTTGTTTCAAGGATTTCCCTCGGGCGTCCTTCGAATTCTTCAAGTGTGCGAGGTGCCTGAACATGGTACCCAAGAAAGGCCTCCTCATCATTGATGAGGGCATATTCACGCAAGCGATCAAAGAGGATGCCTTGCACATCATCCCTTAACTCTGCTTCCAGGAAAGCTTCTTTTGCAAAGCTCTCTTCCAAAAATGATGTGCACTTGCACGGATCTCCTAGCATCCCGCTTTTATGGAGGCCATACTCGGTCTCTCTCCAGTCGATTTTAAGTAAATACCAGAGAACGAATTCGCGTCTGATTTCTTGGTAGTCTTCTTCATTCCAGTCGACGCTATTAATAAATTCCTGAAATTCGAGAACGGCATCGATCAAGGCCGTAATATAAGAGTATTCTTGCGCTGGCACTTGACGACGGGATGCAAGCTTGGACAGGATATAGCGCGCATTTCCCATCCTCAACTGAGGATATTGATGCCAAAGGCGCGGTAAATCTCTAAACTCTTGGACTATGGGCTTGGAGGGGAGATCCATTGCCTGTACAGTCTCTATTGCTTGGTTTTGCGAGGGGATATTTATGGCGCTTTCTTCTTGTGCTTTAGGGTGCACTAGAGAACTGAGGGGCGATTCTTGGATTCTCTCGGGCTCTTCAACCGAAGAGCCGGATAGAGTCTCCAAAAAAACTTCGGAGGATCGCAAGTCCTTTGTTTCAAGATCGTGCATTTCAACGGAGAGAATATTCGTGGAACTTTCTTCTTGCGCTTTGAGTTGTGTTGCGGGAGAGGTGGCTGACTCTTCGATTCTCTCGGGTTCTTCACCCGAAGGATTGGATGGAGTTACGGGAAAAGTTTCGAAAGGTTGAACATCCCATCCAAAGAGTTTTTTTTCAACTTTGACGGGCGAAAGATCTATATCATCAGAGATGAAAGCGGATGTATTATTAGGAGTTAGCTCTTTCACGTCTTTATTATTTTGCGCCATGATAGGTTTAGGCCGCAGAGGATGTGTTAGGCTGAGGTACGTCTTAGTTTTAATCGGCGAGATAAGGTCCACCGTTCCTTCTTTTAAAAAATCTTGATCGAATCTTTGCTGAGTTCCATCATGCTTCTGCCCGCTAAAAGTTTGAAGCTTTAGTGAACTATAAGAGAACTTTTGGTCAAGAGACGGGCTTTCAAAAGGATCTCCCTTCTTTTTGTGATTAAAGCTGCTCATTTTAGGGGATATTTGAGAAACAGAAACCTCTGTCTCCAAATATGTAATGTCAAATTGAGTCAACCCCGTCTTATTAAGGATTTTCTGGTAATAATAGCTTGGGACAAACGCCAAACTACCTGATAAGAGATAAGCGGTCCAAGGCAAAGATGGGACAAAAGAGGATGATAAAAAGGAATAAGAGGTAGATAGTAGCGATCTCATGGAATCTTCTCCATTCTTAACAAGGTTTCACAAAGTGTCACCTGAACGGAGTTCCCGCCTCAAACCTCTCCTCGCGGATTGAGTAGATGACTCACATACGGCAGGTTTCCTGGCTAGGCGCGTCATTACTTTTTTGAGCCTTCCCGGATCCTTTGCTCCAGTGGCATCGTCAAAAAAGTTCTTCGCCGACAGTTGCGAGGGCAGCTCGGTTTATATGATCGTCAGAGATCTCCCGTATTCCCTTTTAACCCTTCCATGAGGAAGAGCACCGCATGTGATGCCATCGTAGAATGAAATCGCTCTTCCCTCAAGGAGGTTTCTTTCCAAATGCTAAAGGTTTTGATTTTCAGGAATTAAGTCCTTGATTCTGAGGCCTCCAGGTTTTAGAAAGGAGAGTACTCAGCCGGATGTTAATGAGCTTATGCCGCACATGTTTCAAAATCTTCATATCCTTAATCATCCTCTTATCGAACATAAGCTCTCTATTATGAGGGATAAAAATACTAGTACACCTAAGTTTCGACAACTTTTGAAGGAAATTGCCCTTCTCATGGGATATGAAGTCACGAGAAATCTCCCTACGCTCCAAAAGGAGATCGAAACTCCTCTGACAAAAGTAACCGTAAACCGTATTGAAGATGAAAAAATTGCGGTCGTTCCCATTTTAAGAGCAGGTCTGGGCATGTCGGAGGGGCTTCTCGAATTGATACCAACAGCTCGTCAAGGTCATATCGGTCTCTACCGGGATCCGAAAACTCATAAACCGGTAGAATATATGAAAAAATTGCCTGAGGCTGATGAGATGATTTTCATTCTCGTTGATCCCATGCTGGCGACGGGCTAT
This sequence comes from uncultured Thiotrichales bacterium, assembly GCA_964443525.1. GTDB lineage: Bacteria > Pseudomonadota > Alphaproteobacteria > Caedimonadales > Caedimonadaceae > CAYUCY01. Next base: position 4,101 of record CAYUCY010000031.1, read on the forward strand.
TCGGCCGAATATGCGATTGATCTTCTGAACTGGCATGGCGTTCCCGACGAGCGGATTATCTTTATGGTCCTCGTTGCCGCTCCCGAAGGCGTTACCGTCATTCAAAGGAATCATCCGACGGTTCAAATCTATACGGCGGCCCTTGATTCGCATCTCAACGAAAAAGCCTATATCGTTCCGGGGCTCGGCGACGCCGGCGATCGCCTTTTCGGGACGGAGTAAGTACCCATGTCAGCATCTCCCAGTCTTCGTCTTCAAGCAGTCAAGCCGTCACCGACTCTCCTCCTGACCCAAAAGGCAAAAGAGTTAAAGGCACAAGGGAAAGATGTTTTGTCTCTTACCGCGGGAGAGCCTGATTTTCCGACTCCTTCTTGGATATGTGAGGCAGCCGTTGATGCTATGCGTCGGGGAGAAACACGCTATACGGCAGTGGGTGGCACGCCTGTACTTAAAGAGGCGATTGCGGAGAAGTTTAAGAGGGACAATGGACTGAGCTATACGCCTTCCGAAATTTTGGTCTCTAACGGGGGCAAGCAAGTCATCTTCAATGCGTTTCTTGCAACCCTGAATCCGGGAGATGAGGTCGTTATTCCCGCCCCCTATTGGGTTTCTTATCCCGATATGGTTTATGTGGCTGAGGCAAAACCCGTCATCGTTTCTTGCCCAATCTCTCAAAAGTATAAGATCACGCCCGACCAGCTCAAAGCGGTCCTGACGCAGAAGACAAAGTGGGTGATTCTCAATTCGCCCTCAAACCCGACGGGAGCCATGTATACTCGGGAGGAGCTTCTTGAGTTAGGTCAGGTTTTAAAGGCTTACCCTTATGTTTTTATCCTCAGCGACGATATTTACGAGCATATTATATACGACGGACATTCCTTCCACACGTTGGCGGAAGTGTGTCCTGATCTGAAGGATCGCATTCTGATTGTAAACGGCGTCTCCAAGAGTTACGCCATGACCGGGTGGCGCATCGGCTTCGGGGCCGGTCCCAAATGGTTGATTGACGCTATGACGGATCTGCAATCACACAGCACCTCAAATCCGTGCTCAATCGCTCAAGCGGCAGCCCTTTCAGCCCTGACCGGCCCTCAGGATTTCCTTGCAGAGTGGACCAAATCTTTTGAAGAACGTCGCAATTGCGCGTTGAAAATTTTGTCAGGAATCCCAGGTCTTAAGTGTCCGACCCCCGAGGGCGCTTTCTACCTTTACCCCGATCTCACAGAAATCGTCGATACTCAAACTCCTTCAGGGAGAATGCTTAGATCGGATGAGGATGTTGTGACCTATCTGCTCGAAGAGGCGGATGTTGCTCTTGTTCCCGGTTCTGCCTTCGGTCAATCTCCTTGCTTGCGTCTTTCCTTTGCAACGGATCTAGAGACTTTGATGAAGGCGTGTGAAAGGATTCGCGACGCTCTTTCAGTGCTTCTCAAATGACACGGCAAGATACTCAGACGCCTCCCTGTCCTCATTTCAGTCTTTGCGGTGGTTGTACCTATCAACACTTGACCTCGGAGTCTTACGAAAAGACAAAAATCGATCTCCTCAAGGGAGCTTTAAAATCACACGGCCTTGAAAATCTTTCTTTAGGAGTCCCTGTTTTTTTGCCACCGAGAACCCGACGACGAATTACGCTTAAAGGCTTTAAAATCGGGAAAAGGATTATCCTCGGATATTTGAAGCGTAAATCCCATGATTTGGTCGATATCCGGACATGCCTTATTGCACGACCTGAATTGGGGGCTCTTTTTGATCCTTTAAGATCTCTCCTGTCATTTCTTCTCAAGGACCGTCAAAAGGTTGAAATTTCTTTGACCCTGGCAAGAGAAGGGATTGATGTGGGAATTAAAGGGCTTCGAGAATCGGAGTTAACCCTTGAGGATCGCGAAACGCTTGCAGCCTTCGGCACGCAAAACGATGTGGCTCGCATCAGCATCTTCAGTGAGACAAGCTGGATGCCCGTTCTCGTCAACGCCGTTCCGACCGTTTTATTCGGCTCTTATCCCATTACTCTTTCGCCGGCGGCTTTTTTACAGGCCTCACCCGAAGCAGATCAAATTCTTTTCTCTAAGGTTCTGGAAGGTCTTCATAATTCTCCTCACCAAATTATCGATCTTTTCTGTGGCAGGGGTACTTTTTCCTTACCCCTTTCGGAAAAGACCCCCGTGATAGCTGTCGATGCGGATGCGGATGCCTTAAAAGCGCTCTCGGAGACTGTCAGGAAATACGCTCGCCCCATAACGGTGTGTTATCGGAATCTCTTCAATGATCCTCTGTCGGAAGAAGAGCTTAAGAAGGCCGATGTCGTTATATTAAATCCCCCGAGGGACGGCGCCTTTGCCCAAGTCAAAACATTGGCATACTCGACAGTTAAGACCATCGTCATGGTTTCCTGCAATCCGCTCACCCTGGCGCGGGACCTCAAGATACTTCTTGACAAAGGAGGCTACCGATTGCAGCTCATCACGCCCGTTGATCAATTTGTGTGGTCGACCCACCTTGAGTCCGTGGCCGTTCTCCAAAAATCTTAAGCGATTTTTTGAGAAAGTCCTTTCGGAATAACGAGGGGGCGCCCGAAGAAAAAGCCTTGTGCAAACTTAAATTCGAATGGTTTTAAAAAGTCCAGTTGATCTTGTGATTCGACCCGTGTCACAATAATTTCGATTCCGGCATGGCTGAGTGTATTTTTGAAGGATTGAAATCGCTCAGGACTGCCGAGTTCTCTAATCCTTTGAATGAGCCTGTCCGCATCAAACTTGATATAAGAAAAATAGTCGATAAAATCGATTTCCAGCTTCTTCTCAAAGTTTGCGTTATCAATGCTGAAACCGCACCCTTGCATGATGTTCTTTTCTATAAACCTTTTAACGGGGATATCGCCTCTTTGAATATCGGCGAGATTGATGTCGAAAACCAAGGATCCCATTCGTATTTCATCGGGGAAAAATTCTTTCCAAAGACCCCCTTCATTAATTTCATATCGGATCGTCTCTGGTGAGATATTGCAGAAATATTTAGTTTGAGGGTGGTCTTTGTATTTTTTAAGTCGTGCCGTATCGACGCAGTACCGTGCAATTCTAAGATCGATATGGCGAATCAGGCGGGATCTTTCGGCCGTATCGATAAAGATCTTAGGCGTCAGGATTTTTCCACCGGGAAGAAGAATGTTCGTGAAATATTCATAGTGGATGGGCTTGTTTTCATCGAAGAGATCGACGACCACCTGGCGGTGAAGTCCAATCGCATCCGTCATAAGGAGTTCTCGCAAAGTTTGAACATCCATAAAACCTTCTCCTGTCTTTGTTTTTTTATATTTTTATCTTTATCATCAAAAACCATCATAGCAGAAATTAATCTGTTGAAAATATTTAAACCGTTGCTCTTAAACGCGAAGATCGTTAGTATTTCTCAGAATTAAGACAATCGGAGACCCTAAGAATGTTGATCGAAAAGTTTCGTGCCGCGTCGGAAAAATGGTGGTTTAAGGTTCTCATGGGCATGCTCGCCGTAACTTTTGCTCTTCTTTGGTATGGAGTCGACTTTACGAATATGAAAATCGGTCGGGACTCAACGGCAGCAACGGTCGGAAATGAAAAGATCGGTGTCGTGAACCTCTATCGGGATGCGCAGCGCCTTATGGCCGTGCGTCAAAACTTGGAAAATGTCGAAATTGACCTCAAGCAAGAAGCCGGAAGTTTGACGTATGCAGCTCTTCAACATCAGATTCAACAATCTCTTCTCACACAGGAGTTAAAACGTCTCGGATTCACGGTCTCCGATGCCCTCATTCGCGAGGAGATCTTGAAATTGAAGGCATTTCAAACTAAAGACGGTAAGTTCAGCAAGGAAACCTTCCTCCACGTACTTGCTCAAAATAATATGACAGAAGCTACTTTTGTCGAATCTCTTCGTCGGGAAAAAGCTCAGCAACACTTTCTTGAGACCCTTGTTTCCGATGTTCATGTTCCTCAAGTGATAGCCGATCGTCTTTATACGTTTGACACTCAGAAAAGACAAATTGCGCTCGTCACTATTTCGCCCTCGACTTTAAAAATTGATCAGCAACCGACCGAGCAGGACTTGCGCGTCTTTTTTACAGATCATGAGCATCTTTTTCGTGCGCCCGAATATCGGGATATCTCGGCTCTTCTTATGGAAAAAGAGGCCGTTCTTAAAGACGTGACTGTCACAGAGGAAGAACTGAGAAAAGCTTATGAAGCTCGTAAGGAGGAGCTAGGCACTTCTTATGCTGAAGCAAAGACGAAACTTACGGAAGATCTGCGTACCCAAAAGGCAGCCGAGCATCTTTACGAGCTCAGCATCAAGATTGATGATGCAATCGGTGGAGGGGCCAGCCTTGAAGAAGTCGCTCAAAAATATAATTTCCGCATCGTACAGTATCAACGCGTTAATCAAGAAGGACTTCAGGACGAATACGCAGAGCCCAAACTAGATGCTTTGCCTGAACTGACGGATCTGGATCGACAGATCATTGAAAAAGCCTTCGGACAAAAAGAAGGCAATCCGGGAAATATGGTCGAGGCGGGTGAAGGAAAATATTTCATTGCCAAAGTTGACAGAGTCTATCCCGGCCATAAAAGGCCCTTTGAAAGAGTGAAAACAAAAATTGCGAACCTCTGGCAGGAGCAAAAGCAAAACAAGACAGCAGTCGATCTTGCGAAGGAAATTCTGAAGGATGTACAGGCTGGCGACCTGCTTCCCGTTTTGGCTCAACGAAATAATCTTAAGGTCGAACAAATTCGAGTCTCCCGTAGAGGGGCGATGGTGCCGGCATTTTACCTGCCTCCGGAACTTCTTGCTCAAGTCTATTCGGTTCCCGTAGGGCAGGGCGGGATTGCTCCGCGCCTGAACGAGCAAGGAAAAGCAGATATTCTGCTTGCCGTTGTGACCAAGATCGAACCTGTTAACCTATCGGAGGCCGGTGAAGAATTGACGAAGTTCAAGCGCGGGATTTCAGGTATTATCGCAACAGACTTGACCGAGGGTCTCCTAAATGGAATCCGCAAACGTTATCCTGTCTCGGAAAATGAGCAGGCAATCGAACAGGTCGCAGCCGCTCTCCTCTCGGAAGGAGCTCCAAAAACCGCCAAAAAACGGTAGATTAAAAGCATTCTTCCAATTACATTATATACTATTTTAAGAATTTAAATTCTGAATCTTCCGTTTCCGGAACAGATGAGAGAGCGTACCAGAGCTCGTATTGAAGAAGAAAAAACTTGACGTGATACTCAGTTCAAGTAAGGCATTTTCTTATGTTTCAGCCCGGGTTGCTCATCCGACGCTGGACAAACTTTTGTGAAGGATGTGGTAGCGGGTTCACTTCAAACAGGCTCGGCTGCTCTTATAAAGGTAAAGACCGTAAAGTTATCAGTGAATCGAATTCAAAAAAGGTAATCAGCGTTAAATTAACAACTTTCACGAGAGAGAAAAGACGGCAGGTCGATCTTATTTCCATCTGGAGCTAAACATCACAAACTCTTGGATTTTGACAAGAAAGATCACGATCCACTTGAGAAGATCATTCTAGCAAAAAGCAGACAAGATTTATAACAGCTCCTCATCACGGAGATGGATTAATTTACGATTTTTTAACTTTTAAGAATCAATGAAATTACTTAATTAATTTTTTAAAACTTCATTTTTTACATATCAATATAAGAAAATATCATATTTCTGAGATTAATTAACAAATATTAACAGATATAATGAAAAATATGACTCGACAAACAACTTGATATCAGTTAGTATTAAAAATAGATGGGTCTGTTGCTTAATTAACTGCATTATGTAAGAAAAAATATTTATTAACAGGAAGGAGGCAAATATGTCGATGCTTGTTCACATTAACAAACTCAAAAAAAAGCATGCTCAACTCGAGGGTGCTATCTTTGACGAAACGTCTCGTCCGCTTCCGAATACAAATGTTCTGGCTGAGCTGAAGCATAAAAAGCTCGTTATTAAGGATGAAATTGCACGTTTGATGCGAGCATCGTAAGTCCCAATAAACATTCTTTAAGACTTATTTTAGAGATAAGTAAATAATAAGAAATGAAAGCTTAAGAGGCTTCGCATGATTTTTCAGAGTCTTCCTCCCAAATTTAATTTGAGGCGCCTAGGCGCCTCATTTTTTAAGATGGACTCAAGAATGTTATCCTAGAGTTCTCCTTTTGTCTTTATCTCCGGATTAGGATTTCTCGGCAAAGGTTTTGACGCATGTCTTTGAGTTTACGGAATAACACAAAGATATACTGATGAAACTCGTAAAACACATCAGAATTGCGATGGAAGTAACATTGCCATTGAAGATAATTCCGGCCAGACCAACAAGGCAGGCGCCTGACGCCATTTCAAGAGATCCTAAAAGAGCAGAAGCAGTTCCTTTGTCTTCCGTCACCTGAGCAAAAGCTAAAGCTGTCCCATTTGGAATAATGAAGGCAAGTCCGATAGAAAAGGGAGCATTTAACCCTTGGAGGAAGAGTGCACTCTGAATCTGCATGTACCCCGCTCCGACGAGGAAAAGAGAGCTTGCTAAGCACATCCATATTCCCGTCATGAGAAGAGCTTTCAGTGAAAAAGTTCTCACGAGCCGGCTATTCAAAAGAGTGCCGAGGATATACATCAAAACAGCAAAAAAGCCATAATATCCATATTCCTGGAGAGGCACGTTCAGATAATTGATGAACAAAATCGGTGTTGACGTCATCCAAGCCCATAGCCCTCCGATCATAAGGCTTGGAAGAAGAGATGCCTTCATGAAGGGGAGATTCCTAAAAGCTTTTCCATAGGCCAAAACTATTCCTTTTGCCGAGAAAGGGCTTCTTTTGTTTCGGTCAAGAGTTTCAGGCATGACTAAATACAATAAAGACATAATAAGAAGTGCGGCAAAGCTAACAATCCCAAAGCACATTTCCCATCCATAATTGTGGGCGACGTAGCTGCCCAAAATAGGCGCAAGGCCCGGAGATAAAGAGATAGCCATTCCCATGTAAGAAAGAACGATGGCACTGCCTTTTTCATTAAAGAGATCCTGAACGATCGCAAAGGAAACCACAACGGCCACGCCGGCACCGACACCTTGGATAAAACGTGACACCATTAAGATATCAAAAGTTGAAGCAAGCATACTTGATAAGGAACCTATAAGAAAGAGTACCATCCCCAAACGCAAGCTTGTACGGCGTCCATAGCTATCTGAAAAAGGGCCATAAAATAATCCCGAAAGAGCAAGTCCCAGCAGATTAATGCTCATGGTTCCCTGAATCTGTGATTCGGATATATTAAAATAACGAGCAACTAAGGGTAAGCTCGGTGCATAGATTGCGGTGGCCATTTCCGAAACCGCGATAATCAAAATCAATAAAATAGGGACTAAAACGGTCATATGGCGACTCAAAAAATTTTTCGCGCTATTATTTTTAAGGGAGCGATTCATTATAATATTCCTTTAAATGAAAAAGTGATCATTCATACGAAAGTGGTATGACTAACTAAAAAATCATTGACTTTTGCTTAATCAATGAACCGCATGAGAAAAACAAATATTTAAGAAACCGGGAAACGGCTCTGATAGAAATGCTCGATTTGTCATGCGGTATTCGGACATCACTCCGAATACCGATACTAGACTGTGGTCTTAAGACTCATAATTTTACCTTTCGATTACAGAATATATATAGTTTATGGAATGGATGATTTCAATTTTATTTTAGAGTCTCTGAGATGCTCTTTAAAAGGAGCGCTTCAGTCTTTAAATTTTGAAACGCTCAAAGAAGTCAGCTTGGTGATGAACACGCGAATTCGCCATTATAACTGTTGGAAGGAGAGAGGTGCTCCTTCAGATTTCAAGATGGTAGCTCCAGCTATAGCCTATTTTTGCTGTCGTCCTGTCTAAACAGTGAGAGTCACTTCTCCTATGCAAAAATTTGCGATCAAGGCCTTTTTAGAGATATTTAAGGAAACGTATTGACTGAGGACACCTTGAGTAAAGGGCTTGCTACTGATTGAGATATCCCCAGAAAACGGGTAATCCATCGTCAAAGCTAACCCTACGTTAAACGCAATGACACTGCTCACCATTATTGTTGCAAAAAGATGTAGCCGACGACCTTTATTTTCGAGCAATGAGAGCAAAAACACAAGTAAAAGAGCTCCTACTATAATAATAAAACGAAGTGGTCCTGATAGAATACTCTGAGTATATTCTAGACGTTGAGCTCTATTTTGGACAACCGCGTTTAGTTGCGTTACTATTTCTTTATAAAAATTTTTTTCAACCTCATTCTGAGGGACGTAAGATTGAAGAACTTTAAAGAAATTGTCTATAATTTGCGAGATTTTTGAACTTTCTAGGCCGACCTTCATTAACGGCCATTCCTCATGAATAATGGTGGTTACGTATTGCCCAATTAAATCTCTGACTTCATGGGAAATGGATTTTAACACGGCACAATCATGCCACATGAGTCTAAAATTGTATGCTTCAAGGGAAGTAAACAGTTTTGCACTATTGAAGGTTTGCCATAAAATAACAATCACAAATCCTAAAAGAAATCCATAATTAGCGCTTATAATCCCAATGAGAGAAGTGAGGAAAGAAGTGTTTTCCTTAGAAAGTAAGTTAGGAAAAAAGTTTCTCACCATGTAAAAGAAGAATATGGAAATAGATATGAAAGTGCAAATGAGCATAAGAATAAAAGCCCACGACGGAAGTAAATTCAGAAGTTCTCTTTGCATCTCGTTTTTATATTTCCCTGTATTTTTGATTTCCAATCTATTGGATAAGTTTATTTCTGCATATAATTTTTCATTCACATTCTGTTCTTAATTTTTAAAAACGTCAAGTATGGATTTTGGAACATCTAACAAATCGACGATATGGCTGCGTCAGCCATAGGAAGAGAAAGTCATGGCTGAGATTGCTTGCAAGAAGTGTGGTTCGAGGGCTTGTGTTAAGAACGGCTATATGGAGAGGAACGCAGCGACATCCGAGTGGTCGTCATGACGCAATCCTCAAAAAAGCTTCTCTGAGATGCTTTTTAAAATGAGTGAAAATGAGCGTGTTTGCCTCTATAATTATAAGAATGTTGGAAATCAGCCGTATGACTCATAGAAAGAAATCACATGACTTCCAAAGCTAGAAATTTCCGTTTTTCTCATCTGAAATCTATTCCCGTCGGTGTTTGGGCGATCGGCTTTGTAAGCCTTTTTATGGACGCTTCTTCTGAATTGATTCATAGTCTGCTGCCTGTGTTTATGGTCACGACGCTCGGCTCAACTATGACGACAGTTGGTTTTGTTGAAGGCATCGCGGAGGCGTCAGCTCTGGTTGCCAAAATATTTTCCGGAACGCTCAGCGACTATATGGGTAAGAGGAAACTATTAACATTGGTAGGTTACGGTATTGCAGCGCTCACAAAGCCTTTATTTCCTCTGGCTAATACCGTTGGCTTAGTGTTCGCGGCCCGTTTTGTTGATCGGATCGGCAAAGGCATCCGCGGAGCGCCGCGTGATGCGCTCGTCGGTGACATTGCTCCTCCTGAAATCCGAGGTTCTTGTTTTGGGTTACGGCAATCGCTTGACACAGTGGGTGCATTCGTAGGTCCCCTCTTTGCAATAATTTTTATGATGCTATTGGCCAACGATATACGTACTGTTTTGTGGATCGCGGTCATCCCGGCCTTTATATCGGTTACAGTATTGATGTTCGGCGTAAAGGAGCCGAAAACACGCAGGGAGCAAAACGGTTATGTGCGAGTACGTATCAGTGATATCCGATCCATCGGGGATGCTTACTGGAAACTAGTAGGGATTACGGGAACGTTAGCGTTGGCACGGTTCAGCGAAGCATTTCTGGTGTTGAAGGCACAGGCCGTCGGCTTGTCTGTGGCGCTTGTGCCGATGGTTCTAGTGGTCATGAATGTGGCCTACGCGCTGTCATCCTATCCTGCGGGGAAGCTCTCAGACAAGGGTTTAGATCGCAAGAGGGTGTTGTTGATCGGTATTGGGTTTCTGATCGCTGCCGATATTGTTCTCGCTTTTAGTAGTAACCTTGCGACGCTTGCACTGGGCATCATTCTTTGGGGACTGCATATGGGATTCACTCAAGCATTGCTCGCTGCGATGGTAACGGATACAACGCCCGTTCATTTGCGAGGCACTGCCTATGGGATTTTTAATCTTGTAAGCGGGATCTCTATGCTTTTTGCCAGTGTTATTGCAGGTTTTTTATGGGACAATTTTGGCGCTTCCATCACTTTTTTTGCGGGCGCAAGTTTCAGTATTTTATCTCTTTTTAGCTTGTCGCTCATACACATATAAAAATGAGGCCTGTCCTGTGAAGTGCTTATTGCGATTGGTGAGAATTCTCCTTGAGATCGTCAGAGAAAATATTGATTGAGGATATTCCCGAATAGAATACAAAAGTTAACAGTTGGACGTTTAATCCCCGTCCATCTTGAGGGCTGCGAGGAAGGCGCTTTGAGGGATCTCGACCTTTCCAATTTGGCGCATGCGCTTTTTTCCTTCTTTCTGTTTATCAAGAAGTTTGCGTTTACGACTGACGTCGCCGCCGTAGCATTTGGCGGTAACATCTTTACGCAAGGCAGAAATGGTTTCACGAGCGATGATCTTTCCGCCGATGGCCGCCTGAATCGCGATCTTAAAAAGTTGCCGTGGGATTAACTCCTTTAAGCGTTTACAGAGATTGCGACCGCGACGCTCGGCCTGAGTGCGGTGAACAACCAGAGCCAACGCATCAACAGGGTCTCCATTGATCATGATAGAAAGCTTAACGAGATCTCCCTCCCGATATTCGTCCAGTTCATAATCAAAGCTTGCATATCCCCGGGTAACGGACTTCAGACGATCATAAAAATCAAAGACAATTTCGTTTAACGGGAGTTTGTAGACAACCATCACACGACTGCCTATGTAGGAGATGTCCACTTGCTCACCGCGACGCTCCGTGCAGAGGTTCAGGACCGCACCTAAATACTCGTCGGGGACGAAAATGGTGGCCTTGATCCAAGGTTCTTCTATGTAGTCAATCTTAACGACATCGGGGAAGTCTGCGGGGTTATGGAGATCATAGACCTTCCCGTTGGTAAGGTGAATTTTGTAGACAACGCTTGGTGCTGTTGTGACTAGGTCGAGATCAAATTCTCTCTCGAGACGTTCTTGAATAATCTCAAGATGGAGAAGTCCCAAAAAGCCGCATCTAAATCCGAAACCGAGAGCTGGGCTCGATTCCGTCTCAAAGGAAAAGCTAGCGTCATTGAGGCGTAGCTTTGCAAGACTTTCTTTCAGTTCGTCAAATTCCGCCGCATCAGTTGGAAACAGGCCGCAAAAGACCACCGGGACGCTGGGCTTAAATCCGGGCAATGGCTCCGATGCAGGGTTTCTGTCTTCGGTGATGGTATCTCCGACGTTTGTGTCGGCAACATGTTTTATGCTGGCCGTAAGGAATCCGACTTCACCCGGATGTAAGGCATCGATAATTTCTTTTTTCGGCGTAAAGATACCGACTTGCTCTACCTGATAGGCGGCTCCCGTTGACATAAAACGAATCTTCATGCCCCGTTTCAGGATGCCGTCTTTCATTCGCACGAGAATCATGACGCCCAGGTACGGGTCATACCAAGAGTCAACCAAAAGGGCCTTTAGAGGAAGAGTTTTATCGCCTTTGGGTGCCGGCAGGCGCGTGACGATCGCCTCTAACACCTCTTGAATACCGATGCCTGATTTTGCTGAAGCCTCGATCGCCTCAGACGCATCTAGGCCGATTACTTCTTCGATTTGGGCGCGCACCCGATCGGGATCGGCAGCAGGCAGGTCGATTTTATTCAAAACGGGAATAATTTCATGGTCGTTTTCAATGGCCTGGTAGACGTTAGCGAGTGTTTGAGCTTCAACCCCTTGGCTTGCGTCCACAACTAAAAGAGATCCCTCGCAAGCGGCCAGAGAGCGGCTTACTTCATAAGCAAAATCCACATGGCCGGGCGTATCCATAAGGTTCAGCTGATAAGTTTTTCCGTCTTTTGCCGTATACATCAGCCGAACCGTCTGGGCTTTAATCGTAATGCCTCGTTCTCGCTCAATGTCCATATTGTCGAGGATCTGTTCCTTCAGCTCGCGTTCGGCAAGACCACCGCAATATTGAATAAGGCGATCCGCAAGGGTTGATTTTCCATGGTCGATATGGGCAATAATCGCAAAGTTGCGAATATGATTAAAAGACTCCGTTGTCATTGACGTAACTCTGCTCCGGCCGATTTTTTCGCGGCTTCAATAATTTTTTGTGAAATGGCTTGGATTTCTGCATCGGTCATCGTCTTATCCCGGGGCTCAAGGCGAACCGAAAGAGCCATCGACTTTTTGCCTTCGGGTACGCCTTTGCCTTCGTAAACATCGAAAAGAGAGACGTCAGTGATTAACCCCTTATCAACTTTTCGAATGGTCGAGAGAAGTTTATCCGCAGGGATCTCTCGGGCGACGAAGAATGCAAAATCTCGCTCAACAGGTTGGAAGGTTGAGCCGATAAAGGCTCTTTTTTGAGCGGAAGCTTTGGGAAGGGGAATAGACTCGATGAAAACTTCGAAAGCAACCATCGGTCTATCAAGCTTCAACTTTTGAAGAATGGCGGGATGAATCTCTCCGAAGGCTGCAAGCGTGGTCTTAGGTCCGAGCTTAAAGGCGCCTGAGCGGCCCGGGTGATACCAATGGGGTGCGCCAGAGGGGTCAATTTGTCCTTGTTGAGAATCGAATCCGCAGGCCTCAAGAATTGCCTCGACGTGGGCTTTTGCATCATAAGCATCAACCAATCGATTTTCCTGGGCCCAGTGACGCCGGGATGTCTTTTCGGCCATAACGCCTGAAATCATGGTTGTCTGATTTAAGGGGTATCGGGTCCCGAATTGGGAACCGACTTCGAAAAGGGCTGGATTATGAAGGCCTCGATCTAGATTACGTTGAGCCGCTTGCAAGAGGGCCGGCAGCAAGTTGGGCCTCATCGTTGCCATATCTTGAGAGATCGGGTTGAGAACACGCATCTCCTCTTCTCCTCCCTCGAAGAGTTCGGCAAGATCTTGCTTGATAAACGACCAGGTGAGGGCTTCGACCATCCCTCGTGCGCTTAAAGCCCGGCGGGTCGTCCAGAGTCGGCGGTGCAAATGGTGAGCTCCAGGCGTGCTTTCAAATTCCTCATCAGCGTGAGGGTTGGGAAGGTCTGCACGAGGGATGGTTTGATATCCTCTCACACGTAAAATCTCTTCAACCAGATCGGCAGCCCCGTCAATATCGGGGCGCCAAGACGGAACG
>CAYUCY010000032.1:0-17189 GCA_964443525.1 uncultured Thiotrichales bacterium
CCCCAACCTAGGGTTAGCAAGCTTCCTGAAGAATGTATCATTGCGTTAGTCGAGGGCCCTAAGGAAGAGAGATTTTTTGACTTCTCCATGATGGATACGATTTTTGTGTTACTTGAAGATTGAATTTGTATTTGGTAGGAGGGTTTGCGCTTAAATGATGGATATGCTAAGGATAAGGTCACGGATTTAAGAGGGCTGAGGAAAAAGAAAACCCACCCCAGAAATACTTAGCAAAGGCCCTGAGGATGACGCAAAAACTTCGCTTCGCACCCAGCCCGACGGGGCTTCTTCATATCGGAAATGCTCGAACGGCCCTCATTGCTTGGCTTTACGCACGCCATCACAAAGGAAAGTTCGTTTTGCGCTTTGACGATACGGATCGCGGGCGCTCAAAAGACAGTTTTGTGGAGGCCATCTATCGCGATCTGAACTGGCTCGGTATGGATTATGATTCCGAGGCAAGACAATCCGAGCGCCTCCCCCTTTATGAAGCAGCTGCAGAGAAGCTTAAGGCCTCGGGACGCCTTTATCCTTGCTTCGAGACGCCGCAAGAGCTTGACTTTAAAAGACGTCGTCAGCTCTCCCAAGGCAAGCCCCCCCTCTACGACAGGGGTGCTTTGAAACTCACGGTTGAGGAAATTAAGGCTTTCGAAGCGGAAGGCCGCAAACCCCATTGGCGTTTCAAAATTGCATCCAAACCAGTTGAGTGGAACGATATGGTTCACGGCCCTCTCTCTTTCCAGGGAGAAAACATCTCTGATCCCGTCCTCATTCGGGAAGACGGCTCTCCCCTCTTCACGCTGTCAGGGATGGTCGACGATATCGAAATGGGCATTACCCATATTATTCGAGGCGAAGATCACATCAGCAATACAGCCGTTCAAATCCAGATCACGGAAGCTCTCGGCACCGACCCGGGGGATTTTTCCTTTGCTCACCTTCCCCTTTTGATGGGAGAACACGGAGAAGGTCTCTCAAAGCGCTTCGGCAGCCTTAGCCTCGAAGCCCTGCGAGAACAAAAAATCGAGCCTCTTGCCCTTGCGACGTATCTAACGAAACTGGGTACATCTGAAGATATTACTCCCGTTTCGTCTTTGGAAACTCTGGTTCGGGATTTCGACATGACGAAATTCTCTAAGTCTTCGCCGAAGTTTTCCATGGAAGGACTCGAACGTTTGAATACAAAACTTCTCCATAGCCTAACCTATCATGAAATCCGTCCCCGCTTGATCGAACTCGGCCTTTATGAAGTGACGGAGCATTTCTGGGAAGCCGTCCACGGGAATCTGACAACCCTCGAAGACATCCGCCATTTTTGGCAGATCTGTGAAGGTGACGTCACGCCTGTCATCGAGGATCCGGCTTATATTCGCGAAGCGCTTTCGCTTTTGCCTTCAGCTCCTTGGGACGAGACGACGTGGAGCACCTGGACGCAGTCCCTTAAGGAAAAAACGGGGCGCAAAGGGAAGGATCTTTTTATGCCTCTCCGCCTTGCGCTTACGGGGGAGTCTCACGGGCCCGAGATGAAAGTTCTCTTGCCTCTCATCGGCCCTGCAAAAGCAACGACAAGACTACAAGGAGAAAAGTAATGTTTCGAGTCTTTACCTTTTTTATCGCCTTTTTTTTCTCTCTCATAAACAGTGCATTGAGCACCACACAAATCAATGTAAACCACAGCCTTGAAGGCTTTTTAAAGGATAAATTTGAAGAGCTTGTTCGAGATTTTGAAGAAGTAAACCCAGACATAAAGATCAAGGCACATTTTGCCGGAAATTATACGACATCCTTTGAGGACTTTATGGCAGGGCGCACCAATCCACATCTTCTCATGGTCTCCGAATATAACACGAAAACCATGGGTGAAAGTGGCCGCTTCATCCCCATCTATAAGCTTCTAGATGTTCAAAGTTCTGATTTCATTCCCGTTATTCAAGGCTTTTATTCCTTTAAAGAAGGGGATGGCTGGAAACTTTATTCCTTGCCTTTTAACAGTTCTGTTGCTGCCCTTTACCTGAATAAGGTGGCTTTTAAGGAAGTGGGCCTCGACCCCGAGCTATCTCTTGCTACTTGGGAGGAGATAGAAAAAGCTCTCGAAGTCCTTCACAAAAAAGGTTATTCCATGACATTCGCGTGGGCGCCTGCTTATATTTTTGAACATTTTGCCGTCACCCACAACATTCCCCTGACAACCAAAAACAATGGATACGATTCCGGAAAGGTGAAGTTTCTTCTAAACGGTCCTGAGTTCGTTGCCCAACTGACCCGTCTTGTTGATTGGTACAAAAAGGGCTATATCACTCTTTCAAGCCGGAATGTCGGTACGATTGAAAAGACCTTTACGGAAGGCAAAGCAGCTATTCTCCTTCAAGGCGCAAACAGGTTCGGTCTTTTAAAACGATCTGTCGGGGATCGTTTTGAAATCGGCGTACGTGCCTACCCTTACCGTGCTGAATTAGTCCAGGAGCCCTATGCTCTTAATATTGGTGGGGCTTCTTTTTGGGTAGTAAAAGGACATGAATCGGAACAAGAAGCTGTCGTTAAGTTCCTTCAGTTCCTTTCTAACGTTGAAAACCAGATGAAGTGGCATCAATGGACGGGCTATCTGCCTGCAACCAAAGCCGCCTTTGAGGCAACGAAGGCTACCGATTTTTATGAAACAAACCCGGCTCATTTAATTGCTGTCAAACAGGTTCTCGAGCGCAAACAATCGAACTATCCGAACGGCCTTCGTATTTCAGGCTACGGACCCATTCGGGAGAAACTTTGGGATGCGATCGAAAAAGCTCTCAAAGAAGAAATGACACCTCAAGAAGCGCTTGATTGGTTTGTGGCCGAGGCCGACAAGATGGTTCATAAAAATATAGTCATGAAACGGTGAGATGGCTTTGAGACTCTATAACACGCTCACAAAACGGATTGAAGACTTCAGGCCTTTGAAAGCAGGCCATGTGGGTCTTTATGTTTGCGGGCCCACGGTTTATGACAGAGCCCATCTCGGGAATGCCCGCCCTTATGTTATTATGGATGTTTTCACGCGCCTCTTGAGGCTTTCGCATATGGTCACCTATGTCCGAAATATCACGGATATAGACGACAAAATCATCAAAGTGTCTCAGACCTCTCACCGCTCGATCGATGACATTACGATAGAGACGACCCGCTATTTTCATGAGGATATGGAAGCCTTGGGTAATATCCCGCCGACTCTTGAGCCTCGCGCCACAGCCCATGTCCCTGAGATGATCGAGATGATCGAGACTCTGTTCTCTAAGGGACACGCTTATGAAGCGGAAGGGCATGTCCTCTTTGACATCTCAAGCTTTAAGGATTACGGAAAGCTGTCCAATAAGAAAATGGACGAAATGATTGCTGGTGCTCGGGTAGAAGTCGCTCCTTACAAAAAGAATCCTGCGGATTTCGTGCTTTGGAAACCGTCAACGCCCGATCAACCGGGATGGGAAAGTCCCTGGGGGCGGGGTCGGCCTGGTTGGCACATCGAGTGTTCTGCCATGAGCCTCAAACATTTGGGAGAAACCTTCGATATTCACGCCGGCGGACAAGACCTAATTTTCCCCCATCATGAAAATGAAATCGCACAAACGCAAGGGGCTTGCGGTCCTCACACTTTCGCCCGGCACTGGCTTCATAACGGCATTTTGATGGTGAACGGTGAGAAGATGTCCAAATCTTTGGGGAATTTCTTAACCGTAGAAGAACTCCTTCGAAAAGCGGACGGAGAGACTATCCGCTTTGTGTTACTCTCTACTCATTATCGTCAGCCTTTAGATTTTACGGAAGAAGCTCTGCGCCAGGCAAAAGCAGCTTTGGACGGTCTTTATACGGCTCTTGAGGGATGTTGCCTTCCCTCAGAAGAAGGAATGATCTGTGCCGATCTTATGACGGCCCTTGAAGACGACCTTAACACCCCCAAGGCAATATCAAGACTCCATGAGCTCGCACGAGAAATCAATAAAGAAGAAGATCAGAAAACAAAAAGAGCGCTCCAAACCATGCTAAGAAAAAGCGCGGAACTTTTAGGTCTTCTGCAAAGAGATGCGAAGGAGTGGTTTCAAGGCACTCTTTCCGAAGGACTCACGGTAGACCGGATTGAGGCTCTCATTGAAGAAAGGGCGCAAGCAAGAAAAGAGCGGGACTTTGTGCGTGCGGATGCGCTCCGTCAAGAACTTGAGGCCCACGGCGTGATCCTTTTGGATGGTGCCGGCGGCACCACCTGGCGACGGGCATAAGAGAAACAGGATGTTTCGACCCGTCATCATTCTGGTTCACCCTCAAATTGCACAAAATATAGGCAAGACAGCACGAGCCATGCTTAATTTCAGCTTGACGGATTTAAGGCTGGTTGCCCCTCAAGCTGATCATTTAAGCCGCGATGCGCGAGCTCTTTCGGCCAAGGCTGACAGCGTGCTTGAAAATGCGAAAGTCTACGGGACGACGAAAGAAGCGATCGCCGACCTCCACCGTCTTTATGCGACGACAGCTCGTCACCGAGATATGGTCGCCCTTCATACCACACCCAGAGAAGCAGCCTCTCTAATGGTGCGTCAGCAAGCGGAAGGACAGAAAGTCGGTATTCTTTTCGGGCCCGAGTATGCAGGGTTGACCAACGAAGATGTGGCTCTCTGCGACGCGACCATTTCTGTTCCTCTGAATCCCTCCTTTAATTCCCTGAATCTGGCTCAGGCCGTTGTGATTCTCGCTTATGAGATTTTTCAGGCCGAAGAAAAGACACCCGCCACAACCCTTTTTCAAGGCGACAGCGCTCTTGCAATGAAAAAAGAACTCAGCGGCTTTTTAGATCATCTGATCGAAGATCTAGACAAAGCAGGATACTTTCGGGCCGAAAACAAACGGGCCAAAATGATTCAAACGATCCACACACTTTTTTCACGGGTTCCCTATACCTCGCAAGAGGTCAGAACACTTCGCGGCATCATCTCGGACCTCGTGACACCCAATCGTAAGGGCTCGAAGAGAAACCCTTAAAAAATTTCCTGGCTTTGAGTGGTTGCAGAGAGAGGCTTTTGTCAGTATAAGTTCTTGATAGACATTTTTTGAACTCCCGAAAGAATTTTATGATTGATCTCCTGAAAGATTCTTTGACTCTTTATCTTATCATTCCGGCCATCCTTCTTTTAGGCAGTTATTTTTCCTATCGACTCGGTTTTCTTCAAATAATAAAGCTCAAGGAAGCCTTTCATCTGGTTACGACTCAAAAGAAGAGAGGCGGGATCTCTTCTTTTAATGCCGTGACAGCCGTCTTGGGGGGGAACCTCGGGACGGGGAATATTTCAGGGATTGCCGTGGCCCTTGCAACGGGAGGACCCGGTTCTCTCTTTTGGATGTGGATCATGGCCCTTCTGGCTTCCACCCTCAAATTTATGGGAGCTTTTTTAGGGGTTGATTATCGAGAAAAGGATTCGGCCGGAGAATGGGTCGGAGGACCTATGTACTACCTGAAGAAAGGCCTCAACTTGTCTTTTCTTTCCAAGGTCTTTTGTATCTTTACCATTCTCTCGGCCTTGACCGTGGGTAACCTTATTCAGGTCCACTCCTTATCCTTGCCCGTTGAGTCTCTGGGCTTTCCGCCTCTGCTTTTCGGAGCCGGTTTAGCGATCCTCGTTGCAGGTGTTATTTTCGGGGGGTTACAACGTTTTGCGCGTGTGATCTCAGCTGTCGTCCCTCTCATGGCTCTTCTTTATATCGGCACCTGTCTTTTGATTCTTCTCTTTTTCTATGACAAGATCGGAGAAGCCTTAAGTCTTATTATGGAATCCGCCTTCGGCATCCCGTCTGTTGCGGGTGGAGTTGCCGGATTTACGATTTTTCAAGCCATGCGGTCGGGCTTTGATCGGGGTCTTTTTGCAACCGATTCGGGTCTGGGTCTTGAGTCTATCATCCACGCAGCCGTCACAGACCACCACGAAAAACTTGATAACAAGGTCGTCCAAGGTATTATTAGCATTCTCTCCCCCATCCTCGTCATGGTCGTTTGCACGATGACAGGCCTTGTATTACTGGTCACGGGGGCTTGGCAGAAATTTTCCTGCGAGAGCACCCTTTTATGTATGGAGGCTTTCCGAGCCGGTATCGGTTTCTCCTTTGCAGGACATATCGTGACGCTGACTCTTTTTTTCTTTGCTTTTACCACAATCCTGACCTGGTCTTTTTGCGCGGATAAATCCGTCGAGTTTCTCTTCGGCAGGCGGTTTATCAAGCCTTTTCAGATTTTCTTTGTTTGTTTTATTCCTTTAGGCGTCTTGCCCTATGGCCTGGGTCTATGGACCGTTGCGGATATTTGCATCAACCTGATGTTCGTAATAAATATGATTGGAATCATAGGTCTCTCACAAAAGGTTATCCACTTCACCCGCCTCCAAATCGCCCATGGCTCTTAAACAAGCTTGACGCTTGGAATGTATCGTGAGTCACTAAGGGAGAAATCAATAAGATTTGGAAGCTTGTTTCCGACAAAATACCGATTGAATTTTTGCCTTAAGAAGGAAGAAAGAGTAAACTTTTCAACACAAAAAACCCGGAGGTAGCCACCTCCGGGTTTTTCATAAAGATCATTTATTGTTCAAGGATAAATTTTTGACGAATTGCAGTTGTTCCGCCTGTGCTCGTTTCAATTTTTTCGCCTTCGGGAGCATAAATGGCTACATGCGTCACGCCTTTTTCCAAAGATTCAGGTTCTTTTGCGAAATCATCCTTTTCGGTCGACTTTTTGCCCATAGGCGTTTCTTTGGCAACACTGAGAACCGGAGGTGTACTTCCCGTTAAATCAAATTCAACTTCGATATCAAATGTGACTCCTTTTCCCTCATCTTCCGTCTGATATTTTAGAAGACCGTTATACTTCGTGGGCGTTCCATTGGTTAGCTCGGCTTTCTGAGTTGTAATAGCGGGGCGACCTTGCTTTGTTTGGGTTCTTTGGAATTTATGAACAGCTAGGACATAATCTCTCGGCAAGAATTGAAGAGCTTGCTCCGTCATTGTCAAATCACTTTTTTTCTTTGCGAAGAGATCAAAAATACTTTTGGCAAAGCCAAGAGCTCGGGTGGGGTGCGAAAAGAAAGTATCCAGTTTTGAAAGAGTTATTGCAGGTTTTAGCCTTTCAGCATGCTCTTCCAGTAGCTTCTGAACCTTCGAGGAATAGCCCTGAGGGCCTGATTTCACAACGAGGCTTGTGCCAGGGCGCGTATATTGACCATCTTTTCTCCTATGGATTTTGACACATGGCAGAATTGCCAATGGTATTGGCCCATATTTAAAAAATCATGTCAAGATCATTTGGAAAAATTCCATGTGGTCTTTTCGCGAGTACTGAAGCCTTCGAGTTCCCCCAAATTTGCTTAATAAATAGTATAATCCTGCTGCCTTTGTTATAAAAAGGAAGACCAGAAAGGAAATTGTTATGGATCTTTTAACGCAAGGGGTTTTAGGGGCGACCGTAGGACAGGCCGTCGCACAAAAACCCCTCGGTCGAAAAGCTCTTTTTTGGGGAGCCCTTGCCGGCCTTTTACCCGATATCGATGTGATTGTAAGTCTCACCCAGGGACCCATTTCAGGATTCGTTCATCACAGAGGCATCACTCATTCTCTCTGGTTCGGTCCCCTTGCGGGGCTCATTCTGGGCATGAGCTTGTGGCGATTCCACCATTTTCGAAAAACGCTCTGGGGAACGAAAGACAAGCTCAAGTGGTGGTATCTCGTCTGTATTCTTGCCCTTTTTACGCATCCGCTTCTGGATGTCTTTACCGCTTACGGAACGCAACTTTGGGCGCCTTTTTCTGATAAGCGATATGCGCTGAATGCAGTTGCGGTCATTGATCTCAGATATACAATCCCTCTTGTTATCGCTCTTCTCTTAGGAGGGGCGTTCGCACTTGTGCGAAAGCCGCTTTGGGGACAAGTAACCGCCGGAATTGCTCTTTTAGGGACAACGGGCTTCCTTTTCTACGGACTCCAGTTGAACGAAAAGGCTGAAGCGTGGGCGCAAGCAACGGCACCTCTTAAAAAGGCCCGTATTGTAAGTCACCCGACGCTTTTTCAACCTTACCGTCGCCATGTTCTTGCAATTCAAAGGCCTTCCCTTTGTTCGGCCGAATATGATACCCGAAAAGGTGTCTTGAAACCCTGGATCTGCGTCACAGAGCCTCAAGGGACTCGACTGGAAACACTCCTTCAAACGCCTGAAGGTCAGATTTTTAAGTGGTTTACGAACGAGCAATATCGAGCTCAGGAGCATCCCCATTCAACCGAAACCCTTGTGCAACTTTATGATGCCCGGTATCCCGTTCCTAATAAAGTTTTAGAAGGGCTGTGGGGAATTGTAGGGCGTTTTAACCGCAAAGACGAGCTCATCGAATCCCCCTCTTACTTTAGGCAAGGCCCTCCGATCACCTGGCGGTTTTTCCTACAATTTTTGACCGCAGCTTTCGGAGATTAGTGATGCGACTGGCTCTATATCAACCCGAAATCCCTCAAAATACGGGAACCCTTTTGCGGTTGGGGGCTTGCCTAAGCGTCGGGATTGATTTGATCGAGCCTTGTGGTTTTCCTCTCTCGGATACGCGCATGCGGCGAGCGGGAATGGATTATATCGAGCTTTCAAACTATAGGCGTCATGCCTCTTGGGAAGACTTCAGGAAAGCAACCAAGGCGCGTCTTGTTTTCCTGACACCGCATGCGACTCGTTCTTTCTTAGATTTTTCTTTTCAACCTGAGGATATCCTCCTCTTAGGCAGAGAAAGTGACGGGGTTCCAGAGGAGGTGAGCGCCGAGATTCAGTGGCATATCAAAATTCCCATGGTATCTGGCAGGCGATCGATTAATGTTGCGCTTGCAGCCTCAATCGTGCTAGGAGAGGGATTGAGGCAAACTAATTTATGGCCGAAATCATGATGTTAGCCCAACCCAAAATGGCTCCCGATCTTGTGGAGCAGGTCCTTGCCCAAGAATGGTTCGAGCATCTCCGAGACGAAATCTGCACCTCTTTCGAAAAAATTGAAGAAGATTATGCAAACCTGAAAGGGGGAACGCCCGGTCGTTTTGAGCGTACTCCTTGGAAACGCCCTGAAGGCGGCGGCGGAACTATGTCGATCCTCAGAGGTCAAGTCTTTGAGAAAGTAGGCGTTAATATCTCAACAGTCTGGGGCGAGTTTTCTTCGGATTTTCGAAAAGAGATCCCGGGAGCCGAAGAAGATCCTTATTTTTGGGCAAGTGGAATTTCTTTAGTCTCGCATATGTGCTCCCCTCTCGTTCCCGCAGTTCATATGAACACTCGCCATATTCGTACAAACAAGACCTGGTTTGGCGGGGGAGCCGACTTAACGCCCATGTATGAGAATGACGACGATACAAAATCATTTCATGAAGCTTTCAAAAAGGCCTGTGATGCTCATGATCCTGCTTACTACACTAAATTCAGAAAATGGTGTGACGATTATTTTTATTTGAAGCATCGGGAAGAACCGCGAGGAATCGGCGGGATTTTTTATGATTATCTGAATACCGATAACTGGCAGGCGGATTTTGTCTTTACCCAGGATGTCGGCAGGGCCTTTAAGGAAATTTATCCTCACATCGTCAGACGTCATATGACGAAGCCTTGGACTGAAAAGCAACGCCGCCATCAACTTAAAAAGCGCGGCCGCTATGTGGAATTCAATCTGCTTTATGATCGAGGGACTCGTTTCGGGCTTATGACGGGAGGCAACACGGAAGCCATCCTCATGTCCTTACCGCCGAAAGTTGAATGGCCGTAAAATAAAAATCATCGAAAAAAGGCGCCCAGGGAGGAGACGCCTTTTTATGGAAAAGTTATGAATGTCTTAACCTTAAGCGGCCTGTAAGATTTCTTCCACGGTTTTGACCACTTCTGTTTCGTCACATTGAGCTACAGCCGAAACTTCTGCAGCAAGGCGCTGCATAGCACTTTGATAAATTTGCCGTTCTGAATAAGATTGTTCTTGTTGATCTTCTTTTCTGTAAAGCTCACGCAAAACTTCTGCGATTGAAGTGAGACTGCCCGAGCTAATCTTCATTTCATATTCTTGTGCGCGGCGGGCCCAAATGGTCTTTTTAACCGAAAATTTCTTTTTCAAAGTCTTATAAGCTATTTCAATATCATCGCGCGTGCTCAATGCTCTTAATCCAGCCTCTCTGGCCTTTGCCATTGGTAAACGTAAGGTCATTCTGTTTTTTTCAAAAGCGATTACGAATACTTTAAGCTCATACCCTGCCACGTGTTGAGTTTCGATAGCGAGGAGCTTCCCGACACCGTGAGCCGGATAAACAACAAGATCCCCATCAGAAAAGTTATCTGTCGTCATGACGTACTCTCTTTAAGTTTGTTACTGTGACGAGACGAGAATATAAATCAACCTTATTATTTTGTCAAGTTGACATGAAGGCCCATATTCCGTCTCAAGCCTTGATTATTAATAAAATACATCGATAATAATTTTTTTTCAATAGTTAATTTTCCGTTAATACTAAAGTTATTGTTTGAAAAGGACTTAGATAAAATTTTACTCAGTTTTGTCGATTTTTCACATACTTATTGAGGTGATGCTTCAGAAAACTTTGATTCATTCAAGGAAATCGCATTTTTTATCAGCATGACATTGTGCCGCATCATTTTCTCGTAAGTCTCTGCTTCGCCGCCACTCTCTCCAAGCGCATCCGAATAGAGGGTTCCAGAGGGTACAACGCCCGTTTCTTTTGCAATTTGTGCCATTAACTTGGTATTGGAAATATTCTCAACGAAAAGGGCCTTTATACCTTCCGATTTAATTTGAGTGACCAGATCGGCAATTTCTTTTGCGGAAGGTTGAGCCTCCGTGCTGATTCCTTGTGCAGACAGAACTTGAATGCCGTAGCGCTCGGCAAAATAATGAAAAGCATCGTGGGCTGTAATCAAACGTCTCTTCTCTGCAGGAACTTCTTTAAGCTCCTTTTCGATCCAGGCATGCAATTCTTCGAGAGTTTTCAAATAAGTCTTCGCGTATCTTTCATAAACATCTTTATGAATGGGGTCATGATCGATAAGACCTTTTAAAATATTTCGGACGTAGGCAGTCGCATGAACCACATCATGCCAGGCATGGGGATCCGGCACAGCCTCGGCGCTTCCTTCAGCCTGCCTTGGAGTGATCCCCTCGCTTGCAATCAGAATCGGCCCTTTATAGTTTGTTGCCTGAATCAAGCGATCAATCCAACCCTCAAACCCCAGTCCATTTGTCACGACAAGATCAGCCTCTGTAATCGCTTTGCCAGATCCAGGAGTCGGTTCAAAGACGTGGGCATCGCTGTTAGGTCCTACAAGAGATGTTACCTCTACTTCGTCACCTCCGACTTTTTCAACGAAGTCCTTCAGAATGCTGAAAGAAACGACCACTTTCATCTTTGCGGAAAGAGTGAAAGGACATAAAAGGCAGAGAATGAGAAGAAGACTTTTCATGTGTTCCAAAGAAGAGATTGGGTGAGACTTCCTTGCCGGCCTAAAAGGACCGAAACGATATAAAAAAAGCCGGCGACCAAAATAATACTAGGACCCGAAGGCCACTGATAATGAAAAGAAAAAACAAGCCCCAAATAACCTGAAACCAAAGCGATCAGAAAAGAAAGAAGAAACATGCTCCAGACCTCGCGAGCCCAAAAGCGCGCGCAGATTGCCGGTAACATCATGAGACCAAGCGCCATCAGAGTGCCAAGGGCCTGGAAGGCTGAAATCATATTAAAGACCACAAGAGCCATAAAAAGAAGATGATAGAATCCGCCCTGACCTGCCATGGCTCTCATATAAACCGGATCGAAACATTCAATGAGCAAGGGACGGTAGATCAGAGCCAAGGTTAAGAGAGAGAAGGTTGAAATTCCTGCGATCAAGACAAGGGAAACATTATTCACAGCTAAAATGGAACCGAAAAGAATATGAAGGAGATCCACTTGACTGCCCTTGAGAGAAACAATCACCGCACCGATCGCAAGGGCGATCAAATAAAAGCCTACAAAGCTCGCGTCTTCTTTAAGGACCGTATATCGGGAGACAAACGTGGCCATCACTGCAACAAGAAGCCCCGCAATCATGCCACCGAGGCCCATGGCGGGTAGAGATAATCCGCCGATCAGATACCCGACAGCTACCCCGGGCAAAATGCTGTGAGAGAGTGCATCTCCCATGAGGCTCATGCGTCTCAAGACAAGCAAAACGCCAACGGGCGCGCAACTCAGAGAGAGAGAAAAAGAGGCGATCAAAGCCTTTCGCAAAAACGGAAAGTCATGAAAAGGTCCGATCAGAAAATCATACATACCGCAACGATCAGAAAAACTTGGTCTTCGATTGGCACAATTCTACACAGGTTTCCCAAGTTCGTGAAAGTTTTTTTGCATCTCGCAGAAGGTCAAGGGTTACGACTTCTTCCGTTCGTCCCCACCCGAGGAGCTTACGGGCGATCAAAAGAGTTTCGGGGAAAAATTCACGGACAAGATCAATGTCGTGGCTGACGACCACAACTGTGCGTCCTTCTTTTTGCCAGGCAACAATCAAGCGCATGAGATCTTCGATGGTATAAGGATCAACGGCGTTAAAAGGTTCGTCCAACAAGATCAGGTCCGCATCCTGAACGATGAGGCGGGCAAATAGGACGCGTTGAAGCTGCCCTCCCGAAAGAGTATGAAGAGACCGCTTGCCGCAAGAAGGAAGACCAACCCGCTGCAAAGCTTGGTCGACCCGGCCAAGTATGCTTTTATCAAACCGTGAAAAAAAGCCTTCCCGAGGACAAAGCCCCAAGGCGATGGCATCCCTTACTGTTAAAGGGAAGGATCGATCAATTTCCGATTGCTGGGGAAGATAGGCGATTTTTTTGAGGCCGATTTCATGAAAGGTAAGACTTCCTTCTTCAGGCTTAATGAGTCCCATTAATGTTTTCAAAAAAGTACTTTTACCGCCGCCATTCGGACCGATGACTGCTGTAAGCGTTCCTTTGTGAAAGGTTCCGCTGATCCCCTCAAGCGCAAAACAATCCTTATAGGTGACGGATAAGCCTTGAATACTTACAAGAGGAAACCTTGCTTTACTCTGAACCGGCTCTGGCCTTCTTCCTCGTACTTCATTCAAGCTAACGGCTAATTCCATTTCTACCACGCCCACCAAACACCCAGCCACAAGGCTGCAATTAAAAAGGAAACGACGAGAATTCTCTCCCCGGCTCCCCATAATAACGGTGACACGTTTTTCATCCTTTTGAGGCTCTTTCTTCTTAATATGGGAACAATGCGCCAAACTGTCAATCCCTAAAGACTTTCTTTTTAAAGGAAAGCGTTTTATTGTCTTGGTTATTGACAATTAGAGGAGCTGTTCATGTCTCGTCTTCCGAGATTATTTTTCGAACAACCGACGCTGGAAGTGTCTCGTGCTCTTTTAGGTCAACGACTTCACTTTCAAGGAATAAGCGGAATTATCACCGAGACAGAAGCCTATATCGGCCAGGATGATCCCGCTTGCCATGCAGCTCGAGGAAAAACGAAGAGAACGACCGTTATGTTCGGACCAGCGGGCTTTTCCTATGTTTATTTGATTTACGGAATGTACCATTGCTTGAATATCGTCACCGAACGGGAAGACTTTCCTGCAGCCGTCCTCATCCGGGGACTCTTCCTGGAAGAGCCGGCTCTTCACCTAAACGGACCCGGGAAACTCTGCAGGCACCTCCGGCTCACCCGTGAGCACAGCGGCCTTGACTTGATCACCTCTCCCTCATTTTTTGTAGAGGAAACCTCCCTTACCCCTGCCTATCTTACTACCCCTCGGATCGGCATCCGCCTCGGTACCGAAAAACTCTGGCGTTTCGTTATGAAAGACCTGCCGAGAGAGTATCCTTCGAGAATCAATTCCGCTTATGATACTGAACCAGAGGGATAAAAATGAGATGGATTAAACACTTAAAATGATTATAAATTATGGGCTTAATATTATCTATGCTTTATTAAGTGTTTTCCTTATAGAGATGGCCATCATATTTTTTTCTTTGAGATTCTCTGTTTTTTCATGAGGGGATAACGACTGTACATCCTTTCTTTTCCAGATTTTTCCCGTAAATCTCGCTATTGTACCCTTTACCGGCAATGGCGGTAGCGTTTTCGAGATCTTCCGTTAATCCTTCAGCTTAAGTGATGTCATTACGCTGATCTCGCTGTTTAGTCCCATGGTGTGGTGGTGTATTATATAGAGACTTACCATCGAAGGAGGATTTATGGGACAGATATTACATGGGTGCGCTAAAGCGACAGAGGCAGTGCGTCGAGCAATCCAGAATAGTCAAGAGAGCTTAAAGGCGCTTGCCGGAAAATACGGACTTAATCCAAAGACGGTCAACAAGTGGAGGAAGCGCCCTATGTTTCAGATTCTCCGATGGGGCCTAAGGAGTCAAGATCTACGGTTCTTAGCCTTGAAGAAGAAGCTATCTGTATTGCTTTCCGAAAGCATACGCTCCTTCCTTTAGATGATTGCTTGTATGCCTTGCAGGCGACCATACCCCATTTGACGCGATCCTCTTTACATCGACGCTTTCAACGTCATGACATCAGCCGCTTGCCGGACGTCAAAGGAGAGAAGCCGGCCAAGAAAAAGTTTGCTCGGTATCCTATTGGATATTTTCACATCGACATTGCCGAGGTTCGCACAGAAGAAGGAAAGCTCTACCTCTTCGTGGCCATTGATCGCACGCCAAAGTTTGTTTATGCAGAGCTCTTAGAGAAATATGGCAAACTGGAAGCCGCTCAGTTTTTACGCACTCTTATTGCTCACATTCCCTATCATATCCATACGATTCTCACAGACAATGGGGCACAATTTACGAACCGCAAAAAGGATAAGCATGCCTTTGCACACATCTTTGATCACGTCTGTTACGAACATAAGATCGAACATAAACTTATGAAAGTGAACCACCCCTGGACCAACGGGCAGGTGGAGCGCATGAACCGAACGCTCAAAGAAGTGACTGTAAGGCGCTATCACCATACAAAAATCATCAGCAGTTAAAGGAACACCTCTACACCTTCTTGAATGCTTATAATTTTGCAAAAAGACTCAAGACTCTCAAAGGACTCACGCCTTATAAATACATCTTAAAATGCTGGCAAATTGACCGAGAACGCTTTAAGATAGATCCATCCCGCCACACCCTGTGACTAAACAATCTTCAGATCCCATGAGATCCTGCCTCGGGTGCTACAAATCGACCTCCTTCGATAAGGAGCGTAAACCTTTTTTCATCGGAAGCATGGATTCCTCTTTCTCCTTTCAAAAAGGAGAAAATTTATTTCCATGCGTAATAAGTTATGTGATAATTTATTTTGGTAATTCATTTTATGTTATCGTAAAAAAACAACCATCTTTTCTTAAAATTTTAAATTTTATTCGTAAAACCTAGGATTTACAAGTATCCCTTCTAAGGGCATTTAAAGAACTTTTAGAATCAAAAAGGTCGTCATACTTTTTTATATAAAAACAAGAATTTTCGTAATCTCTTTTTCCAAGATAAGAAAAAGCTAAGTATTTCATAGCCGGAAATAGGTCAGGCCTTTTAGAGAGCTCAATTTCAGCACCTTTAATGGCTAAATCATAATTTCCTTCTGATAAATGAATTGAGACAACATTCAAACAAGAACTCCAATTACCCGGGTCCAAAGCGCAGGCCCATCTATTATAACGAAGGTTTTCGGGATAAACACGATCCACATATCCTGAGAAGACGCGAGGGATAGCACCGGAGAGAAGAACTAAAAATAAGATAAACGAAATCTTTTTAGATTTTTTAGCTTCAATTTTTAAAGTAGGGAGGTTTAGTTTTGCAAAAAAATACGCTACCATAAAAGCTGTTAATGAAAGGGGAATGGGATTGTCTAATGGAAACTGAAAAAGGAGATGTACGCTTAAAAAAATAAAATACCCCACTATCTCAGGATGAGATCTGATACAAGGAATGATTCTATTTCTTTCTTCAATGAAAAATGAAATTATGAAAATGAAAAATATTCCTGTGACTAAAAGTCCGTCTTCAATCATAAATCTTAATATTTCGACATGGGGTGATTTGAATAACATATTTTCATTGAGTATCGGAACAAGTTCTTTAAGGTAAGGAATGGATTTGAACTCATACTGTCCAAGGCCAACTCCAAGAGGATTTTCAAAAAGCATCTTTATAGAATTTTTGAAGAGAGACCATCGTACTAAGGTTGAGTTTCCCTTATTAAAAGCATCTCCAATAAAATCTGAACCATGTAGGTAAATTTGTAGAGATGAGAGTGTAAATGTAATTATAATAAATAAAATTAATATATTAAATAGAAATCTAAAGCTTATGTTCTTTGTTAATATAAAATAAATAGTAACAATTAAAATTCCTATGTATGCTGACCTGCAATTAGTAAAAAAAATGTAAGAAGCTGTTAAGGGGATAATGAATGTAAAGAATTTTCTTAACTCATTTTCTTGAATTTTTTTTTGCATGCCCATCATAAGCCCGAAAGTAAGGCCCGCATACTCTGCAGACATATTTGGATTTCCCAGGGTAAAATAAGGAAGATGTTCAAAGAACACAATAAAAGAAAACATATCAAGAATAATAAAAACTAATGCAAAGAAAAAAATAATCAAGAATAAATTTTGTATTTTATCACTTTTTTCTTTTTTAAAATACAGAAAGAAATATAAAAATAGAGAGAAGAAAGAGATCCTAAGATAAGTTTCCAAAAAATAGGGTTTTATCCCGTGAATAAAATAATTCAAAAAAATAAAAAATAATAATAAAAATAAAAAATAAGATGTAATATTTTTTATTTTTGGAATATAAAGAGATTCTTTTCTTATAAAAAGAAGGGATATTCCAAAAATTGCCGCAAAAAAGATATAAATAAATTTAATATATTGAAATGGGTGGGGGAAATTGCTTGAAGTTAAAAACGGGGTTATAAAAATAGCTAATATGAAGGGGGCTTCTTTTAAAATAAAGGAAAACCCCCTTCTCGTGGAAGCTATAGAAGTGGAAGAAGTCATAATAATATTTTCAATGCATCATAAAATTACATGGAGTGTCCCCCAACAGAATGGTATCCCATACCGTATCCGCCTGCTGAGTGATGTCCCATCATGGAGT
>CAYUCY010000033.1:0-16833 GCA_964443525.1 uncultured Thiotrichales bacterium
CATGACGTATCTCTGCTTAAGGCTTGCTGATCCGATTGCGCGACTTTTAGGTGTTACGGGATCAAACGTTTTGGGACGAGTCTTCGGGATTATTCTCTCGGCGCTCGCCATTCAATTTATCGCAAACGGTATCGTTGAGATCCTCAGTCCCTTGTTTGAGTAAAGGATGCTTCAAGACGTTCGAGGCGTCTTTCATGACGGATGAGCGCAAGGCCTGCGACAATCACAAGGCTTGCACCCAACATCAGAGGAAGGTCGGGAGCGTCCCCCCAAAAAAGATATCCGTAGACGACGGCCCAAATCATGGCCGCATAATCAAAGGGGGCGATAGAGCTCACGGGCGCTAAACGAAAAGCCTGCGTCATTGCATATTGGGCGCTTCCGCCTAAAAAGCCGATCACCAACATTCGCGGTAACAGCTCCCAATGAAGGGAAGGGTCCGTAAAGAGAAGTAGAAGAAAGCTCGCGACGGTACTCATGAGCGTAAAGGTAAAGACGATCAGGGTGTTGCTGTCTTCTTTACTAAGGGCTCGCACCTGAATGAGGGAGACCGCATAAAAGAAGCCACCCGAGAGAGGAATCAGTCCTTCCCACTCAAAAGCACCATGGGGGCGTAGCATGATCAGTACCCCGCCGAATCCGATGATGACGGCTGTAACCCGTTGAAAACTCAGCTTTTCTTTCAAAAGAGGAAGGGCGAGAAGAGCCAGAAATAAGGGAGTCGAGAAGGTAAGGGCATAAGCATCGGCCAATGGCATAATCCGAAAAGAGGCGATGAAGAAAAAAAGCGCCACCGTTGAAAAAAAAGAACGCGCCAAGTGGGCGTAGGGCTTGGTTGTTCTAAAAACCTTTTTTTTCATCTCAAAAGGATAAAAAAGGGCGATGGGGAGAAATGCAAAAAGGCTTCTGAAAAAAATGATTTCGGTTAGGCTCACTCCTTCGGGGAGGAACTTTACGAGGACGTCTTGGGTCGCATAGAGTCCGACTGATACCATCATAAAAGCAACTGCAGGCAGGTGGCGATGGGCGAGTGAAGAGGACATGGAATCTCCTTTGGGAAATTCCCTGGCTGATTCAGGATAGGGATGTTATAACAAGACCATGACAATATCTCAACCCCTTAGAAGAATTAATGATTCCGTGGATGACGTTTCCCTTACATACTTGAACGTCTTGAATGGGGCGCAACGGGAAGCCGTCGAAGCGCTTGACGGCCCCGTTTTGGTGCTGGCCGGGGCGGGCACTGGCAAAACCCGCGTCCTCACGATGCGGATCGTTCATCTTTTAAAGCTCGGTAAGGCTTGGCCTTCCCAGATTTTAGCCGTAACTTTTACAAATAAAGCCGCCTTTGAAATGAAAGAGCGCATCGGACGCGAGATCGGTGCTGCGGTGGAAGGGCTGTGGCTCGGAACCTTTCACTCGATTTGTGTAAAAATTTTAAGGCGTCATGCGGAGCTTGCGGGCCTGAAGCAGAATTTTACGATTTTGGATGCGGATGATCAGCTACGTCTCATCAAACAGTTGGTCAAGGCCGAGGATCTGGATGATAAAAAGCATCCGCCTCGACTGATTCTATCCGTGATCTCCAGGTGGAAGGATCGCGGTCTCACCCCCGACAAAGTCCCCCCAAGTGATTTGAGGGGGGGGACGGGAGGCGAAGAAGATCCCGCCTTGAAGATCTACAAGATTTATCAAGAACGTCTTCAGGTGCTTAATGCGGTTGATTTCGGGGATTTGTTGCTTCTGACCGTGAGGCTGTTTTCGGAGCACGGAGAAATCCTCAAGCATTATCAAACCCAATTTCGCTATATTTTGGTGGATGAGTATCAAGATACGAACGTCGTGCAATACCTTTGGCTGCGTCTTTTGGCTAAGAGGGATCATCAGAATATCTGTTGCGTTGGGGATGATGACCAATCGATCTACGGCTGGCGAGGAGCCGAGGTCGGCAATATCCTTCGTTTCGAGCAGGATTTTCAAGGTGCTCGCGTCATTCGTCTCGAGCAGAATTATCGTTCCACCCCCCATATTTTAGCAGCTGCCTCCGCCCTGATCGCCCACAACAAAGGACGCCTTGGAAAATCTCTGTGGACCGAGAGCAACAGCGGAGAGCGGGTAATGGTCCGCGGTCTCTGGGACGGAGAAGAAGAGGCCCGTTTCGTAGGCGAAGAAATCGAGCTCCTTCAGCGGGCGTGCAAAAATCTTTCGTCCATGGCGATTCTGGTGCGGGCGGGTTATCAAACTCGCGAATTTGAAGACCGCTTGATGACTCTCGGGATCCCCTACAAGGTGATCGGGGGATTGCGCTTTTATGAACGGCAAGAAGTGCGAGACGCTCTCGCCTACTTACGCCTCGTGGCGCAGCCCGATGATAGTCTCGCCTTCGAGCGTATTATTAATGTCCCCAAGCGAGGGATTGGAGACGCAACCCTTCAAGTCCTGCA
Source organism: uncultured Thiotrichales bacterium (assembly GCA_964443525.1). Classification (GTDB taxonomy): domain Bacteria; phylum Pseudomonadota; class Alphaproteobacteria; order Caedimonadales; family Caedimonadaceae; genus CAYUCY01. Next base: position 2,445 of record CAYUCY010000033.1, read on the forward strand.
TGCCTATGCGCGATCTCAAATGATTTCTTTGCCTCAGGCCGCAATTGCGCTCTTGGAAACAGATGAGCTTCGGGGAAAGGTCAGAGAAACACTAACTGTTTTCTTCAGAGATGTGGCGCGTTGGCGAAGCCTTTTACAGGTGCGACCGCCGCGTGAGGTAGTCGAGATTGTTTTAGATGAATCGGGCTATACGGGTATGTGGATGCAGGATAAAAACCCTGAAGCGCCGGGGCGCCTTGAAAACTTGAAAGAATTCGTAACAGCTCTCGAAGAATTCAATTCCCTCGACGACTTTTTGGAACATGTGAGCCTGGTCATGGAGAATACGGCGGGATCCCAAGAAGACATGATCTCCATGATGACCTTGCACAGCGCCAAAGGACTGGAGTTTGAGACCGTCTTTTTAGCGGGCTGGGAGGAAGGCGTTTTCCCGAGTCCACGCTCTTTGGAAGAGTCGGGAACGGCGGCGCTTGAAGAGGAGCGCAGATTGGCCTATGTGGGGTTAACGCGGGCGAAGGAACGGGCGATCATTTCATATGCCGTTAACCGTCGCATTCACGGGACCTGGCAAACCTCGATTCCCTCCCGCTTTATCGATGAGCTTTCAAAAGATCATATAGAGATGCAAACACCCACATCCATCTTTTCTACGAGGCAATCGGCGCGAGGAAGTCTTGAAGAAAGCGGATACACGAGGCGTTATCTGTCGGGGCCTCGAAGGCCACAAAACTCCGAAAGCAGGATTTCATCTGCATCGTCTTCTTCGAACGTGCACCTCGGAGAACGCGTCTTTCACACGAAATTCGGATACGGGAAAATCGTTGCGCAAAGCGGCGAAAAGCTGGATGTGCTTTTTGATCATAGCGGCCTCAAAAAAGTAATGGCGGCTTTTGTTCAAAAGGCTTGATTTCCGAGCCTTAAAAAATAAATTTGAAGATCTCATTTATTGAATTCATCACAAGAAATAAAATATATTTATTAACCATTTATTATCCATTTCATGATAAAGTAAACATAGGGATTTAATATAACGAGGAGAAGTCTAATGAAAAAAGGCGAGATTCTAGAGATTACGGGAGAGGCCTATCAATTCTTTTTCAAAAACCTGAAAAACTTAGGTCTTCTTTTCCTTCAAGGAACGGTCTTGGTTGTAGTTTATAGTTATCTTCTCTATAAGCTTGGGGTTTTTGAACCGAAACCTCCGCAAGAGGTTACATTTACTCATACTTTTCTTGTCCTCCTATTGAGCTTGGGGTATCTATCCATCTTTACACCCTTTATCATTAATATTTCGAGAAGTATCTTATTAAAGCAAGAATTGAGCCGGGATTATGTCGGCTCCTTTTTCACACTCAACACCGTTAAAATTGTCTTCTATTATTTATTGATCGGACTCATCTTCATGATTCCGCTCGCACTGATGATGTTTTTGGGGATGACAGTCATCGTCGGAAGCTTAGCCATGGGGAGCTACGGTGTGGCCTACTTCGGGATTGCCGTTCTTGTGTTAGCGGTTCTTCTTTTGTGGTATTTTTATCTCCGGCTTTCGCTTTTTGCGACTTTAATTTCTATCGATCAAACAAACGTTTTGAGCATGTCCATGAATCTGACGAAAGGAAAGGTCTTCAAGGTATTTGTGATTGTTCTTTTGTCCTCCCTTCCACTTATTGGCGTTAATTTCTTCGGAATGGGTCTTGATCACATAATGAATGCGCGCATCGAGCATATGGCAGATGTTCCCGTTTATTTTGTTCACATCCTGTTGACTCAAGGCATCGTGATTGTTTTGACAGGTCTTGTCTCCATGATACCAATGGCAGCTCTCGCCTTTTTTGTTCGGGAACAAGGTCCGATTTCATCAAAATAAAAATAAACAAATCTCACCTCAGAAAAGGCCGGGGAGTTCCCCTGGCTTTTTTCTACCTTGAAGAATGTTCCACAAAAAATCTTGACCTCGAGAACGGAATTGTCCATAGTCTCCCCAAGATTGCCCCTGTGGCGGAACTGGCAGACGCGGTAGACTCAAAATCTACTGACCTTACGGTCGTGGGAGTTCGACCCTCCCCGGGGGCACCATAAAAAGGGTGTGTCACGCATTTTTGTATTGTCTAAATTAACCCATCATTTAAAATCAATGAATTATCTAGGGAACTAAACACTCCCTATTTATATTGATCAAATCCGATGCAATAAAATTAATTTGAAATTTAAATTTTTAAAATATAAAAAAGAAGTTATTTTTCAATTAAAAATTCTCCTCTCTTGAAGGAGAGTCAGTTGAAAGATATTAAATATGAACTTATCTAAAAACACTTATACTTGGCGCTGGTAAAATCATCTAATAAAGAAATCTTGGCGCTTAAATTTTTCCAAAACGGCCTTCTTACAAATTAACTTGATAGCGCCCCCCTAGAGGTGAGGAGGCGCTATCAAATGTTCAATTGATCTTCAAAAAGATGTTTGCAATCTTTTGATCTATATATGGTATGCTATGTGAAGGGTACATTGATTCTTGAGAAGATAATTTGATATTAAGTCGGAAAGTATCCTCAGCCACCTTAAACATTGCGAATTTATATAATGCATTATATCCGCTCATCCCGGAGTACAAAATACTCTTAAGTGTATCTGCTTCTGAAGATAATGTTACAGAGGAACTATAAGAGGAAATAACGCCTCCATCAAAGGTAAGATCCATTTTTGCTCCACTTTCCTTATCAGTACATGGCAAGAACGTAAAATTATAGTTGTTATAAGATCTATATTTATCCTTAATCTGAACCTCTGATGTATTTCTATCAAAGAAATACATCAATGCATAGATGACAGGATTGTCATTAAAACGATGAGATCCAAATCCTTTTTCATTGGATGACATAAACTTTGAAAACTCAGATGTGACTTCATGATTCCGCAATCTTAAATCAAAGTAATTATCAACAAAATATTTTTTAAAATTAGTAACCTTTATCTTATCCTCTTCAGTAATCACAATTTCTTTTGGCGTGTTAAGCGGTGTGCCTGGCTTATAATTTGCTATAGCGTGGTTTAGATACTCCATAAAGTGAGGTAAGCCATACATATTGTTCCCCACATACTGAACGAGCCCTTGAAACCGTATAAATTCATTAGTGCCGACTTGAATCGTATTTTTAACTTGCATTTGATGCGCATTGCTAAAGTCTACATTTTCAGAGACAGAATTGCCCACTCCCTCGTTAGTCCCAACACTGCTTCCTATGTAAGAACCCAAGGGTTTTCCTGTATCATTGCTATCTGTCAATGATAAATAAGAGGCATCAGAAAACCCACAAGCAACAGTTAAACTTGCCAGTCCTGTATAGATAAGTTTAGATTTCATACTCTTTCCTTCCGCTTCATTGATTGATCGAAAAACGTTAGTTAGATCAAGAATTTCTTAGAATACAACATATATGAGTGTCAAGAGAGCCATTCGCAAAAGTAACTTTAATTTTTCATTGATAAATCAACTGGTTAGCGTAAGCTTTTTCTGAAGATAGCATTTAAGATAATAAGGAATTTGGAAACTTCAAAGTTTGGCTAAGTCGGTTGAACCCCCTCTTTTAATCTTTATCAGATATGGTACCCTGCATTTTGGATAACATCTGGAGAAGCAGTAACATGAATTTTATGATTAAAGTATCAGGGATTATCCTAGTCATCATGTCAATGCAAGATTCAAACGCATCCAAAAGGATGCTTGAAGATAATAATGATCTTTATGGGATACAGCAGGAATTGGGGATTTACTGTAAAGAATATCATTCATCCCAGCAAGCAAAGTCAAATCAAAATGATGATTGGAAAGTTGAACTCCGTCATCCCGAGGCAAAGAGAAGAAAGAAAACAAGCGATTGGCCGGTTGTGAATCGAACAGAATTTAATCACATGTATAAGGACACAGAAAATCAAATTGAAACAATTGACGGCCTCCTTTTGGAATATCTAAGAAGAATAGCTCCTATATACGAAATCAATGTTGTTGATATAGACGATAATTTAGAATTCTTGTCTGAACAGGCTCGAATTCTTCTAGAAGATGAGGGATTTTCTAATCAAGAGAGATGTTTAAAAACGCTTAAGAACTTTAGAAATTACCTTAATAAGAAAAAGCCGGATAATCTTATTGTTGAAATAAACCTATCTGGATTTCTCAAATATTTAGAAGAACAGAATTATAAAATTCCGGAAAACTATAAAAAGGACGCCCTCAAGTATTTAGAGGAATATTTTTTCCAAAGTTGATTCATTTTTGGAACAATTAACTAAACATAGACAGAAAGGCCTCTTGATAGGATTGAAAGGTTTGAGGGACTAAGAGGCTATAGGAAAGGGCAAGAGAGAGGTCAACCATTTCCAAAGATCGGGAGCTCGCTTGCGTCTTTCGCCTGAATCTCGCAAGATTTTATCTTGTCCGATCATTGTCGCTTTCGATCAAGAACGTTAAGTCTTTCCTTGTAAAAAGCTGATTTTCAGGGGTCACTCTGTGAGAGCCGGCCCAATCATCTGTGGTACAGATCTGCCCCTTTTTGAGGCTGCCTATTTTTCCGAGGAGCTTTTTAAGGCATCTTTCTGAAGATTCGTTGTTGGTCTTCTCGAGAGGCTTTTTTCTTTTTGTTAAGGAACATATAAAATGATAAGTAATTGAGCATAAACGGTAGATTTTTGACTCAAATTGCTTCTATAGTGACGTAGAAGCTGAGAATTGGTGAGGGTATATGAAGAATTTGGCAAAGTCAGCTTGGGTTTATTTTGAACCCCGTGTCTTGGGAATCTTCTTCTTCGGATTTTCAAGCGGCCTTCCTTTTTTGTTAACATTAGCTACATTGCATGTGTGGTTGACAGAGGCAGGACTCAATAAAACGACCTTGGGACTTTTCGTCTTATGCACCTTGCCCTACAGCTTTAAATTCGTCTGGGCCCCTCTCATCGATAAAATTCGTCTTCCCTTTTTTGCCGATCTTCTCGGTCATCGAAAGAGCTGGATTCTGTTCAGTCAGTTATTTCTACTTATCTCTCTTATTTTGTTAGGTCAATCGAACCCTCATCTCAATTTGGCTGGAACGGCTTTCTGCGCCATCCTGGTTGCCTTTGCTTCTGCAACTCAAGATATTGTCATCGAAGCCTACCGAATCGAATCGTTAAAACGAGAACGGATCGGGTATGGTGCCGGGGCGAGTGTTTTGGGGTACCGCCTGGGTATGTGGGTCTCGGGAGCAGGTGCTCTTTACCTTGCCAGTTATTTCAGTTGGGCGACCGTTTATGCCTTTATGGCGGCATGCGTGGCAATCGGTATGGTGACGACGCTTTTAAGTCATGAGACTCGAACTTTGGCATCTTCTCAACAAAGATCACATCTTCAAACAACATCGCTCAAGGAGCGCTTTTTCAAGGAAGTGACCGAACCGATTCAATCACTGGGGCGTCGTGATGATTGGATTGTGATTCTTCTTTTCATTTTTCTTTATAAAGTAGGGGATACAGTCTTAAATACCATGAGCGTTCGATTTCTTCTTGAAATTGGTTTCAGCAAAATCGAAATTGCCCATGTTGCTAAATCCTTCGGAATCGGCGCCATGGTTTTCGGAGGATTTGTCGGCGGTATTCTTTTGAGCCGCAAGCCACTTGTTTATTCCTTGCTACTATGTGGGTTGCTTCAGGTTCTGTCCTGCTTGATGTTTGCCCTTCAAAGCAAGCTTGGGAATAACCTGGCGATGCTTTTCTTGAGTATAGGCATTGAAAATCTTGCGTGCGGGTTGGGGTCAGCGGCTTTTATCGCCTATCTTACGAACCTTTGCCGCTTTCCTTTTTCTGCGACCCACTTTGCCGTTCTTACGTCCGTGGGATCTTTCGCGCGGGTAAGTCTGTCGTCCTTTGCAGGCTGGACAGCCGATCAAATGACATGGACCCAGTTTTATTTGGCAACGGCTCTTGCGTGTCTTCCCTGTTTACTTTTGCTTTTGGGGCAAGCCTCGCGATTCACCTATCGGGAGCGAATTCAGGAAGCATGAGGGGAGATCTGATTAAGGAACGCATCAAAGTCTTTCCAGAATCGGGCTCGAATTTCATCCGTCTCATTCAGAATATTGTGGAAAGCATTTGAATAGCTTTTAAGAGTACAGTCCTCCATCCAGCGGCACAGCTTTTCGTCTTCTGTGGGATCGACTACTTGATCTTGGTCTGCATTTATCAGAAGGACGGGAACATGGACTTGTGACAGGATTTCGGGTCGGTTGGTGTAGTCGATCGACTCGAACATGGCTTTGGCCCAGCCGAAAGTCGGTCCGCCCGAGACGAGATCCATATTCTCTTCGCACAGCCTAGTTTGCCTCTCATAACGTCTTTTATCGTGAGTATTTCGATTCTTCTCAAAGGAACCTTTCTTCGGATCGAAGTCTCCGTAACCGAAAGCATAAACCTCATCCAGGCCAACGGCACAGAAAGTATGAGTCATGGTTTTTGCGAGGCCATAGGGAAAGGGATCGGTATAAACGTTCATCATGGGGGCTAAAAGAATAGCCCCTTTGACGATATGATCCCGTTCAGCCAGATAACGAACAGCGATATGTCCGCCAAAGGACTGTCCCATCAAAAGGATCCTTTCTCCCGGCTTTGCACGAACGACCTCAATCATAAATTGTTCGAGATCGTTTAAGTAAGGTTCATAGCTTTTTACATGGATTTTTTGGAAATTGGAAAGAGGACGTGTCGACTTGCCATGTCCACGCCAGTCAAAGGTATAGACATCAATGCCGCGGGAGAGAAGGTCTTTTACGGTCTCCAGATGCTTTTCCGTGAAGGAGGCACGCCCTTGGAGAAGAACAAGCTTAATGGGGGTAGAGTGGTGGGCTTCGCTTTTCCAGACAGCCGTTCGAAGAATCGTACCGTCGGGCGTCGTGATTTTCCCCTCTATAGGAGGTTTTGCCTCGAGACAAAGGCAGCAGAAGAAAAGAATCGAGAAAAAACTAAGCGTTGTTTTCAGAGGTCTCATTGATCTGGGGTCTTTTTATGTTGAAAAAAAGCAAGAGGTTTGCAGAGACAAAGATTGAGGAAAAGGCACCGAAGGCAATCCCCACCAGGATGGGGAGGCTGAATGAAGCAATGACGGAACCGCCGAACCAATAGAGGGCGAAGAGAGAAAGAAGGGTTGAACCAGCCGTCAAAACCGTTCGGGATAAAGTTTCATTGGTCGACAGATTAATCACTTCGGCAAGGGGTGTTCTCTTGAACTTTCTTAAGTTCTCTCTGATTCGGTCATAGATCACAACCGAGTCGTTAATTGAGTAACCGATGGTCGTCAAGATCGCGATGAAAGCCGTTTCGTTGAACTCGAGACCGGATAAGGAGTAAAAACCCATGACAGCCATAGCATCATGGATTAGAGAGATAATACCGCAAACGCCGAACTGCCATTCGAAGCGAAACCAAATGTAAATAAGCATCCCAACAATGGCAAACCCAAAAGCAAGAAGCCCGTTTTTAATAAGATCTTCGCTTACCTTAGGACCTACGGTTTCTACTCTGCGGTATTCCAGGTTGTCTCCGAGGGTTTTTTTAATTTTCTCAAGAGCCACAACTTGGGCTCTATCATCGCCGGGTTGACGCTCAACACGAATTATAACGTCTCTATCGCTGCCAAATTCCTGGAGTTTCGGATCGCCGATCTTAAGGGCCTCCAAACTTGCTCTCATGCCTTTAAGGTCTGATTTGTCGGGTGTTCTTACCTCAATCAGAAAGCCGCCTCGAAAATCGATGCCGAGGTTAAGTCCTTTTATTCCCAGGCTCGTTCCCGAGATGATCAGAACGAGAAGGGAGAAAGCATAAACGACATAACGAATTCCAACGAAGTTAATGTTTGTGTTATAGGGGATAAGCTGAAGGCCACGCATGGGCAGGCTCCTAAATAGGTAATGTTTTGGGTTTACGCCAGTTATACCACCCGTTCACAACAACACGGGTTAAAGTAATAGCCGTAAACATTGAAATGAGAATACCGATCGTAAGTGTCACGCCGAACCCCTTAATAGGGCCTGAGCCGAAGAAAAAGAGGGCAGCAGCACCGATGACTGTTGTAATATTCGAGTCCAAAATGGTCGCAATAGCTCGTTCATATCCCGCATCGATGGCAGCGGCCACTTTTCTGCCGTTTCGAAGTTCTTCCTTAATACGCTCGTTAATTAAAACATTTGCATCGACAGCCATACCGAGCGTCAAAGCGATACCTGCAATGCCCGGGAGAGTGAGGGTTGCTTCAATCAAAGAAAGGGCGCCGATCAACATGATCAGGTTGAAGATGAGGGCAATATTTGCAACGAGACCGAAAAGGGAATAAGCCACTATCATAAAGATCACGACGAGAACCACCGCATAAATGGTTGCCCTCTCTCCCGCTTGAATGGAATCGGCCCCCAAGTCGGGCCCGACGGTCCTCTCTTCTAAAATAGTCAGAGGTGCAACAAGAGCCCCGGCTCGCATGAGAAGAGCCAAATCATTTGCACTTTCCATCGTAAATTTCCCTGTAATCACACCGTCGCCCGAGGGAATCTGACCTTGGATGTTGGGGGCACTGATGACGCGACCGTCCAGAACAATGGCGAGACGATGGCCGACATAATTTGCCGTGATTTCCGCAAACTTTTTCCCTCCAATGGTATCCAGACGAAAAGCTACTTGAGGTTTATTGTACTGATCTGTCGAGGGGCGCGCATCGACTAGATTTTCTCCGCCCAAGAGAACTTCTTTTTTAACGACGTAAGCGTCAAAATGCCCGTCATCGGAGGGTAAAATCTCGGTACCCGGAGGCGCAACGTTATTTACCGTCTGTGGATAGGGAGCGTCCTCATGAACCAACCGTAGGGTAAGCTTCGCTGTTTTTCCGATTACGTTTTTTGCCCTATTCGGATCTTGCTCGCCCGGAAGTTGAACCAGAATTCGATCTTCTCCTTGACGCTGGATGGTTGGTTCTCTCGTCCCGAGTTCATTAATCCGTCGCTCGATGACCTCGATGGACTGATCTACGATGCGTTTAATATTGTGGGCTCGTTCCGTTTCGCTCATGGTAATCTCGAAGAGATCTGAACCTGGAATCTGCTTTACATCGAATTCACCTCTCAACGACTTTAAGGCATCAAGGGTCGCTTTTGCTTGAGATGGAAAACTGAGGCTTAAGTATATTTTATCGCCCATCAACGCAAGATCTAGATAACCGATCTGCTCAGCGCGCAAGAGTTTTCTAATCGAATCAACCGTATTGGCGAAATAATCCCGCATGCCGGTCTTAACGTCAACTTCGAGGAGCAAGTGAGATCCCCCTTGAAGATCAAGGCCGAGGTTTACCGTTTTGGAAGGGAGAAAGGAACCGAGACTTTTCCTCGTCTCTTCCGACAGCATATTCGGAGCGGCGTAATAAAGCCCCAAAACACACAAAACGACGACCAGCAGTTTTTTCCAAAGGGGGGTGTGCATTTGAACCTATTTACGCTTAACAGTGGAGCTTTTTTTGGTATCCTTTTTTGTCGGCAAAGAGCGGATATTTTTCTCGTTCTTTTGGCTGTCAGAAGAGGGTGTGACGGGCTCTGTCTTGGAGATAACCTGCATAACCGTACTTCGAATGACACGGACTTTTACGTCTTTTGCAATTTCAACTTCAACCTCATGATCCCCTTCTAATTTTGAGACCATTCCGATAATACCGCCTGAAGTGATGACCCGATCGCCTCTGCGTAAATTCCCGAGCATCTCTCGATGTTCCTTTGCTTTTTTTTGCTGGGGGCGGATAAGGAAGAAGTAAAACACGACGAAGAGCAAGATCATGGGAGCGATGGGGGAGGATAAAATCCCTGCAATACCTCCGGCTCCTCCTGCATCTTGAGCTGAGGCGGGCAAGGCTGCCAACATGAAGAGAGAGAAATATTTAAACATTGAAAGAATCCTTATTTTCCTGATTTCTAATCGCCCACTTTAGCCTGAAAACCTCAAGAAAGCAAATCTCAAAAAACGATACAAAAATGTTTAACTCTTTCTCCTTTCGCAACCGTAATATGCTGCGTGCATCTCTGGTTAGCGAAGTGTACTGAGATCTATGATGATTTCATTCCCCGTGCGAAGCTCGCTATAGGAGCCATCATGGGGATAAAGAGATTTTACGATTTGGTAGATTTTTCCTCCCGCCTCTTTGAAAGAAGGCTTCATAGCCATGATTTTTTTGGAAGTAGACAAGATTTCCCCAACAGTGGTTGCCAGATCTGCTTGGACCATCGATTTTTCCGAGGGTGAAAGATTGTTCGTGAGGAGCAGGTAGGCTTGCACAATTTCCGGACGAACAACTTTTTCAATTCGGGCGGAAAGTTTTTCTTTAGAGCTCCTGAGGAATGTTTTTAAGTAATTAATGCCGTGTTTGATAGTTTCAACGGGAGAGGCTATTCCTTGTGATTCAAATTTAATAAACAAAAGATTGTCTTGCGAACTTTCCTTAATTTTTATTTTACCGAAAAGAAGATGAATTTTTTTATAGGGAAGCAGGGGTAGAGAAGACTGATTCGCTTGGAACCTTATATCTAGCCCGAACTGACTCTCGGGACTTTCATCAATATAATGGCTTGATTTCCCTTTTTTAGGATCTCTTTCGTAAGCAAAAGAGGAAGCGTGAGCTTTTGCAAGACTGACATAAGACTTAAGGAACGTATAAAGCTTGTTGTTAGGGTCGACCAGCTTATAAGATGCGCTGACGGCATCTTCTCCTCGTTCTTTCCCTATCGCTCTGATTTTCCACATAATAGTAATTATTTTGGCAAGATGTTCCCGACGCCTTTCGTCTCCGGCAGCGGTTGCTTTACTCTTTTTGAAAAGAAGGGAAGGGTCAAGAGACTTCGCTTTTGAGAAAAGAGATTTCTTTTTGTCTTTGATAAGAAGCAAAGGTAAAACTTGGATTTGATCAATGTTTTGATCTTGAGAAAGTGCTTGAAGGAGCTCTCCCCCGATTTTAATAAGCTGCGCTTCTAACGAAGAATCTACTTCCTTGACATAAGCTAAGTCGCTCGAGTGAACCGTTAAATGCGAAATAAGGAGAAAAAAACCGGAAAAAAGGCCTGCAAAAAACTTCATAATCCCTCCCTTACCTTAAAAAACACCTGATATAGAAGATTTGAAAGTCTCCCAATATTCTCCGCTTTTTAAGCAGAGGCTTTTTTTGTGCCGGCAGCCTGAAGGGCCTTTGTGAGTTCGGGGACGATTTGGAAAAGATCGCCCACGAGACCGTAATCGGACACGCTGAAAATAGGAGCTTCTTCATCTTTGTTGATAGCGACGATAACCTTGGAGTCTTTCATACCTGCTAGATGCTGGATGGCTCCGGAAATACCGACGGCAATGTAAAGGTCAGGCGCGACCACTTTTCCTGTTTGCCCAACTTGATAGTCATTAGGGACATACCCCGCATCAACGGCTGCGCGAGAAGCACCAATAGCAGCCCCCAAGCTGTCGGCCAATGTTTCAATAAGCTTAAAATTTTCTTTGTTCTGAAGCCCTCGTCCGCCGCTGACCACAATCCGGGCCGAGGTCAACTCAGGTCGATCGGATTTGACCTGTTCAAGCCCGATATATTTTGAGGGAGATTTAAGAGAGACGGGGCTTTTCATTTTTTCCACAGATGCGCTTCCCCCCGAGCCTGAAACCGCTTCAAAGGTCGAGGTACGAACCGTGATCACTTTGATCTTATCGGAGGACTCGACCGTGGCCATTGCATTTCCAGCATAAATCGGACGAACGAAAGTTTTCTCGTCCACGACTTTAGAAATATCTGAGATTTGGGCTACATCCAAGAGAGCCGCCACTCGCGGCATAAAGTTTTTACCGAAAGTCGAGGCAGGTGCCAAGATATGGGTATAATCCCTACCCATAGCAGCCGTGAGGGTTGCAAGGGGTTCTGCAAGGGAATGCTCAAGGGCGGGATCCTCAATTTGAAGAACTTTCCGAACACCTTCACAGGTCGAGGCGGCCTTTGCAGCACCGTCCGCATTGAAACCTGCAATAAAAACCGTTACCTCTCCCCCGATTTTTCTGGCAGCCCCAAGCGTATTCAAAGTGGAGGGGCGCAAAGAAGAGTTGTCGTGTTCGGCAATCACAAGAATAGACATTAGAGAACCCTCGCTTCCTGAGTGAGTTTTTGCACCAATTCTTCGACGGAGGCGACCTTGATGCCCGCCTTCCTTTTTTCAGGCTCGGTCACCTTGAGAGTCTTTTGCCTTGGAGTGATATCGACTTTCAGGCTTTCCGGCGTGATCATTTCAAGGGGTTTTTGTTTGGCTTTCATAATGTTGGGAAGCTTCGGGTACCGCGGTGTATTGAGACGAAGGTCCGTGGTGCAGACAGCCGGCAGCGGGAAAGAGATTTTTTCAAGTCCCCCGTCCACCTCTCGAACAACCGTGGCCTCGGATCCGTTTAGCTCCAGCTTTGAAATAAAAGTTCCCTGAGGCCAGTCGAGAAGGGCCGAGAGCATCTGCCCCGTTTGGTTTGAATCGTCATCAATCGCCTGCTTGCCCAAGATCACAAGATCGGGCTTTTCTTTCTCGATCAAAGCTTTGAGAATCTTTGCAACGGCTAGCGGCTCAACCGGTTGATCCGTCTCAACCAGAATTCCTCGGTCAGCGCCTAAGGCCAGTGCTGATCGAATCTGTTCTTGGGCGAGTTTGGGTCCGATGGAGACGGCTACAATTTCTTTGGCTTTACCGGATTCAAGGAGACGAACGGCTTCTTCAACTGCAATCTCGTCAAAGGGGTTCATCGACATTTTGACATTTTGAAGCTCAACCCCTGATCCGTCGGCTTTTACCCGAGCCTTGACATTGTAGTCGATCACACGTTTGACGGCGACAAGAATCTTCATATGTTTTTTCCCTGTTATTCTTTAGTTATTTTTTCTTTCATTAAAACGGTTTTGAAGGCTTTGGTCAAGAAAGGATAAAAATCTAACGATGGCTCTAGCGAGAGTTACGACCGAATTTACTTAGAGCATGGCGCTTCTATAAAGAAGGCCTTCCCGAATCTCATAAAAATGAACCTGACCCATTGCATTTAAAAAATCTTTATCGTGAGAGATGAGAAGAAGGGCGCCCGGGTACACTTTTAGGAGGTGGGTGATATGGGTTCGCGTCTCCAAATCAAGGTTGTTGGTCAATTCATCCAGCAGGAGAAGCTTGGGTGGTCTTGCAGCCAATTGCGCGAGGCTGAGTCGCGCTTTTTCACCGCCTGAAAGGTAGTTGACGCAAGCATAAACTTCTTCATTTTTACGGAAGAGAAAATCATTCAGGTGACGTCTGACGGCAGCGGGATTTTCAGACTGGAAAATTTCCTGAATCGTTTCATACACGGTCTTGCAAGGGTCAAGAGTCCCATAGTGTTGATCAAGAATCCCAATATCCTCCCGTCGAGGCGTTGTCCAAATGCCTTCTTTAACGATTCTCTCATCTCCCAAAATTCCTTTTAAAAAAGTCGTTTTTCCGCTTCCGTTTTCTCCCAAAAGGGCGATCCTTTCTCTCTCGTGAAGGCTGAAGTGGATGTTCGTTAAAAGAGGCGTGTTCTTCTCATATCCGATAGTCCCGTCTTGAATTGAAATCAGAGGAGAAGAAGAGCGGGATGAAGAAGGGAGTTCAAATTTCGGAATAATAACCTCGGGGAGGTTTAGCCCCTCCAAAGCCTCACGAAGTTCCTGTTTTCTGTCAGTGAGAGATCTTTTTTTCTTTCCCGACGTCTCGATCGCCCGTCGTGCTTTTTCACGAGAGACGATGGTCGGCCATTTTCGTTCTCGAATGGATTTTTCTCCGCGAAGATTACTTTTCTTGGCGCGCTCTTGTTCTTTCATAAGGGACTGATGGAGTTCTTTCTTCCCTCGGTTCAGATGAGCGAGTTCCTTGTGGAGGGCCTCTCGTTTTTCATGAAGCTGCCTAAAATAATCATCAAACCGTCCCGTAAACACATGAATCTTTCCTCCTTCTAAATGCCAGAAAGTTTTCACACAGCTTCGTAACACTTCGACATCATGGGAAGCCACAATTAAAGTCTGTTTGTAAGTGTTTAGAAGTCGGATGAAAGACCTGCGGTTTTTTTGGTCCAGATGGTTGGTTGGCTCATCCAAAAGGAGGAGATCGGGATGATGGTAAAGGACTTCCGTGAAGGCCTTTTGAAAGCGTTCACCACCGCTCATACGGCTGAAATCTTCGATGATTTGGGGGACGTATCTGATCACCATCCCTGTAGGAATAACCACACGCCCTTCCGCAGGAGATGATGTTTGCGCAAGGAGCTTTAACAGAGATGACTTCCCACATCCGTTTCGACCGATAATCCCGATGCGACTTCCGGAGGGGATTTC
>CAYUCY010000034.1:0-16526 GCA_964443525.1 uncultured Thiotrichales bacterium
GGTCTTCTCGTCTTGATTGCCTGCGTGGATATCCGCTTTTGGCTGAGACAGTCTTACGTTATTTATGCGATCTGTCTTCTGCTCCTGGTCGCGGTTGAGTTGATGGGGCGGATCGGCATGGGGGCGCAGCGGTGGATTGATCTTTACGTTTTTCACCTTCAACCTTCAGAACTGATGAAATTAGCTCTTTTGATGGCTCTTGCCCGTTATTTTCACGACCTCACTTATGAAGAGGTCGGCAAAATAAGACGTCTTTTATTTCCTGGCGCCCTTCTTATCGTTCCCGCTCTTTTGGTCTTGAGGCAGCCCGACCTCGGCACCGCATTGGTGCTCATCTTTTCTTCCGCTGCCGTCTTCTATGTGTCAGGCCTCCGGCTTTGGATGATTTTAACGGCTCTCGGGACCGCCCTTGCAGCCCTTCCTATTTTATGGCATGTCCTCCACGACTATCAAAAAAAGCGCATTCTCACTTTTCTCAACCCCGAAAGTGATCCGCTCGGGGCCGGATACCATATTTTACAATCGAAAATTACCATCGGCTCGGGAGGATGGTTCGGGAAAGGATTTCTGGGTAGCACCCAAGGAGCTCTCCACTTCCTCCCAGAGCGCCACACAGATTTCATTTTTGCTTTTTTCTGTGAGGAATTCGGGATTGTCGGAGGCACATTTCTTCTCTTTCTTTACGGAATTCTCATTGCCTACGGGTATCGGATCAGCCTTCAAAGTCGAAGCTCTTACGGAAGATTCTTAGGAATCGGTTTGACAACCCTTTTCTTTCTGTATGTTTTTATTAACACAGCAATGGTTATGGGCCTTTTACCGGTCGTCGGTGTACCTCTTGCTCTTTTATCTTATGGTGGAACAGCCATGTTGACGGTTTTGATGGGACTCGGTCTGTTGTTCTCGATCGCCATCAACCGTCACGTACGGATCGGACGGGCCGGCGGACTTCTTTGAAAAAATATCTCGACAAGGGGGGGGAAACTTTGTTAGGAGTATTGCCAGCGGGCGCTTAGCTCAGTTGGTAGAGCAGCTGACTCTTAATCAGCGGGTCATAGGTTCGAGCCCTATAGCGCCCACCAAAGAATCCTTAGTTTCTACAGGATTCTCAAAAAAAGGTAACTTGTAGGGCAAGCATATGGCGAGCAAAATAGTGCCTTAGCTTTCTGCGTTAATGTTTTTTGAGTATAATCCTGCATTTCCTGTTTCTATGAGAGATAATTTTCAATTATAGTTTTTTTAGAATCCCTGATTATATCCCTTATGGATTGATGGCGCACCACATCAGAGAGATTATCAAAAATGCTTATATTTGATAAATTAACTAGAAACGCGATCGACTTTTTCGAGAAATCAAATGAAGAATTTGATCAGCATCCAAAATCATCATTGCTGAATTTTTGTTTTGGCTTCGAAATCTTATTAAAATCTAGGCTAGTCAAAGTGCACTGGGCTCTAATAGCGTGTGACATCAATAAAATCAAATCTCTATCCCAGTTTGAGAAAGGGGAGGTGATAACCGTTGGGTACAAAGAAGCAATTCAAAGAATTCTTGTTTTTTTAAATGAGAACATTAATTTACATAACCAAGTAAAAATTGACGATCTGTTTGCAGCACGCAATCGATTAACCCATTTTTATGACGAAGATTTTAATGATCGTGAAAAAATAGATTTAATCAAAGAGCAATTGATAGCGTGGCACATCCTATACAATGAGCTTATTAAATCTCAATGGAAAGATATCTTTCATTCATATTTTGAGTCATTTTCGGAAATTGACAAAAAATTAAAAACTCACAGATTCTATCTTCAAGCGATATTTGACAATATGAGCCCGAATTTAAATCAAATGAAGAGAGATGGGTCTATTTTTCAAGATTGTCCGGCTTGTAACTTTCTCAGCTATCAAACACTTCAACTTCAAAGCATAGATTTTCAGAGATGTCATGTTTGTGGCTTTAATAATCTCCCATACATAATATGCCCTCATTGTGAAAAGGATACCTTAATGCTTGGCGAAGGAGAGCATATGATTTGCAATAATTGCGATCACCTTATTACAACAGAACAAATTCTGGATGCTTATAAAGAAAAAAATCCCCTTACTAAAGATAATTACTTTGATTACCCCCTTGCACATTGTACAGAATGTGGTTCGGATGCGTGCGTTGTAGAAGCAAGGACAAATGTGTGGATTTGTTTAAGATGCTTCACTCAATTTTTAGGAAGCGAAATCAATCCCTGCGACTATTGCAGCGATTTAAATGCAGGAGAACTTGAATTAAGTAGTATGTATGGCTGTAATGCTTGCTCGGGTAGCGAAGGCTAGATCGTGCCAATGGATGTGAATTACATATGGAGAAAATACTTTTGTTAGAGAATTTTTTTCAGGAGTATCAGCATACTGTTGCAGCATTTGGTGTAATAGCTACATTTTCTGCTGTATTTGTAGCACTCAGACAATATAGGTCTAAAGTTGAAGCAAGATTTGAAATTCTCGAGATTTGCCTTGAAGATGGAATACAATTAGCATCATGGGTAACTTTAATAATTGTTAACAAGGGGGTTCTTCCTATATTTATAAATGATTTTTTTTCTATAAAAATCCCCTTTAGTAGAACCGTTAACTTAAGAATCAATAATACCAGTGGAGATAATGCCCCAGATTTCTATAGGGTAGAACCCAAACAATCCAAACCTTTTCACATTGATAATTTGGAAGATTTTCAAAGGAAAATATCTGATATAAGGCAAGAGTATGATAGAATTAGGTTTTTATTCCTCAGGTATGAATTAAGAACAAACGATAATGTAGTCTGTAAAATAAAATCAACTAAAGGTCTCGTCTAATCATAGAACAAAAAAATTCATAGATAGGCTAATTTAATTACCTTAAAAGTTATTAAATCGTATTACCCATTTGCTACACTGGACTCCATAAAAGTCACACAACTTAAACACTTTAAGGACATGCCTTGATGCAATCTGATTTTGATTCCTATGACACCGATATAAATAACGTGGCCTGATTCCAACAAAGGAAAGGGAAGCCGGAGAGCTTGGGACATTGATCTGCTATTTTTGATGCCCCTCTCATGCGACTTCCTTTTGGGCAGCCAAGCCTCCCCCAAAAGTTACTTTCCCTTTATACGCCCAAGCAAGGGGAAGGTCGGGTTCCTCTGCCAGTTGTTCTTTGATGTCACAGAGGGCTCCGAAGAGTTGGAGCATGGGTTGATACATCTCTTCATCCTTTTGAAGATCGGCCCCGATCCTGAGGCCGAGTTTCTCAAGGAGACCTGATTTTTCGATGAGGCCTCCCAATTGAATGAGAGTTCTGGTGCGAGCGCGCCTCTCATCCGTATTGCCGAGGGAGGCTCTCTCGATGCGAAGCTTTTGCCGGATGAGAGAGTGGATTCTTTGTTCCATTCGACTCAACCTTTTTTCAAGCGGACTTTTTGGGAAAGGACGCCTCGGCTTTTTTCCGCCAGACCTCCATTTTTGTCTCATCTCTCTCATCCCAAGCTGCTTCAAGAATGGCGAAGGCAAAGTCGGTTGTAAATCCTTCCCCGAGAAGTCTTTCTGCTCGTTTGTAAAAGGCATCGGCTGCTTTCAGGCGAAGCTGCTCTTTCTTCTTCTTGAGGTCCGTAATCTTTTGATTGATCTCATGGATTTTATCCACGGCGATGCCTCCTGATTCTTTATTTTTAATGAAAATATTATAGCCACAGACATGAGAATGAATCAACACATAATCCGACAGTCTTGGATGGCGAATGCTAGACAAGCGCGCTCATACATTGTAAATTACAATGATGCGCTCAGGGGCAAGCCCCTTTGGTCGCTTTAAAAAACAAGAGATTTCAATCAAGGTGGTAGAGGCAGGCTGAGAAAATGGGGATCCCCGATGTGAGACAAAAAGCTTTTCAAGGGGGTCTGATTTCTTCTTTTCGGAGAAGGAACGTTTCTTAAGATGTCCCTTTACAGCTTCCACATTCAGATGATTACAAGAAGCAAGACCAACACGGTGGACGCGTTGGCCTATCGCTCGGGATCCCGTGTGACGTGCCCTTTGACGGGCGAGATTTTTGATCGCACGGATAAGGCCGTGCAGCATGTGGAACTGATGCTGCCTGAAGGGGCTCCCTCTTGGGCGAAAGAGCTTCAGGCGTTGGTGGCCAAAGACAGGCTTCGGGGGGTTCAAAGGTTCTGTGATTTGGCAGAAGGCGCTGAGAAAAGACAGGACGCTCAGCTTTATCGGGAATTTCGCTTGTCTTTGCCGCGAGAGTTTAGTGATGAACAGAGTAAAGCTTTGGTCAGGGAGTTTATCGGAGATCAAGCCTGTTTAAACGGTATGACGGCGCTATTGAACTTTCACTTTGATCGGGATGAAGAGACGGGGGAGACCAACCCCCACTGCCATGTCCTTCTTTTAACCCGAAGATTGTCAGAGCACGGTCTTTCCGACCACAAAGAACGGGAGTGGAACCGAAAGAGCCATCATGAGAGCTGGCGGGAGCAGTGGGCTGCTTATGGAAACTTCTATCTGAAGATGCACGGTCTTGAAGCCGCCTGGGATCATCGGTCCTATGAAGAAAGGGGGATTGATCTCGAACCTCAGCCTAAACTGGGGAGCAATGTCCGGAAACAGGAAGCCCGTCTCGGGCAAGACCCCCGAGACATTGAAAGGATGGCAGCAACGGCGACGGGAGGCTCCTTCAGGGAAGTCAAACTCCGGAACCTCTATCGGATTGTCTCGGATCCCGAGTGTGTCTTAAGGAACATCTCCCGCATGCAGGCGACCTTCATGTGGGGAGACGTTCAGGCTTTTTTGGCACGGTATATTGATGACCCTGATCTCTTTATGCGGATGGATTTGAAATTAAAGGCCTCTCGAGAGCTTGTGCGTCTGAGAGACGTCGAAGACACCTTGAATCCTTCTCTCTCGGACAAGACCGTTTACACGACACGGGAGAAGCTTAAGGAAGAAAGAGACCTTGTAAGCTTGGCAGGCTCTTTGGACAGCGTTCAATCCCACGGGATCAAGAATGGGCTTTTAAAGAAGGTTCTCTCCCGTCATGACGCAGTGCTGAGCCAAGAAGGCTTCGGGGGGCTTTCCGAGGATCAAAAGACGGCGATCCGGCATATGGTCTCGACAGGCGCATTGAAGTGTCTTGTGGGGTATGCAGGGGCCGGAAAGACGACGGCTCTGAAAGCCGCTAAAGAACTATGGGAGGAAAGCGGCTATCGGGTCTATGGGCTTGCTCCTACGGGACGAGCGGAACGAAACCTTGAAAAGGAAGGCATCAAGTCAACAACGCTTCATAAATTCCTGAAGGATTATGAGAGCGGAAGAGCGCACTATAACCCCAAGACCGTTTTGGTGTTGGATGAAGCGGGGATGGTTGATCTTGAAAGAGGAACAGCCTTTTTAAAAGCGGTTGAGAATTTAGGGGTTAAGGCTGTGTTGGTCGGAGACGGGGCTCAGCTTCAGCCTGTTGAGGCAGGGCCCTTCTTTAGGTTGGTGACAGGCAAAGTGCCTGCCTCTCGTCTTGAGACGATCGTGCGGCAAAAAGAAGACTGGCAAAAGGAAGCAACGACTCTTTTCGGTCAACTGAAGACAGAAGAGGCTCTTCATCTCTATCAGGAGAAAGGGTATCTCAGACGGATTGACGCTGCTGTTCCTGATTTAAAAGTCCTACAGGAAGCAGGAGACACAAAAGGCATTGTCGAGCTTTACAAGGTTGCAAGGGGGCTTTCAGGGCGTCTTTACTCTCAGATGAAGCGAGAATTGGAAGAAAAGTACTTCCTGGAGGAGAGCGTTCAAAAAGACCTGCCTTCCCATCCGGATTATGGCAGTTACAGAAAGTGGCAGGCTTTGCGAACAGAGGCTGTCCGAGTCCTCACGGGTGACATTGAGGGGTATAAGACTGCCTTGGGCGAGGCAGGTATCACGCCTCTGATGCTGGCCAAAGAAGGCCTTGATAAGAGTCTTTCTCGGGAGAGCCGGCAGGAGGCTGTTCGGGAGAGGATCAACGCCTGGGGTTCTTGGCACACAAAAAGCGTCTATAGGCCTCCTGATCTGAGACAGGAGGCGCGTGCGGCCTTGATTGAAGACTGGAAAACCTCTTTTGAGGAAAGCCCTCAAAAGAGCTCTCTCATCATGGCCCACACCAACAGGGATGTACGTCTTTTAAATGAAGAGGTCAGGCACCTCTTAAAAGAAGCAGGCCGGCTTCCGAAGGAAGACTTTACATACCGGATTGAGCGAATTGAAGAGCAAGACTTCGGAAAGCAGGTCGTTAAGGGAGAAGAGAGATCCTTTGCCAGAGGAGATCGTCTCATTTTCCTGCGCACGAGACGCGACATGCAGGTCAGAAACGGCATGCTGGGGACGATTGAATCTTTGGATAAAAACAACGTCAAGGTTCGTCTGGATGAAGATGGACGGCTTGTTTCCTTTGCGCCTAAGCTTTACCCCTATTTTGATCAGGGATGGGCGTTGACGATTCATAAATCCCAAGGAACGACCGTGGACAAGAGTTATGTGTTGGCCGCCTCTTCCATGAACAGAAACGTGAGCTATGTGGTGCTCACCCGACACCGAGAAGAGGCTCGGCTTTATGCCTCGTCCCTTGAGTTTTCAAGGGAGGAGAGTCTTCTTAAAGAGCTCTCCAAGGCAGGCGATAAGCTCTCGGCTAAAGATTACTTAAGTGCCGAGGAGCTTGAGAAACTGGTGCGTCAGGATGAGACCCGTCTTCAAAATGCGATGTCTCGGATCGGGAATCATTTGGAGGCCATCGGGTGCGTCTCAAAAAGAGCGTGGCAGGAGGTGACGTCCAAAATCACGGGGACGAAAATCCAAAGAGAAGAAATTTTGGCGCAAGCAAGCTTGACGGAGGAAAGCCGCTCTCAACTCAAAGAGACGGTCAAGGAGAGGATAAAGGCCGGCATCCTGAGGGAAGCCGAGAGGCATGAGCCCTTGATGAAGGAGGCTCAAAGCGCCCTCACCTTCAAGACAGGTCAAGAGCTTGCTCAAGCCTTCACAGAGGCGGAACACGGCCTTTTGAAAGCTGCAACGCCTGAACAGAGTGCGTCTTCAGAAGAAAAAATGAGAGTTGTGCTGAAGAGCGCCACGCCGTCTCTTCTCGGAGAGCTTCGATCCACAGCACCCGCGTTGGCAGGGGAGATCGTGCTTCAAAAGGAATTGAGAGGGATTGAGGAACAGGAAAAGAGATCCTTCTCCGCTCTCAAGGGACAGAAGAGTTCTCCCCACAAAGGGATCGAACCCACCCCAAGAGAGATGTCTTCTGAGCGCCGCACCAAGGCGCCGGCTTCTCGTGAATCAAAAGAGGAGGGTCGGGAAGGCTCTTCTCTCTCCAAGGCTGAAGGCTATAACAGGTCCTCGGTGCTGGATCATCTCGATGAAGCAACCACGTATCGGCTCTTTGCAGACAGGGTTGCCTCCCATATTCCTGAGGCCCTGACCCGTCCTGACGGGACACGCTCCGGGGACTTTGTTCGGTGGGGAGAGAAAGGCGGCTTTGCCGTCAACCTGAAGGACAAATACTTCATGAACTTCTATACCCATGAAAAAGGGGACATCTTCAAGTTTATCGCTCAGACGGACGGGATCCCTTACAAAGAGGCCATCAGGTATGTTGCAGAGAGGGTCTCGGCACCGAAGACCTCTCTTGCTCAAGAAAGAGAAACGCACAGAGACGCAAACAGCATTCTTGAGGCAAAGAGCCGTTTACAGGCAGCCTTCTTTAAGGATGCCGCCTTCTCCCGCGCGCAAACAGAATGGATGATCAAGGCCTCCGTCCCCCTTCAAGGAACGCTCGCCGAAAGATACTTGAGAGAACACAGAAAGATTGAAGGGCTTCTCCCCCAAGACCTCTACTTCTTTAAAGGAAAAGTTCATGCGGGGTCAAGGCGGGATGACGTTTGTTTGATGGCGGTTGCCAGAGGCGAAGACGGGAAGATTCTGAGTCACCAGATGACCTTCCTCAATCCTCACACAGGTGCCAAGAGCGAGACACACACCGTCAAAAAGCTGACCCAAGGCAAGGGTGTGAGTGCTAAGAGCTTTGTGGAAGTTCAGAAAGGCACAGGCATCACCTTTATTGCCGAAGGACTTGAGACGGCGCTCAGCATCAAAGAGGCAGGTGTTACAGGGGAAATCCGGGCAGGATTCGGGCGCTTTGTCTTTGCGAACTCAAGACCTCACAACAACCACATCGTTCTTGTAGCCGATTATGACGGGACCGGTGCACCGACCCATGACGCTCTCTCTAAGGATAAGGCGCTTTTAGAGGCGAAAGGATACAAGGTCGATCTCCTCTGGCCGACGCAAAAGGGGGAGCAAAAAACCGACTTTAATGATATATTGAGACATCATGGAAAAGATGAAATTAAGAGACTTATTCAAGAGCAGATTCCGGCAGCAACCTTCGCGGCTGAGGAAAGGGTATCTGACGCCGATCTCGCTCGGCCTGATCGATCAACAGATGCCAAAGCGCAAGAAACCCAATCTCCTCATGAGGATTCTCAGAAGTCTGGTCTGAAAGACGACCTTCTCAATCAAAACGCTCTTGCTTACTTTGAGAGGGAGTTTGAAAGGTCTTCAATTAAATCGATCCTGACCGATTCGCTGAGGGCAGAAGTTGAGAAGAGAGTCGCATCCGATCCCCTGGGAGCTGCTCGCTGGTGGTACGAAGAGCATGGCGGGATGTCTTTTGACTTTTCAAAACCTGAAACCCCATCACCCTCCTCTTTGGAACAAGAGAGTCAAAAACACGTTCGCGGAGGCGTCTTTATAAAGGATTTTGAAAAAGAGCTCATCCGATTAGATAAGGACATCCAATTTTTAGAAGGACGACCCTCTGCGAAAGAAACCTGCACGAAGTTTATGGAAAGAAGAAACGAACTCCTAAGCAACGCGCCCGATCATCTTCTCACGCTTCTGAAGGAGCATCGCCCTGAACTTGCGGCTCGCGTTGAAGCACATCGAGAGCAACAACAACAAACTCAGCAAAGGCAGAGAAGCCAAGGACTCAGTCTTTAAGCTCCAAATGGATGGGTTTTGGACGATTTTGAGGGCTGCCCTAAAGCAAAATGAGACTTGCACGCAGCTTCTCTCCCTCGGTCTTTATCAGAAATCCGGTCTGACCTTGTGGTAGGTTTGGTGCCTTTGTTGGGATCGACCCGATGATCGACAGATCAGATGCTCTCTCATTTGCCGTTTTAAAATTTTTTGAAACAGAGCCGTCTCCTGCCCATCAAATTAGTTTCCTAATTTTTTAACAGAAAGTATCATCTCAGTCCTGAATGTGCTAAATGCGCCTGGGCTCAAAGATTTACATTTAAAGTTTCGCAAGTTCTTCTCGATCCAATGTTATGAATGGGAATGCCTTGACGAGGCGCCAGTCATCAATCCCTGCTAAAAATGGACTCTTTGCAAACCAGTGTTCCTTCCCAATTTGGTAAACTTCGGAACTTCTGGGGTCAAACAAAACTAGAGAACCGTCCCCAAAATCTATTTCCTTATCCTTCTGATAATAGGAATGAAGGATGGAAGGAAATGTAGTTGTATTTTTTTCACCAAAAGAAGACGAAAAAGAGATGCCACTTTTTTCCAAGACCTTCTTCATATGAGTAAGTGGTCGGACAACCGCGTATTTAATTTCTTGATATGTTTCAATTTTTCCCATCATCCGTGCAACGGATGAATGGAGAAGCAAGGATAAATTATTAAAGCGTTTCAACCCATGCCTTTCCTCATAAGCACAAGCGATCGGACTCCTATAAATCCCGAGAGGACTATAGAAAGGACCGCCATGTGTTACTGTCATGGCCATCTTAATGTCCGATGACGTTGGAAAAAGGATTTCATGAAGAGGTCCTTTAACGGGTCGAGAACTAACATAAGCAACCCATGTTGGAACCGAGCCGGATTGATCTAAATTATGCTTAAACCCTCTCCAAGCGGATAAATAATCTTTACTTAACAAGGAACTTGTCAACTTTTCCGATAGACTTAAAAATTCATAGTCATATACTCCTTCGCAAAGCCCAATGAACTCCCGTGCCTCCGCAAAGGGCTCAAAGTTGGGAGAAAACATTAGCGTTCCGCTTGAGTCTTCCATTTGAAGACGTACTTCATCAGGGATCAATCTTTTCATTTCCATATCTACTTTAATCTGGCTATTGAAATGCATAAAGGCATCGTTTCCTAACCTCTTACGCCACCATTGAATACTTTTTTCTGTGAGATATTCCAGACCAACCCAAACATTCCTTTCTGTATCATGGCACACATAAAAACCTTTAGAGTCTTTGTTCTTAATGACATCCGGTAGTTTTACAATTTTATAAGAAGGAACAATCTTTACCGGTAGATCTTCTTTAAAAGATATGCTTGTCAAGGGCATTAAGGAGCTTTGTACGGAAAGAATTTCATCTTTCTTTTCTTCTATTACCGGAAGGACGGATGGTTCCACCTCTTTTAAAGGCTTCAGAATAAGATTTAAAACCTCCATTCCCGGCATAATATTATCATGATCATATTCCCATTCACCTGTTGTTTCATTATAGCGACACTCTGGGCCGCCACCTTCCATATGATAGAAAGAATAATTTCCGTCATCAGACGGCGAACCGGGTAGCTTCATTTTTTTATCATCCACAAGATAAAAAGAGGGCTCTGCATAAGGGTAAAAATTTTCAACCGTAAACCTGCGTCCGTCTTTCAAGGTAAGCTGTTTTTGAGCATACCCTTTTTCAAGCTTGGAAATCGAAAGCTCCAGGTTTTGACTCGCATGAACTGCTGCAGCACTGATTCCAAAAGAAGAAATTGTAAGAAAAAGTTTTAAAAAAAAAAGTGCGACTCATGGTAATTCTCCTGAATGTTGGTATAATACATATAGTCATGTAACATATGGCCGTTATATTTAACTCCCATCATATATATGAGACTTTCAGGCAATAATTCAATACATAATGATGCATATCGGATATGCCATTAAAGCACTTTAAATATTAATTTTTATATTATAAATTTATGAATAAATTTAGCTTAATTGGGTAAAAATAGAAATGAATAGAATATTAATTATGTTTTTTCTTTATTTTCCATACGCTTTCTCATCATCTATTAAAGAAGATGAGGAAAGGAGTAATAGATTGGATATTATGATATCTGATTATAAAGATATTTATAAACAGTATATCGATGAGAAAAATAAATTTGATATGAAAGATATTAGAAAAAAAATTAATAATTATAATAAAGAATATAGAGATTTGTGGGTTTTTATAAGGTCTGTATATTCTGGAATGACCCCTGTAAAAGATATTAATGAATATAAAAAAATAGAGGAGATGAGAAAAATAGGAAAACAAATTAAAGAATACAGGAGTTAATTTATATGAAAAATATATGTATATGTATTGCATTTCTTTTTTTCTATATTAACATTCCTATCCAGTCTTCACGTAATGATATATATAACGAATTTTCTAAAGGGCACAATTTAGGAATAATAAACTTAGATAAAGACCCCGAACTCAAAAAATATTACGACGATAACGAAGATAGGATTCCATCTTCTCGATCGAATGTTATACAAACGGGCGCCAATGGCAGAAAAGAATATGGATTCTACGCTATGCTTTTGGAAGAACCTAAAATAAATAATTCTGAAAAAAGTAGGAATTATATGAAAAAAAGCAGATCAAAAATCTGTAAAATTCTATAATAGAATTAAGCATATATTTTTAAGTATGAATGCTAGAATCATGAATTTATCATCCTTATTGACCCTAAAAAATGAGATATATACAGTGACTCCTCCAAAATTACGAGCTCTCATGGTCGGAAATGCCCTTGAGTATTATGATTTTTTTCTCTACGTGTTTTTTTTTCAAAATTATCCTCCCTCTTTTTTCCTGCTGCTGATCTAAAAACAGAATTATTAATGGAGTTTAGCACTTTTGCTATAGGATATATTTCACGCCCAATAGGGGCTCTAGTTTTTGGTCATTGGGGAGATAAATATGGACGCAAAAACGCTCTTTCGGGAACACTTCTTTTAATGGGATTTTCCACAGTTGGCATTGCCTTTCTTCCTTGCTATGAAGTATGTGGATTTTCTTCGTCACTTTTATTGGTTCTATTTCGGTTTCTTCAAGGCATCGCAACAGGAGGGGAGATTAACGGAGCTTCTGTATATGCCATCGAGGAGTCAAATCAAGAGAGGTGCGGGTTTATAAGTTCTTTAATCAAGTCTTCATCTGGTTTCGGAGCCATTTTGGCCACAATCATGGGGCTTATTTTTACGAATGAATATATTCCGGATTGGACGTGGCGTGTTCCATTTTTTTTCGGAGGGGTTATAACCATTATCGGACTTTACTTTCGACGCGTTCTAGGTGAGTCGGAAACACCGATAGCCATCACAGCCCCCATTCTTAACGTTGTTAAAAAGCATACACTTTCCTTCTTCAGGATTATTGGGATTAGTAGCTTTCTACATGTCCCATATTATGTGATTGTTGGATATATGAATCCAAACCTATATTCTAAAGGCCTTATGAGTATTTTCACCCTCATGCTAATGAATTCAGCCATTACTATCATAGGCACAATAGCTCTTCCGATATGGGGGTATTTTTCAGATAAAGTTGGGCACGGCCGCTTTATGGTTTGGGCTGCACTAGCACAAATGTTTTTTATTTTTCCTATTTTCTTTATATATACACAAGAGAAAATTCTCTGCATATTTATCTCCCAGATTGTGCTATTACTCTTAGCAGAGGCGTTTATAGCTCCTGCAAGTGCTTTTATGAATACACTTTTTCCGAACGAATGCCGCTATTCAGGGGTCGCTTTTGGAGACTGCCTTGGAATTGCCATATTCGGAGGAACAACTCCTCTTATTTGTCACCAACTTGCAAAACTTATAGATCCGTTATGGGGTCCTTGCATCTATGTTTTTTCAACAGCTCTTTTGGGCATTATATCCATTGGCTGCAAAATAGAAAAATCACTCTTTCAAAAAATAACCTGATTTTATAAATGCACCCTGCAAGCTATGTGGAAACACAACCCTAGCGTGATTTAAACTCCACCCATGCACCCATTTTTTTCCCCATATATGTGAATGGATAATAACAATCACCTTGGTTAACATCAACATCTCCACCTGAAGCGGGAATTGAAGTTTCAAGACTACTGTTTTTATCTTTAAATAAGCTAGTCAGTTTTGGGAATTTAACTACGGGTTTTTTATTAATACGAATAAAATCATGTAATTTTGAATGAACTATTCCAGTACTCCCAAAAAGAACATCATAAAGTTCAGCGGCCTTTATAATTGGACAATCTTTTTTGTCTCCTCTATCCTTAGGTTTCGCAACACTGGCGTTGATATCGACAGGCAATAAGAATGAAATTATCATTACGATAAATATACTCATATTTTCTACCTCCTTATCTAACTTTATTTTTTTTTAACTTCATAATAATATTATATCCTACCATATATTAATGAATGGTAAATAATGGAGTTGCACCTATAAATCCTATCAGAAGGTAGCTGTAGAAAATGGTAAAAGATTGCTACGTGAAAAACTACCGAAGAACTTCAATATTGACCAAATATTCAAGGCCCATGAAAATTATTGGGTTCTTGTCGCCTAAGTAACCGCTCCTGCAAGAACGGTTCCTTAGAGTAATTTTTAATGGAAATTCTCATTTCGTTCTTGAAACTGCCTTTAAACTATTTGCACTTCATTCTTGAATGCGCCGCCTGCTTGATTCTGAATAGATATTCTTAAGATAACCTATAATATCCTTGATTAAGTTATCATTTTTTATTTTATCAGGCACAAAGAGATAAATGGGGATTTTTAATAAAGCAGATTCTGGCAAAATTTGAATAATAGATTGATTTTGAACTAGATAGGAATCCTTATTAAAGGGGGCTATTCCACACCCCTTTTCGATGAGGCGAAAGAGTGTGTTCATCGAACTACATATAATATAAGGCTCTTTTCTCTTCTCCGTTGATGGTAAATCAAGGAACCATTCCAGTTCTATATAGGGGTATGCTTCATCTGATCTTTTATAAGAAATTAGATTATGTGTTTCAAGGTCTGAGATATGGACCGGAACTCCTCTATTTTCAAGATAGGATTTGCTAGCATACAATCCATACTCAATATCATAGAGATATATTTTCTTAATTCTATGGGAATGAGGCATATCAGGTCTTATTAATATATCTGCCTCTTTAGAAAGAACATCCCAATTTCTGTCCTCTGATAAAAGTTTATATTTTAGATGTTGGTTTGACTGTATGAACGGAACTAATTTTTCAATGAGAGTTGTTGAAATATATCCTTCATATGTTCCAATAATAATTTCTTTGAGAGATGAAAGTGTATTTTCATAGGAAAATGAGTCCATTTCTTTATACGCAAGATACATATTTTTTGCATGCTGAAAAAGAAAGCATCCATAATCTGTTAATATTACACCCTTTGTGTTTCTAATAAACAGCGGTTTACGGACTCTATACTCGAGGTTCGAAATTCGCCTACTAATAGAAGATTGGTTCACCTGAAGAACTTGAGCCGCTTTACTAAAAGTTCCTAAAGAAGCTACATAATAAAATAATCTTATTTCGTCCCAATTAAGTTTCATGGTTAACCTTTGGTCTTTCAGATTTTATTATTTCAACATATTTTGAAAAATCTTTTTCACGACATCTATTAATGGCCGCCTTTTTAAGAGCTTTTATCGTATCACTACTAACATCATCAAGACGGATATCAGACTTAATATAGAATTGAAATCTATCATATCTTGATATGATAGCATGCTTTTTCAGATATTCGGTTACAGAAGATGCTTGAGCTTGGCTTATACCCATAAATAAATTTAGGAGATATTTTGGATTCAATAAGCTGAAAATTCCTGCATTATTTTTGAATGTCGAAATGTCCTTTTCGCCTGTACCGATTGATAATATTTCAATTTTTTTATTGAATTCATCCTTCATGTGACTAATGGTGTGAATGTACGAAACTAGAGACGGGTCGTTCGCTGAAACTCCTCCATCAATACAGTCTATATTCCTGCCATTATAGTTAATAGAAACTGATGGAAAATAAGTTGGTGCAGCGCTTGTGGCGAGTGCAGACATCGTATATGTTAAATTTTTTGTCTCTTCTAGTTCACTGCTTAATAAAATTAATTTATTTGTTTTCCTATCAACGCTTGTTACACAGACTGGCTTTTCTGATGATTCTAGTTTTCTTTCGAATGCATAACGTTGTATAGTTTTTTTTAATCCATTATTGCTATATTTCGGCAGAATATAACCAAAAGAAGGGATTGGGTCTAAATAACTTTTTCCAAAAATATTCCGACAGTTGTCTTTGTAAATTTTCAGAATTTCCTTTGCTGAGTATTTTAATGAGATGAGTAGCGCGATGAGACCTCCGGTGGAGGTGCCGTAAAATCTATCAAATATCTCAAAGATTTTTTTTCCTGTCTCTTTTTCTAATTCTTTTAAAATATATAAAGATCCTATGCCTCTTATCCCCCCCCCGTCAACTGAAAGAACGTATATATTTCTAGACGATTTTTCATGATGAGAAACATCTCTCTCCCCTCCAAACATTTCATTAATTGAAACACATGATTCGAATTGGATTTCCTCTTTTGCAGTTGCAGGTTCTGTATTGACTGAATAATTATTAAAAGGATTTGGATTTAATCGTCTCTTTTTCGTTGGTCTGTTATCTAAATCTAGCCTCTTTCTTTTTTCCCCCACTGCTGCTATCTTAGATCCATCAAAGAATTTATCGCTTTCGACGCACGATGAATATAGACATTCAATCGTAATTAATAATAAAATAAGTATAAGCATTAATACTCCTTTTTATTAAGTTCTTATTTGTGAATTTAATTAAATATATTGGTTAAGTTTTATTTTATATAAATCCAACATATTAGAATATTAATAATGATCAAGATCAATTGATTTTTGTGCATAGCGGTTGTTCAGAATTAGATAATCTGTTCAGGCACCGTCAAGTTAAAATGGGGCAGTGTGAGAGAAGCTGCGTCCAGGTCTCATTTTAACTTACTAAATTGGAAACTCCCAATGTTATCATTGTATCCCTGCTGGGCTTCTTGAAGAGAGAGGCGGGAGTATGCTTCGAGTGACTGACGGCTCTCATGTCCTGAATAAGGTTGGATCAGGGCATCACCTATTCACTCCTTACGTCGCAAAAGAAACGGTTTACTTTGGCCGATCTATCGGCTTTGAAATATGCACAACTGCTCCCTATAGCCCGGAAAGCAATGGCATGGCTGAAGCTTTTGTAAAAACTTTTAAGAGAGATTACATTTATATCGCTGATTTAAGATCAGCTCAAAGGGTTCTTGAGCAACTCCTGGTATGGTCGAAGATTATAATAATAATGCCCCTCATAAAGGGCTGAAAATGCTCTCTC
>CAYUCY010000035.1:0-15170 GCA_964443525.1 uncultured Thiotrichales bacterium
CTTTTTTGCGGAGGCTTTTCGGTTTTCCTCTTGATAAATTTCGGGGTTTTCTCTAGGGTCTAAAAGCATCAGGCGCCCGCTTGGTGGAATGGTAGACACAGCAGACTTAAAATCTGCAGTCCGAAAGGGCGTGCCAGTTCGACTCTGGCAGCGGGCACCACCAGCTAAAAATAAAAACAGGAGGCATCCATGATTGTCGCACGATATTTTCTTTCCCCTTTTATTGCTCTTCTTTTTGGAGTCGGTTCTCTTACGGCATCCGTCAATAAGATTGATGTCACGACAACGGACCCAAGACCTATCTTTCCGGTTGAACTCAGAGAGGATCCTCAGTCAAAATCGATTCCAAAAGCCAGAATTCCGCACTTAGGAAAGACGGATAGGCAGTCTTTGATGACTTCTTGGCGAGGGAACCCTTGGCCCGGGAGAAACTTCTTAGTGTATCAACTGACGGCCCAGCAAGATATAAGCTGGTCGGGAAGCGGACAGGACTATGAGGTCAAAAACGGGCGAACGGTTCTTGTTTATGTGACGTTTCCTGTCTCTTTGGAGAATCTCTTTACTCTGGAGCATAAAAGAATGGATCCGTCGGTCCCTCGTCTGTCGGATGAAGCAAAGCTAACTTTTGGGCTCTATGCCCCAGAAGGGTTTACGGCGCCCACTCTTCTTGACGCTCTTCTTGCGGAGGATGGGCGCGTACATACGGCTAAGCAGAGTGAAACAAAGCTGCCAGAGGGATTAACGGGTGAGAAAAAGCTTCCGTCAGGCTACACCTGGTCTGACCTTCTAAAAGATTTGGCTGTTGGTTAACTTTTTGGAAAGAAGCTTCGAAGAATGGCCTCTTGCTCTGTAAGGGGCCTTTTTTATTGTGAATTTCTCTATAAGTTGCAAATTTTTGTCTAATAGTGTTAAACTGTAAAGGTAAGAAGAAATGAACAGGGATTATATTTATGATCTTTGGAAAAAGTTTATCGCCTGTTCTTTCAGGCGTGTCGGGTATTGAGCTAAATCAAAACTCAAGGGGAGTGATAGCTGTTGCCCTCTCTTCATTGTCAGAAGTGCCCCCTGCATCCCCGCTTCCTATCCGAGCTGATTCAGAAATTGTGGGCTCCGGGCCGTTTGACTCGTTTAACATGGTCTGGTCCTTGGACGTGTCAGCAAGCATGGATACGCTTCATGGGGGAGTGAGTCGCCTTGAAATTGCTAAAACGGCTCTTCTCTCGCTTGCAGACCAGTTTACCCTTTACGGGATGGAGGCCAGAGAAGCACATGATCCTGTAGAAATCATTATTCATATGATTCCTTTTTCGAACGTCTTGGGACCCACGGCAACCTTTATATTTCAGGAAGTGAAGGGACGTTGGGGTTTTTTTGATCACGTGACGGAAATTCACGACTATTTGAGCTCTTTACAAGCAGAAGGGGGAACGCATTATGATCTTGCTCTCAGGGAAGCTCTGAATTATTTCAGACATACGACTTTCGCAACGGATCATCGCCTTCATTACTTTATTTCCGACGGAAGCCCCGTTCAGGGACATGAGGGCCCGGAAAGGATCGGGGAAGAGTTTGATTCTTTGAAGATTTCCTCTCTTGCTTTCGGTCTTTTTAATCCGAGCAGTCTCGATTATCTGGCTCGTATCGATAATACGGGCGGTGCAGAGGTGATCCATTCCGTCGAAGAACTTCAAACCTCCCTCGATTTTATTATCAGAATTTCTGGAATCGAATCTAATCTTAAGAGAGCAGCATTCGCAGACCGGAACAATGTTGACGATGCAAAGTTCGAGAGCGCTAAAATTTACGTGCTTTTTTCTGAAGAAAAAGAAGAAACGAGCGTTTTTTATGATATGGACTTGATTCAATCGGATAAGAAAATCATTGCATTTCCTCACACTTCAATATCAGACCCTTCACATGGGTACGAAATCTTCGAGATTCAATTGCCGGTTCTCCCGAATGAAATCGAGACAATTCGACATTTTAACATTCTTGAAGACCAAATTGATCTCGCTGAAATTCTCTCAAGGGCAGGTTATGATGAAGGGGATGAGATCGAAAATTATATTGACATCTCTCCAACCGATGACCACGCATTTATTCTTTCCGTAGACCTACATGACGGATCCGGATTCATTCCGGTGGCTCAGTTGACAGGAGTTTCAGGAGGCGTCCTTCATATCCTCACAGGATTTGATGGAGCAGTTGAAATCTTAGTTTAAGCTATTTCTTCGAATGAAGAAGTTTTTTAATTTCTTCTAGTTCCTTTGACAGGGACTGGAATCGATTGTCGAGTTCATGGACTCCCTTTTTCCTTTGGTCCTCAATTGATGCCTCATTCATGGCATCGATGATGGTTCCGACGACAAAATTCATTAAAATGAACCCCGCAACGATGACGTAGATCAAGAGGAAAATCCAAAGGTTCGGCGCAACCTTTTCATGAGGCTCAAAGAAAGCGAGCCAATCCAGGTTTCCGTTCATGCTGAAAAGGCTGTACATGGACCGTCCCACATTCCCGAAGGCATCCGGCAGAATATGACCGTAGAAATTGGTTGCCATAATGCTAAAGGTATATAGAAAGACAAGCTCAAGAAAGATAACGTTCAAAAGTCCCGGAAGAGATCTCAGAAAACCGTCGATCACCTGTCTGGTCTTGGGAAAAATTTCCAAAAGGTTGAGTGTGGTTAAAAGTCTCAGAATTCGGAGGGCCGTATAATCGTCTCCGAGAGGAAGGATCGAAGCCGTAATAATTACGAAATCAAAAATATTCCAAGCGTTTTTGAAAAAGAGGGTCTTGGTCAGGATGATTCGAGCCCCGATTTCAATGACGAAAATTGTGATCACGACTAAACCCACGTAATGAAAAATATGGCTATATTCCGCTTTAATGTGAGGATAGCTGTTTAATCCTGAAATAACTGCGATGATCGCGACGAAAAAGCCGATGATCAGGTGTGCCTGCTTTGTTCTAAAATAACAATCAACTTTCTCGGCAAGGAGATCTGCGTCTTTTTCAATTTTGTTCATGTTTATTCCCTGTTTTTTTCTTAATTATGAGGAGCATTCAAAGGATACGTCAAGACAAAAAAAGAGGCCCTAAAGGCCTCTCAAACAGGGACTCGGAAGTATTACTTGATTTTAGCTTCCTTGAAAATCACGTGCTTACGAGCAACGGGATCATACTTGCGTTTTTCCATCTTTTCCGTCATCGTACGCGGATTTTTTTTGGTTACATAAAAAAAACCCGTGTCGGTGGTGCTCAATAACTTGATTTTAATGGATGTTGCTTTTGCCATTTTTTACTCCGAAAAAATTCATCAAGCCTAGATAGCCCCGAATCCTCAGCTTTGTCAAGAGAAAAACCTTTCTTGCGCGCCGTCAGGTATTCCAGGACTTAATTCAGGTATTATCGAGAAAAATTTGAAAAATTGAAGGCCCATGAGAATCTATACTCCATGCGTCTGAAGAAAGTAGATGACCTTATTCTTAACATTTTAGAAGGGATAAAGCTAAAATCTTAACGCTCCTCCTTTGTGTCATTACTGTAAAAAATTATATATTTTATTAATGAGGGGGATCTTCGAAATGAATTAATTTTTTGAGACTAAGCAGAGTCTGAAGACTGGAAGTGTCCGAAATAAAAACTTGACTGTTTTTCATTTTTTTACGTCTGAGATAGGAGGCTTTTAAATCTATCGTACATGAAAAAATTCTTTCATGTCCTTTTGGAGAGCTCTTTTTCTCAGTTCTTTTCACCGTTAACCTTTATTTAACTTTAAAAAAGTTGAATTTTTTTAGAATTCTTATGTATAATAAAAATATGGTCATAAGAGAAACACCGATCTATGACTTTAGAAAAAAGCAGTGGAGGGTAAAATGGATCTTAAAAATTTCATTAGGAATGAAGAGGGCGCTTCTGCAATCGAGTATGGTCTCATTGCAGGGTTGATTGCAGTCGTGATTATTCTCGCGGCGACGGATGTGGGAACAGCGCTCGTTGCTATGTTCAACCAGGTTGCCGGCGCTCTCTAAAGCGTCTCTTTTAGAGTGGGGGCGGTAGAATTTCCTCTCTCGCCCCCTGTCCTTGGATGTTTTAAGAGAGGAGCCTCAAAGCCTCTCAGGGCCGGCCTGTTACAAGACCTTTTTCAGGGACCGCAACAGTTCCTTTTTAAGCATCCTGAGAGCGTCTTTTTTGTTTACGGTGGAACTGAAAAGGGAGAATGGTGAGTTTAAGCCTGAATCATTTTCGTCAAAAGGTGAGAGGAATTCTTTCGGAATCAGGAACCTCGGCGATCTCTTTTGCTATTGTGGGGCCTGTTTTTGTTCTTCTTGTTGTAGCGAGTTTAGAGCTGGCTTTTGTTTTGATGGCCCAAAATACCTTGGAAGGAGCCGCAAGAGAAGCTGCTCGTTTCGGCATTGTGGGCGGAAATACAGATCGATTCGCGGAAATCACGCAGAGAATCAAAGATAGTGTTCAAAAATATTCGGCGGGCGCTCTCAACCCTGAAAAAGTCACTGTAAAAACAACGGCTTATGTAAATCTTGAAAGTTTGGGGCGACCCGAACCTTTCACCGATTTGAACGGTAATGGGGAATGGGATGTGGGTGAGCCCTTTACGGATTTGAACGGCAACGGACGGTGGGATGCGGATCAGGGAACCTCGGGATCTTTCGGTGTCGGAGGGCAGGCCGTGCGTCTTGAGCTTGAATATGTATGGGATACGCTCATGCCTTTTTTGGGGGAGAGTCGTTTTGTGACGGTTCGGGCAAGCACGGTTGTCGTTAATGAAGATTTTCCTGCCTCTTAAGGAGAGGATAGTGATCTTTAAAAAAGGTTGTTGGCATAGGTTTAAGAAATTCTTTAGGGGGACGTCGGGAGACCCCGCAATTGAGTTTGCACTCGTTTTACCCATTTATGTTATTTTAATTTCGAACGTCTATGAGATTGTCTCGTTCAGTTTGATTCAAAACAAGTTGGCCCGCCTTGCCCATGGTATGGCCGACATCGTCAGCCGACAAAACATTTCGCGTGCGACCCTTCAGGAACTATTGGCTCAATCATCTACCTATCTTGAGCCTTTCAGTTTTGCACCCGGTCAAGTCGTAGTGTCTCAGATGCGTAACGCGCTCGAGTCCGAAGATCCTGCCGATATGATTATCTCATGGCAGGAAAGTTTTAATGGCGGGGCCAGTGAATTCGGTGCACCAGGACAGATGCCTGCTCCTCTGCCAAATGCCCTGACTCTGACTAAGGATCAAACGATCATCGTGACTGAGGTCACTTATAATTATTCAAGCTTGGTGTTTGCCTCCGTAATCGGCAATCAGCAATTAAAAAAAATCAGCATCGTCGTCCCGCGAGCGGACAAGATGAATACGCTCCTAGGGGAATAAAGTGGAAGCTTGACAGTATTCCTCAAGCAGTTCTTTGTATCGCTTTTTTTACACGTTTTTTAGAAAGAGGAGCTTCTTTTTTCAAAGAAGCATCGGGACCGATGTAAGTCTCTTCTATCTTATGGGAATCTATTTTTTGTTGAGTTTCTCTTTTCGGCGTCGTCTCATTTAAAAAAGAAGATGTAGAAGTGCTCTTCAAGACACTTAAAGGTTTTGAACGAGCGCCTTGAAGGAATCTCAGTGTTTGCAGGGTATCTTCTTCCGAGAGATCCTGATGGAAAAGAGGCTTGGCTTTGGATGTCAGACCTGCCAAGGAATAGGCAACGGCCAAATTTTGACGATCCTTCGCCGTTGCATGTGGTTGGTTGACGACTTCTTCGAGAAGAGTGATGGATTTCGTTGTCTCGCCGGAGAGAGCATAAGAAAGACCGAGATTAGAACGCACACGAAGGTTCTCAGGGTTAAGAGTAATTGCTTTTTGGTAAATGTCTTGGGCCTCTTGATGTTCCCCTAACAAATCATGAGAGACGGCCAAGAGATTCAGATAGGTCGGATTCTTAGGGTCTTTCTCACAAAGAGAGGAGGCAATCTTTTTGGCCTCCCCCGCCTGGTTTATCTCGATCTGAAGACGACAGACCTCGACCTGAAGATCTTGGTTATCCGAATCGGTTTTAAGAGCCGCTTGAAGTTCTTTGAGAGCTTCGTGAGGGCGATTTGTTTCTTTCAGCATTCTTGCGATCCCGATGCGCGCCGTCTTGTTATCTGGATCTTTTTCAAGAACCTGCGAATAAAACCCATGAGCCGTGTTATAGTTTCCGTCTTTTTGCATTTCTTGAGCAATTTTGAGATATCGGGACGATTCATTTGATGTGTCCGTGTGTTGACATCCTGCAACACTCAGGGCAAAAAATAACACAGATAGTAGGGCGTATCCCTTAACTTCCTTAATAAAAAAGAAAAAATCAGGTTTCACGTCGGCAACTCCCTTGATTTATTTATAAACATTTAACAAAATTTATGTTAAATTATCAAGACAAATATAAAAGGGAGGCACCATGGAGATCTTTCTTGTCGCCTTTATGATTGGGGCTGGCCTTGCAGCTGTGATAGACTTCCTGACGTTTAAAATTCCCAATGCCATTCTTTTGTTTTTATTAGTTCTTTTCGTTGCAAAGGTAGGCCTGTTTCAGACGCCGAAGGATTTAATTTGGCCCTTTGCTTTCTTTTCAATTGCTCTTTTTATCGGATACATTCTCTTTTATTTCAAAGTCCTGGGAGCAGGGGACACGAAGTTTATTGCGGTGACTGTTTTGTGGATGACTCCTATTAATGTGGTTATGTTTCTCCTCGCTATGTCTCTCGCAGGAGCCCTTTTGGGGGGCATATATTTGCTGGTAGGTGCTCAGATCAATGCTTTTCGGGCTTTTTGCGTTAAAAAGCTAGAAGCGGTACCCGGAGTTGGTGTTTATCTCAAGAACAATCTTGGTGACGGAAAGCTTTCTCAAAAAACAGATAGTAAGTTCAAGGCGCCTTTGCCATACGGGGTGGCGATCTTTATCGGGTCCCTCTGTGCCCTTTATTTTCAGACTCAGGGAGTAAAATCGTTATGAACCAGTCTAAAAATTTTCTCAGTCTTTTGATCGCGTTTGTTTTAGCGCTCGGGGTGGCTGTTCTGGTGTATGTAATTCAAAAAAGAGGAGATTTATTGGCGCTCAACCGGGATAAGGCGAGCATGGTGGATGTTCTTGTGGCGCGCGTCGACCTAAACCCCGGTGACATCTATGATGAAGCCAAATTCGATTGGGTCAAATGGCCCCGGAAGTCTTTTAATGAGGAATATTTCACCAAAGAGGACGGAAAAAGTAAGGAAAAGTTGGAAGGGCGCGTCGTTCTTTATAAGATAGTTAAGGGCGAGCCCTTAAAGAAAGTAGATCTTGTGCCTGTGGATAGCAAGAACGTTTTGACGGCGCTGATCAGACCCGGGATGAAAGCGATCTCAGTCCCCTTTAAAAGCATTGCAAATCCGAACAACTTATATGCCCCCGGGGATTACGTGGATATTATCCTGCCGAAAAAGGTGGGAAAAGAAGACATTCAAGGGCAAATCGTTCTTGAGGGAGTCAAGGTGATTGCGGTGGACGCAACTTTTTACGAGGAAGGGAAAACATCTAAAGGCGATAAGCTTCCCAAAGCCATTACTTTAGAAGTAGATCCGAGTCAGGCGGAAGAGCTTGCGGCCTCTATTCGAGAAGGACATATCGTGATCAGTCATTATAGTGCTATGACGCCTCCCAAAGGCGGGGTCAGGAAAAAGGTGATTCATCAAGAGAAAAAAGAGGTCGTTGTCTCGCGCGGCGGTAGTAAATAACGAGCGACAACCTCATATTTATTAAAGGAGATTACAAGATGATAGTCAATTACAGAGGACTCCGAAAACTAACAAAGGAGAGCGGACATAGGACGTTTTTGCTCCTGATTTTCTTGACCTGTTTTATGGCTTTCGTCTCGTATGCCCATCAATTAGTCTCGCTTGAGAAGAATGCGGCAAAATTTATTCCTACAAATGGTGAGATTATCGAAGTCTTTATCGCAAGTCCAGAAATTGCGGACATTAAGGTCACGGAAGGCAGAGGCGTTTACGTCTACGGTAAAAAAACGGGAAGCACGACCCTCTTTATTTCTTATGCCGGCGGGAGGCAGGACGAAATTGGAATCTCCGTCAACCACAATCTCGAGGCGCTGACCCGAATGATCTCAAGTCTCTATCCTGAAGAGGAAATTAAAGCAACCTCTGCTCCTAACGGTATTATGCTTTCGGGTTCGGCCAGCTCAACAAAAATCGTCAGTGACATTGAAAATATGGCAAGTCAATTCATTGATAAGGGCGAGAAGATCGTAAATAACATTACGATTTCATCGGCAACGCAGGTGTACTTGAAGGTTCGGGTTGCAGAAATCAGGCGGGACGTGCTCACGCGAATTAACCCTAACTGGGCCTTTAATGCGATCAACATGGATAATAAATTCAGCGCAACCGTTATGACGGGACGAAATCCGCTCAATGCTCTTGGTGGCTTTGACCGGAAGACGACTGGCACGAACGTTCCGTTCGGAAGCCTCGGATTTCGCTTTAATGACGGTATCAGCGATTATACCAATCTCCTTGACATGATCGATCAGGAAGGCCTCGGGACCGTCTTGGCTGAGCCGAACCTGATTGCGGTTTCGGGCGAAAATGCCTCATTTCTTGTCGGCGGTGAGTTTCCTTATCCCGTCCCTCAAGACAATAACCGGATTACGATTGAGTTCAAACAGTTCGGTATCAGTTTATCCTTCACACCGACGGTTCTCTCACCTGATCTGATCCGGCTTCATGTGCGACCTGAGGTGAGTGAGCTCGATGCTGTAAACAGGCTCCAATTCCCTGTCGGAGGCGGAGTTGCCGAAATTCCTTCGATTAAAACCCGTAAGGCTGAGACCGCCGTTGAACTGTCGAGCGGCCAGAGTCTGGCCATGGCTGGGCTTCTTTCTCATGATATGGCGAATGCAGTCACCGATTTTCCAGGACTCAAGGATATTCCTATTCTTGGTGCTCTCCTAAGGTCAACGGAATTCAGGCGGAAAGAGACGGAGCTTGTCATTATTGTCACGCCCTACATTGTCAATCCGACGGCGCCCAAAAACCTGAAGGTACCAACCGAGAACCTTCGCTATGAGTCGACTCTGGAGACCTTGTTTATGAGGCGCTTGAACAAAACACCTGAGGGGGGCGCTCGGATGAAGAGTATTGCTGGATTTTATACGGATTAAAGGGGAGTTTAAGGATGACCAAAAAAGCGTTGTTGTTAGCCTTAGGGGTTTCGGTTCTAGGTGCCGGTTGTGTCACGGATCCTCGTGTGAAAGAGCCTTGGGAGACGAAAGTCAATCGTCAAGTCTATATGGAAAGCCTCTACTTCAAGAGGGGGGCTACGGATCTCTCGCCTCAGGAGAGAAGAAAAATTAATCAGCTTGTTTCAAAAACAAAGCCGAAGCTTCTTCTTTATGCGGTGGTTACTTTAAATACGACGGACGCCAAGGCTCATAAAAATCCTCATGCGGCCCGGCTTAAAATTCTGAAGAAATACCTGGCGGATTTGGGCATTGAAAGACATCGCATTCGGGTAGCGACCCTTGAGCCTGCTGCGGCCCTGCGTCAAGGTTCTATTAACCAAAACATGATAACACTGACATTAGAGCAGTACGAAATCGTGATGCCTGAGTGCAAAGGGTGGCCTGTGATGGGAACTGTTGAACGGCCGAACGGAGAACAGGAGTTCGGGTGCGTGAATGAATATAATTTTGCAAACATGGTTGCTGAGCCTAAAGATCTCTATGACTCCTTGCCCCTGGCTCAGAGGGATGGCCCGACCAACGCAACGTACCTGAAAAAGTTCAGAGAAGGCAAGCAGAAAGAGCTGCGCGTTGAGAAGGTTGAAACAGAGAAATAGCAGACTAGGGGATACAAATGGCGGCAGGGGATAAGGGAAGTTCGGAGTTTGATCTGGTCGCATTCGTAGCAGATGCGCAGACCGAAACCCTTATGAAAGGGTTTCCTTTAAAAGAACTCGGCTTTAAACCTCTTATCCAAAAAGGCGAGATGGGTGTTGCTTATAACTATCTGAAAGATAACCCATCACCCCGTCTTTTGATTTTGGATCTTTCGTCCTCTTCTCTGCCGATTTCGGATATTCAGAAGATCGCAGAAGTGTGCGACCCGAGTGTAAAAGTTATTGCGATCGGAAATAGTAACGATATTGGCATGTTCAGAAAGCTTTTGACGGTAGGTGTCAGCGATTATCTGGCTAAACCTCTCAGCCAAAACCTGATGGTTAAAAGCATCCAGGATGTCTTTCAAGGAAAGGATGTGCGGGCTGCTGAAGGGGGATTCTCATCGGCAGGTCATGTGATCTCCTTCATCGGAGCAAGAGGAGGGGTCGGAACTTCTACAATCGCTGCTAACTGTTGTTATGAAATAGCGGAAGTGCACACAAAGCGGACGTGTCTTGTGGACTTAAATTTAAAGGCAGGCTTGGGAGCCCAATTCTTTGATCTTTTACCAACGGGCAGTTTCTACGAGATTTTGGAAGAGCCCGGCAAGATGGACGAACTGCTCGTTGAAAGGCTCATCTCAAAATATGAGTCGCGTCTTGGTATTTTATGCTCAGAGGCGGAACTTTTTCATGAGACCCTTGATGCGCCTGAGAGTTTAAGAGATCTTCTGAGAATACTTTCTATGCGATATAATTATACGGTTTTTGACGTGCCTTGGAACGACTGCCCCGGCATGCAGCAGGTAGCTTTAAACGCCTCGGATACGATTGTTATCGTGTGTGATCTGACACTCCCGTCCGTGAAAAGAACGGCTAAACTTGTCGACTATTTTAGGGCAAAGCAAAATCTTCAGCAGCGTCTTCTGATCCTCGTAAACAATCATAAGCTCTATAAGGAAGGCGAATTTTCGGTCAAAGATTTCGAGGAAGTTATCCAATCCCAGATCAGCTACGTTCTTCATTTTGACCACGCTCTTCCTCTTGAGGCCTTCAATCGGGGCGTTCCGCTGATGAAGGAGAAGGGGTATTTACCCAAACAAATCAGAGAGTTTACGACTCTGCTTCTGGGACGCCCTCTGGAGCAGGGTAAATCATTCTTATCGAGCCTATTCGGAGGCCATTAAGGTAGTATATATGTTTTCAGGAGCAAGCACAGTGTCAAAAGGAAGACAGAAGGACGGATCTTCTGATTCTCATTCAAGAGAGGGGACTGAGAAGGGGGGTGCGGAAGGTCTTCGCCAAAAAAAAGACTTTTCAAACGTTGCGCTCTTTGAAACGCAAGCTAAAAGATTTACTCCTCAACTGGAAGAATTCAGAGATAACGTTTTTGATCGTTTGATTACTCAGATCGATCTGGCGACGGTCTCTCGGATGGATCGAACGGCTCTTCGTTCTGAAATCGAGCGGTTCATCGTCGAATACAGTGAAGAATCCCACTCCAGGACCACGTTTCACGAGCAACAGCAAGTTGCTGACGACATCATCAACGATATGATCGGATTGGGCCCGTTAGAAGTCCTTTTGAAGGATTCTGATATTAACGATATTCTCGTCAATGCTTTCGATACGATTTTCGTAGAACGCAAAGGAAAACTCTATCTGACAAACGTTCGCTTCAGAAACAAACGCCATCTTCTGCAGGTGGCTCAGAGAATCGCAAATTTTATAGGGCGCCGTGTCGATGAATCCAGTCCTATGGTGGATGCGCGCCTTAAAGACGGAAGCCGCGTGAATATCATTATCCCGCCTGTAGCTCTTGACGACGTTTCGATCTCTATTCGAAAGTTTTCTCAAAAGACCATTTCCTTCGATCAAATGGTTGAGTTCGGTTCTCTCTCAAAGGCGATGAGCGACTTTTTAAAGATCGCTGCAAAATGTCGTTTGAATGTTATCGTTTCAGGGGGAACAGGGGCCGGAAAAACAACCCTTTTGAATGCTCTTTCTCAACTCATCAATCCAAATGAAAGAATTGTAACGCTGGAAGACTCAGCCGAGTTGAAACTGGATCAACCGCATGTTGTTCGTCTTGAGTCGCGTCCTCCAAATATTGAGGGCCGCGGAGAAGTTACGATTCGGGATCTTGTGAAGAATTCCCTGCGTATGCGACCCGATCGAATTATCGTTGGAGAGTGCCGCGGTGCTGAGGCCTTTGACATGCTACAGGCTATGAATACGGGGCATGACGGATCCATGTCGACCATCCATGCCAACAGTGCGAAAGAAGCCTTGGATCGTCTTGAAAATATGCTTCTGATGACGGGTCACGATCTTCCTAACCATGTTTTACGTAATTACATCGCCGGTGCTGTCGATCTCATCGTTCACGTGTCTCGTATGCGGGACGGAAAACGTAGGATCACCCAAATCTGTGAGATTCGCGAAATCGTAAACAGTGAGATCGATTATAAGAACATCTTTCAATTCGAATACGAGTCAACGGACGAACAAGGGATTATTCACGGTTCTTACAAGGTTCTGGAGAAGACGCCTTATATTCTCGAAAAAGCAAAATGGTTTGGGGAAGAGGAAACCCTTCTTTCCTGTTTGAAAGATGCTTAAAGTTTAAGCGGGAGGCTTAAATGACAACGAAATATGCGCTTTTGAGCGGGTTTTCCTTCATTCTCTTTTTCATTCTTTATATTACCGTCGATAAGATTATGACATTGAGGGAGGAGAGACTTATTCTTAAGCGACGGCTCGCTGGCATGTCGAGTGCGGTCACCGTTTCTGAAAAAGAAGACTTAAAGCTTTTCCAGAAAAGAAAAATCGGCATGATCGAAAAAAAACTTCAGCAGTACTTGAAGAGTATGCAGTCGGAAAGCTGGCTTCAAACCAAACTTTACCAAAGCGGACTTAACATTTCTCTGACTCAATTTTTCTTCATCTGCGTTGTCTTTCTCTTTGCTTGGGTTGTTGGTATAGAGTTTCTTTACGGTTTTACTCTGCCTGTCTCTGTTTTGTCGGCCGTCGGTGCTAATGGAGTGATGATTGCTCTCATCCTTGCTTTTTTGAGGAAAAGGCGTCAAAACAAAATTATGCTTGAGCTGCCGAATGCACTTAACATT
Organism: uncultured Thiotrichales bacterium; assembly: GCA_964443525.1. Taxonomy (GTDB): domain Bacteria; phylum Pseudomonadota; class Alphaproteobacteria; order Caedimonadales; family Caedimonadaceae; genus CAYUCY01. Next base: position 13,052 of record CAYUCY010000035.1, read on the forward strand.
ATTTTACGGGCGATCAAGGCAGGGCATTCCGTTGAGAGAGCTTTTATTTTGGTTGCCAAGGAAGTTCAACCACCGATCGGATCCGAATTTCAAAGGATTATTGAACATTTGGAACTGGGGGTGGCTTACGAAGATGCGTTGCATCTGGCTTCAGAACGGGTAGATACGACAGACTTTCATTTCTTTGCGAGCGCCCTTATTATCCAACGGCAAACGGGAGGAAGTTTGGCAGAGGTGATTGAAAACATCGTTAATTTGCTTCACCGGAGACAAGAAATTCGTCATAAGGCAAAGGCGCTCTCGGCGGAAGGCAGAACGACAGGGCTCATTCTCGGTAGTATTCCCGTTGTCATCTGGATCGTTGTGAGTTTCACTCAGCCATCCTACTTGGATTTCTTTTTTTATGACTCCAAGGGAATTACATACATTAAAGTCGTCATCGGTCTTCTGGTTTTTGAAGCTCTCGTGATTAAATGGATGGTAGACGTTAAGGTGGAGTAGGAAAATGGAATACTCACTAGAACATCTTCTTTCGGATGGCGTTGTTTTGCCGTTTCTCGCCTTTTTCATTTTTCTCGTTGCTTTTTTCGTTCTCAGATCTCACTTCGATAAACAAAGCTTAAGAAATCGTCTTCAACGCTTTTCGAAAGACATTAAACCTTTGGGGGAAAAGAAAAAGAAAAAAGAAAATTCTATTAAATCTTTTTTTTCTAAATCTCGAGGATTTATGGATTCTTTAAAATCCCGCAACATGAAATCGGCTGCCAAGTATCGTGAGAAATTCGAGAAGTGCGGTTGGGATCCCTCTTTAGCGTCACCCGTCGTTGCCTTGTCCCGTGCTGGACTTACGGTTGCCTTTGTGACGCTCTTCTTTATCCTTAATGCTCTTTACGTTCCTTTTATTACGATGAAACCGCCCGTCAAGGCAGGGATCTTCGTTTTTTTCATTTTTCTCGGGATCAGAGGATTTGATTATATAATTGATATTATAATCAAGCGAAGGGCCGATAGGTTGATCCGACATCTGCCGATGACGGTTGATTTGTTGGTTGTGTGTGTCAGGGCGGGACTCTCCCTTGAAAATGCGTTGGATCGCATCGCGCAAGAGCTCATTTATGTTAACCCGGACCTTGCTCGTGAGTTGGCAGCTTTTTCTGCTGAACTCAGCATTCTTCCCGATCGAACGCTGGCTTATAAGAATTTTGCGCGTCAAATTGACTCACCCCTTGTCAAGGCCTTGGCGACCAGTTTGATGCAAGCTGAAACTCAAGGAGTTGCCATTGGTAACACGTTAAGCGTTTTATCTCAGGAGTTTACCAAGCACAAAATGTTGCAAATCGAAGAGAAGGCAGCGAAACTACCTGCCAAATTGACGGTTCCCGTGATTCTCTTGAGCCTGCCCGCTATTGGCATCATTGTCCTTGGCCCGACGATTGCCCGCGTTAGCGAAAGCGGATTTTTATCCCAATAAGATCTTTGCAAAAAATTGCTTGATTTTGTCAGCTGGAGCCTGTAAAGGTTCTTTTGTTGTCCCCATCGTCTAGAGGCCTAGGACACCGCCCTTTCACGGCGGCAACGGGGGTTCGAATCCCCCTGGGGACGCCATTTCAGGACAACATATCTTTTCAACCATCCCCTTTCGTTTCGATTCTGTTTCCGCTATAAAGGGGGAAGCCTTTCGGCTCTATCTTAACCTTAACGTTAAAGGACCCGCCATGCTCAAAAAATTTCTTTTTCTAACTTTTATATCTCTTTCTTTTTCTTTCACCCCCGCGTCCCAAGCATATCAGGACAAAGAGAGTCCCGTCATCCTCTATAAAAGTGCTTCTGAAACCTCTTCTCTCGAAATCGAAAAGCCTTGGATTCGCGCATCTACAGGGCCCAATTCAGCTCTTTTTATGCATATCAAGAATGCAGGTCTTGAGGATGATGTCCTGGTCGGATGTAAAGCGGATTTTTGCGAGAAGGTAGAGCTTCACACCCATATCAAAGAAGGAAATGTCTTTAAAATGCGCCCTGTGAAGGAAATCTCCCTAAAAAAGGGAGAGATGACCCATTTAGCTCCTGGCGGCCTTCACGTCATGTTCCTCAATATCAAAGGGGAAATCCAACCGAAGGA
>CAYUCY010000036.1:0-8345 GCA_964443525.1 uncultured Thiotrichales bacterium
GATGTTACAGTGCGGCTTGCTCCTCGAAAATTTTTCCTTTGCCATGGTCTTATCCTTTCCTTAACTCTATAAATTTAAGCGTTCTTTGCAGAAATTTCATCTGCAACGTTTTGAGGCACCTGCTCATAATGGTCGAACTGCATGGTGAACTGCGCGCGGCCTTGGCTCATGGAACGCAAGGTGTTTACATATCCAAAAAGGTTTGCAAGAGGCACCATTGCATTGACAACACGTGCATTTCCGCGTTGGTCCATACCGCTGACCTGACCGCGACGACTGTTTAAGTCACCGATCACATCACCCATGTATTCTTCCGGCGTTACGACTTCGACCTTCATCATCGGCTCAAGAAGCTTCGGCGCACAAGACTTGATGCCTTCACGAAAGGCTGCACGCGCCGCGATCTCAAATGCAAGCACGCTGGAGTCCACATCGTGGTACGCACCGTCTATGAGCGTTGCCTTAAAATCAATCATCGGGAAGCCCGCAATCACACCTGTTTCAAGAGCAGATTTCAACCCTTTCTCGACACCGGGGATGTACTCCTTCGGAACAGAACCACCGACGATCTGACTTTCAAATTGAAAACCGGAACCGGGTTCAAGGGGCTCAAAATCAATGATGACCCGCGCGAATTGTCCCGCACCACCTGATTGCTTCTTGTGCGTGTAATCAACCTTATTCTTTTTCGTAATAGTTTCACGATATGCCACTTTAGGCTGTCCGACGTTACACTCGACTTTAAAGTCGCGACGCAGGAGGTCGACCTTAATTTCAAGGTGAAGCTCACCCATTCCCTTGATGACGGTTTGACCACTTTCATGATCTGTTGTCACTCTGAAAGAAGGGTCTTCCTGAGCAAGACGAGAAAGAGCAAGCCCCATTTTTTCCTGGTCAGCTTTTGATTTAGGCTCGATCGCAATCTCAATGACAGGATCTGGAAATTCCATCCGCTCAAGAACAACAGGCTTGGACGGATCACAGAGTGTCTCTCCGGTCGTTGTTTCTTTAAGGCCACAAATGGCAACGATGTCACCCGCATGGGCTTCTTTAATATCTTCGCGGCTGTTTGCGTGCATTAAAAGCATACGACCAACGCGTTCTTTCTTATCCTTTACTGAGTTCAAGACCGTCGATCCACTTATTAACGTTCCTGAATAAATACGGGTAAAAGTAAGAGATCCTACGAAAGGATCGGTCATAATTTTAAAGGCAAGGGCCGCAAAGGGTTCCTCATCGGACGGCTTACGCAAGATTTCCTTTTCACCGCTGTAGTCGGTCCCACGAACCGCCTCCACATCAACCGGTGACGGTAAAAAGTCAACGACGGCGTCTAGAAGCGGTTGAACACCTTTGTTTTTGAAAGCGGATCCGCACAAAACAGGAACGAATGAACTGCTCAATGTTCCTTTTCGAATACACTTTTTCAATGTTTCAGCTGATGGCTCTTCGCCGTTAAGATAAGCCTCAAGGGCCGTATCATCCTGTTCAACAGCAAGCTCAACGAGCTTTGTCCTATACTCTTGCGCTTTTGCCTGAAGATCAGCAGGAATCTCTTCCTCAACAAATTCAGCCCCCAAGCTTTCGTCTTTCCAACGAATCGACTTCATCTTGACCAAGTCAACAACACCTGTAAAATCGGACTCGGAGCCGACAGGAAGCTGAATCACGAGTGGTGTTGCGCCGAGACGATCAATGATCATGTCAACGGTCCGATAGAAGTTAGCGCCGATGCGATCCATCTTGTTGACAAAGCAAATCCGCGGCACATTATACTTGTCCGCCTGACGCCATACGGTCTCTGATTGAGGTTCAACACCTGCAACAGAGTCGAAAACTGCAACAGCACCGTCAAGAACGCGCAAAGAGCGCTCGACCTCAATCGTAAAGTCGACGTGTCCGGGCGTGTCGATAATGTTAATCCGGTGATCTCTCCAGAAACAGGTTGTTGCAGCGGACGTAATCGTAATACCGCGCTCTTGCTCCTGCTCCATCCAGTCCATGGTGGCCGCACCCTCGTGCACCTCACCGATTTTGTAGGATTTTCCGGTATAATAGAGAACACGCTCGGTCGTTGTCGTTTTACCCGCATCAATGTGGGCCATAATACCGATATTGCGGTAGCGTGCGATTGGGGTTGTTCTTGCCATTTTAATTTACCTTATTTCCTACCAACGATAATGTGCGAATGCCTTGTTTGCTTCTGCCATACGGTGCGTGTCTTCGCGCTTCTTGATCGCATTACCGCGATTTTGGGACGCATCCAGCAGCTCTCCTGCTAGAGAGTCCGTCATGGTCTTCTCGGAACGACCGCGTGCGGCATCATTGATCCAACGAATCGCCAAAGCCTGAGCTCGCTCCGCCCGAACCTCGACCGGAACCTGGTATGTGGCACCGCCGACGCGACGAGAACGCACTTCTAAAGCGGGTTTCGCATTGTCGATCGCCTGATGAAAAAGCTCAACGGGATCCTTCCCGGTCTTTTTCTGAATCGTCTCGAACGCGCCATAGACAATCCGCTCTGCTACGGATTTCTTGCCGCGACGCATGACATTATTAATAAACTTTGTAATGATGATGTCACCGAACTTTGCGTCGGGGAAAACTTCACGCTTTTCTGCTGCACGTCTACGCGCCATTGAACTCTACTCCTACTTAGGTCTTTTCGTACCGTACTTGGAACGGCCTTGCTTACGATTTTGGACACCTTGAGTATCCAAGGTACCGCGAATAATGTGATACCGAACACCAGGCAAGTCGGGAACACGACCGCCGCGAATCATAACGACCGAGTGCTCTTGCAGGTTATGCCCTTCTCCCGGGATATATCCGGTCACTTCAAAGCCGTTGGTCAAACGAATACGTGCAATCTTACGAAGAGCCGAGTTCGGCTTTTTCGGGGTTGTCGTCGTCACACGCGTACAAACGCCCCGCTTTTGCGGACAAGCTTGCATCGCAGGGACCTTGTTGCGGGCTTTAATTACTTCCCGTGGCTTGCGAATTAATTGGTTAATTGTAGGCATAAAGCCAGTTCCTTTCTTTCGTCACTCAGTACTCTAAAAATTAGTTGCGCCCTCTTTCTTACATGAGGATTCACAGAAAAACAAGAGTTCATTCGCGATCAAATATTACTTATTGTCGCGGAATGATAATCTTCGAGGAGATTCTCGTCAAGGCTTGATTCACGAGAATCTCCTCGAAATTTCTTCTACGCGGACGACGTAGCGCCGGATTGCCCCTCTCCTCCGTCAGAAGAAGACTGGCTTTCTCTTTTTGCAAGTTCCGCCAGGTCCTGCTTTTGAGCAACTCTGCGAAGATTGTTGATCACGCTACCCGTTCCGGCCGGGATCAAACGGCCCACGATAATGTTCTCCTTGAGACCGACTAAAGCATCAATCTTACCGGCCACGGCCGCTTCCGTCAGAACTCGGGTCGTATCCTGGAAAGAGGCCGCTGAGAAGAAGGACGCCGTCTGGAGAGAAGCCTTCGTAATTCCCTGCAAAACGGAATGTCCCGTCGCAATTCTTTTGCCTGCAGCTTCCAGCTTCTGGTTAATGAACTCGAATTCCTTGCGGTCAATGTGCTCACCGACCAGGAACATACTATCACCGGGCTCGTCGATCTCGATCTTCTGCAGCATTTGACGTGCAATCACCTCAATGTGCTTATCGTTAATCTTCACACCTTGCAAACGATAAACTTCCTGAATCTCATTGATGAGATACTGAGCAAGAGCCTCAATGCCCATAATGCGAAGAATGTCATGGGGGGCTGGATTTCCATCCACGATCGTCTCACCACGCTTCACAAAGTCTCCTTCGAAAACTGTAACGTGGCGACCCTTTGGAATCATATACTCAATGGGCTCCCCTTTGCCTTCGATCGGAACAACGCGAATCCGACGCTTGGTTTTGTAGTCTTTTCCGAATTCAACACGACCGTCAATCTCGCTGATGATTGCGTGATCTTTCGGCATCCGTGCTTCGAAAAGTTCGGCAACGCGCGGCAAACCACCGGTGATGTCTCTTGTTTTAGAGCTTTCACGCGGGATACGGGCGATAATATCTCCGGCCTTCACCTGAACCCCATTCTCCGTGTTCAAAATGGCATCAACAGGGAGGAAGTAACGGGCTTCAACTCCCGTCGGCAATATAAGAGCATTCCCCTTCTTGTCGCGAATGGACAGGCGCGGCTTCAAGTTTGCACCACGAGGCTGTTGACGCCAATCGATAATGACGCGGCTTGAGATACCGGTCGTCTCATCCATCTGTTCACGCATCGACACGCCGTCGACCAAATCGACGAAGTGGCAGATACCGTCGATCTCAGTGATAATCGGCATGGTAAAGGGATCCCACTCAGCAAGCTTTTGTCCTTTGGAAACTTTTGCATCTTGATCCACGAGAAGCTTAGATCCGTAAGGAACCTTATAACGCGCACGTTCGCGACCTTTTGCATCTTTAACGGCAATCTCGCAATAACGGCTCATCACAATAAGAACGCCCTCGGAGTTCGTCACAACGTTTCTGTTCTTGATGTCTATCTTTCCGTCGAGAGCTGCTTCAACGCTGGATTTCTCGCCTGCACCTTGAGCCGTTCCACCGATGTGGAAGGTTCTCATGGTCAGCTGCGTTCCAGGCTCACCGATGGATTGGGCCGCAATCACCCCGACAGCCTCCCCGATATTAACCCGGGTTCCGCGTGCAAGATCGCGACCGTAGCAGGTCCCGCAAACACCGACGTCAGCCTCACAGGTGAGAACGGAGCGGATTTGAATTTCATCGATTCCCAAGGTCTCGATGCGCTCTGCCGTCATTTCGTCCACAATTTCGTCTTTCTTGATGATCACCTCATCGGTGGCCGGATCAAGAATGTCTTCCAGCACGGTACGTCCCAAAATACGTTCGGAAAGTGGCGTCAGGACTTCGCCCCCTTCAACGATCGCGCGGACGACAATCCCTTTATTGGTTCCGCAATCTTCCGTGGTGATGACCACATCCTGCGCAACGTCAACGAGACGACGGGTCAGGTATCCGGAGTTTGCCGTCTTTAACGCGGTGTCGGAGAGACCCTTTCGGGCGCCGTGAGTCGAGTTAAAGTACTCGGACACGTTCAGACCTTCCTTAAAGTTGGAGATCACGGGCGTCTCAATAATCTCACCCGACGGCTTAGCCATCAATCCGCGCATACCGGCAAGCTGCTTCATTTGTGCAGCTGAACCACGCGCACCTGAATGAGCCATCATGTAGACGGAGTTGATCGGTTTCCCGGCCTCGATGGCGGAAATGCCCTTCATCATGGCTTGCGCAACTTTTTCTGTACACTGAGCCCAAGCGTCAACCACCTTGTTATATTTCTCACCTTGAGTGATCAAGCCATCCAGGTATTGCTGTTCGTACTTGGCCACCATCTCGTGAGTATCGTTAACAAGTTTTTCTTTCTCTGTAGGAATGATAAGATCATCTTTACCGAAAGAAACACCGGCTTTCGTTGCATGTTTAAAGCCGAGAGCCATCATCCGATCCGAAAAGATAACCGATTCTTTTTGCCCGCAATAGCGATAGACAACATCGATCAGCTTTGAAATTTCCTTGCTGGTGAGTTGTTGGTTCACCAGGTCAAATTTCAATTGAGGATGACGCGGCAATAACTCGGACAAAAGCATACGACCCGGTGTTGTTTCAACCGTTTTCGTATATTTAGCGCCGTTCTCATCAACACCACGATAGCGAGCCTTAACCTTCGCATGAAGAGAAACTTCACCTGCAGCAAGCGCCTGTTCGATTTCCCCTACATCCGCAAAAGCCATCCCCTCTCCTTTCTCGCCGTCACGCATGATGGTGAGATAGTAAAGACCCAACACGACGTCCTTGGTCGGGTTGATGATCGGCTTACCGCTTGCAGGGCTGAGAATGTTGTTTGTCGACATCATCAAAACACGCGCTTCCAGCTGAGCCTCAACGGATAACGGGACGTGAACGGCCATCTGGTCGCCGTCAAAGTCTGCATTAAAGGCTGTACAGACGAGCGGGTGAAGCTGAATCGCCTTCCCTTCGACCAGTACTGGCTCAAAGGCTTGAATACCCAACCTGTGGAGCGTCGGCGCACGATTCAAAAGAACGGGGTGTTCACGAATGACTTCTTCGAGGATATCCCATACCTCGGGACGCTCACGCTCAACCATGCGCTTGGCGGCCTTGATAGTCGTTGCTAACCCATACCGCTCAAGACGGGAGTATACGAAAGGTTTGAAAAGCTCAAGCGCCATCCGCTTCGGCAAGCCACATTGATGGAGCTTAAGATCGGGACCCACGACGATCACGGAACGACCAGAGTAGTCGACGCGCTTACCGAGCAAGTTCTGACGAAAACGTCCTTGCTTCCCTTTGAGCATATCCGCCAAAGATTTCAAAGGACGCTTATTGGTTCCGGCAATCGGACGCGCCCGACGACTGTTATCAAAGAGAGCATCCACGGACTCTTGCAACATCCGCTTTTCATTGCGAATGATGATGTCAGGGGCACGCAGCTCGATAAGGCGCTTCAAGCGGTTATTTCTGTTAATAACACGTCGATACAAGTCGTTTAGGTCGGATGTTGCAAAACGACCTCCGTCAAGAGGAACAAGAGGACGAATTTCAGGCGGAATAACGGGAAGCACATCCAGAACCATCCATTCGGGACGCGCACCTGATTCAAGAAACGCCTCAACATTCTTCAGTCTCTTAACGATCTTCTTTCGGCGCATCTCAGGTGGATTCGATTCTAATTCCTCACGAAGCTGTTTCTGCTCTTCTTCCACATTGATGGAGGTAAGCATTTTTTTAATGGCTTCTGCACCGATTGAGGCCGTAAAGGCTTCCTCACCGAATTCATCTTGCGCTTCGATATACTCTTCTTCCGAGAGTAATTGACGGCTTTTAAGAGGCGTCAAGCCCGGTTCAAGGACAATGTAATTCTCAAAGTAGAGAACCTTTTCCATATCCTTGATGGTCATATCAAGAAGCGTGGCAACACGGCTCGGCATGGCTTTCGTAAACCAAATATGGGCCACGGGCGCCGCAAGCTCGATATGCCCCATTCTTTCACGTCGAACCTTTGCCAGCGTCACTTCAACGCCGCACTTCTCGCAGATAATACCGCGATACTTCATGCGCTTGTACTTACCGCACAGACATTCGTAATCCTTAACAGGACCGAAAATACGCGCACAGAAAAGGCCATCCCGTTCAGGCTTAAAGGTTCGGTAATTGATGGTTTCGGGTTTTTTCACCTCACCGAATGACCAAGAGCGAATCCGCTCGGGACTTGCGATTGAGATCCGCAAGAAGTCAAAGCTCCCAGGGTTTTTGACTTGTCCGAAGAAGTTTGTCAATGGATTCATGCCTTACTCCTAAGCGTTTGCAATTTGTTTTTGTTGTTCTTGGCTTTCGATTTCCTCGTACTCACCGAATTCAAGATTCATACCAAGGGACCTAAGCTCTTTCACAAGAACGTTAAAGGATTCTGGGATACCGGCTTCAAAGGTATCATCACCGCGAACGATAGACTCGTAAACTTTCGTACGACCCGCGACGTCATCCGACTTAATGGTGAGCATTTCTTGCAGAGTATAAGAAGCACCATAAGCTTCAAGTGCCCAGACCTCCATTTCTCCGAAACGCTGACCACCGAACTGAGCCTTACCGCCCAATGGTTGTTGCGTAACGAGACTGTAAGGTCCGACGGATCGTGCGTGGATTTTATCATCGACCATGTGACTGAGCTTCAACATATAGATGTTGCCTATCGTCACCTGACGATCGAAATAGTCGCCCGTCCGCCCATCGATCAACCTGACTTGACCTGAGGTCGGTAATTGTGCGGACTTAAGCTCTTTCACGATGTCTTCTTCATGAGCACCGTCGAAGACAGGCGTTGCCATCGGAACGCCTTTCATCATCGCACATCCCGCTTCAACAACATCCTCATCAGACATCGCCTTGATTTTCTTCGTATCTTCAGGCTGTTGATAGATGCTGAGCATCAACTGCTTAAGATCTTCAGCTTTCTTCGCTCCTTGATAGATTTCACCGAGTATCGCCGAAATCTGCTTGCCGAGGCCGGAGGCGGCCCAGCCCAAGTGAGTCTCCAGAATCTGACCCACGTTCATACGAGAAGGCACACCGAGCGGGTTCAACACCATGTCGACGGGGGTTCCATCTTCCAGATGCGGCATGTCTTCTTCAGGAACGATGATTGACACAACACCCTTGTTGCCGTGCCGACCCGCCATTTTTTATACGTGCTGAATCTTGCGCTTGGCGGCATTATTTATTTTTAAATTATTCATAACGGCCGTCTGT
>CAYUCY010000036.1:8355-15155 GCA_964443525.1 uncultured Thiotrichales bacterium
ACCTTATCTTCAAAACGCCTAGTGTGTGCGCCGATATCTTCATCATGTTTTGCGCGCAACCCTTCGATCTCGACCATCTTGTCTTCGGCATCAATAGTGATTTGACGCCACTGGCCTTGCGTCAGAGCTGCGAGATACTCTTCCGTAACCTTAACTTTTATCTTGGCCCCTTTGGGAGCGCTGACGACCTTTTGATCCATCAACAACTCTTTCAATCGTCCGTAGAAAGCACGCTCAAGGATGGCTTTCTCCGCATCGCGATCAGCAGCCAAACGATTGATTTCGGATCGTTCGATTGCAAGAGTACGTTCGTCTTTTTCAACACCACGACGGTTAAAGACGCGAACCTCGACAACCGTACCGGAAACTCCCGGAGGAACACGAAGGGAAGTATCTCTCACATCGGAAGCTTTCTCACCGAAGATGGCTCTGAGAAGCTTTTCTTCGGGCGTCACGGGGGTTTCCCCTTTCGGTGTGACTTTACCTACAAGAATATCGCCAGGTTTTACTTCGGCACCGATCGAGACGATACCCGCCTCATCCAAATGGCGCAGGGCTTCATCCCCTACGTTGGGAATATCGCGGGTAATTTCTTCCTGCCCTAATTTAGTGTCACGGGCCGCAACCTCGAACTCTTCGATATGAATCGAGGAGAAAACGTCATCCCGCACAAGTCGCTCGGAAAGAATGATCGAGTCCTCATAATTGAATCCATTCCAGGACATAAAGGCCACAAGAGCATTTCTTCCCAAAGCCAACTCACCGCTATCCGTACCGGGACCGTCGGCTAGAATGTCTCCAGCTACGACTTTTTCACCCGGCTTCACGAGAGGCCTTTGATTAATACAAGTGCTTTGATTGGAACGCTGAAACTTCTGCAGATTATAGATGTCTACCACGGAAGCGTCACCGGGAACCTTACTGGTCACACGAACGACAATTCGGTTCGCATCTACTTGATCCACGATGCCGTCCCGACGCGCAACAACCATAACCCCTGAATCCTGAGCAACGGCTTTTTCCATACCCGTTCCCACAAAAGGGGCTTCCGCCCGCATGAGCGGAACGGCCTGACGTTGCATGTTCGACCCCATAAGTGCACGGTTTGCGTCGTCGTTCTCAAGGAATGGAATCAAAGAAGCCGCAACGGATACTAACTGCTTAGGAGAAACGTCGATAAACTGAATATCGGATGCAGGTGCGATCGTAAAGTCCCCACTTTTCCGACAATTAACAAACTCTTCCGTCAGTTTGTTATTTTTATCTATCAGTGCGTTTGCTTGCGCGATTGCATACCTATTTTCTTCCATCGCAGAGAGGTAGACGATCTCATCGGTGACTTTTCCATCGACGACCCGACGATAAGGACTCTCGATAAAACCGTATTTATTCACGCGAGCATACGTTGCAAGCGAGTTGATCAAACCGATGTTCGGCCCTTCAGGCGTTTCAATCGGACAAATACGACCATAGTGAGTCGGATGCACGTCTCGCACTTCAAAGCCTGCTCGATCACGGGTTAACCCTCCGGGACCCAAGGCCGAGAGACGGCGCTTATGAGTGATCTCGGACAAGGGGTTTACCTGATCCATAAATTGGGACAGCTGAGACGAGGCAAAGAACTCCTTAACAGCACTCGAAACAGGTTTTGCGTTAATGAGATCATGGGGCATGACCATGTCGATTTCAACGGAGCTCATCCGCTCGCGAATTGCTCTTTCCATACGTAGGAGACCTGTCCTGAACTGATTTTCCAGGAGCTCGCCCACCGGACGTACGCGACGGTTTCCGAGGTTATCGATGTCGTCTACCTCTCCTCTGCCGTCCTTCAGTTCAAGAAGGGTGCGAACGATCTCGACAATATCCCGCTTACGTAAAATACGAACGTTGTCATCCGTCTCAAGATTCAAACGAGCATTCATCTTCACGCGTCCGACCGCAGAAAGATCGTATCGCTCAAGATCGAAGAAAAGACCATGGAAAAGAGTCTCGGCACCTTCAAGTGTCGGCGGCTCTCCAGGCCGCATCACGCGATAAATGTCTAAGAGAGCATCTTCACGGTTATAGTTTTTATCCGAGGCCAACGTATTGCGCAAGTACGGCCCCGTATAAACATGGTCAATGTTCAGCGTGGGTATCTCGGTAACGCCTGATTTTGCAAGACCTTTCAAAGAAGCTTCCGTAATTTCATCCCCGGCCTCAAGGTAAATTTCGCCCGTCGACTCGTTAATAATATCCTCGGCCGCGTACCGTCCGATGAGCTCTTCCTCAGGCATTAAAATATCTTTAAGACCTTCTTCCTGAAGTTTTTTCGCAGTCCGCGGTGTCATCTTCTCACCTGCAGTCAAGACGACCTTTCCGGTTTTCGCATCGATAAGATCCCGATGCAACTTGCCCGAACGCCAACGCAAGGATTCGAAGGGAACTTTCCAACCCTTTTTCGTCTGCGTAAAGACAACCTTGGTATAGAATTCATTTAAGATTTCTTCGCGACTCATCCCCGTCACGGCAAAAGGCAGCGGTTCAGAAGAATCAAGATCCTTATGCTTTTCACGATCTTGTTCCGTTTGGGCACTGTCGAGGGCCATCATAAATGTTGTAACGGGCAACTTTCTACGACGATCGATGCGCACATAAAGCGTATCCTTCGCATCAAATTCAAAATCAAGCCAGGACCCGCGATAGGGAATGACGCGTGCCGAGAAAAGCAACTTTCCGGAGGCATGGGTTTTTCCCTTGTCATGGTCAAAGAAGACACCGGGAGAACGGTGCATTTGAGAGACGATAACGCGCTCAACACCATTGATGATAAAAGTACCGTTCTCCGTCATGAGCGGAATATCGCCCATGTAGACTTCCTGCTCTTTAATGTCCCGGATAGAACGCGCACCCGAATCTTCATCAACGTCCCAAACGACCAGACGGAAGGTTACCTTCAAGGGCGCTGCGTATGTGGTTCCGCGCTGGCGACACTCTTCTACATCATATTTCGGAAGGTCGAAATCATACTTATAGAACTCAAGCTGAGATTTTCCGGAAAAATCCTTGACGGGAAAAATCGACTGGAAGGAGGCTTGAAGTCCGACCATCTCTCTTTTATCAAAGGTCGTCCCCCTTTGAAGAAAATGCTCATACGAGCTTTTTTGCAGCTCGATCAAATTTGGTATGGTTGCAACGCCCGTCAACCGATGAAAACTTTTACGAATACGCTTACGACCTGGTAAGGATAGTGCCATTGACGCCCCTCAATTGCCTTTACGTTTAAAAACCGAACAGGGTTTCTGAAAACGACCGTTTTCCCCTATTTGGCACAGGTAAATAAACCTGCTGATTCCCGAACTCTTCTTAATAACAAAATAAAATCAATATTTCAATTCATGCTAATAGTCGAGGGGCCGGCGGTACCCGGCTTCCTCGACTAAAGTCTTTCACAGGTGAAGGCTTATTTCAGCTCAACCTTAGCACCGGCTTTCTCAAGAACTTCCTTCATCTTCTGAGCTTCGTCCTTGCTGACGCCTTCCTTGACGGCTTTAGGCGCGCTCTCAACAAGAGCTTTCGCCTCAACCAGACCAAGACCCGTGATTCCGCGAACTTCCTTAATTACGTTAATCTTGTTTGCGCCCGCATCAGCGAGAATAACGTCGAATTCAGTTTTCTCTTCAGCAGGTGCAGCGGCAGCGCCGGCAACAGCAGCAACAGCCACGGGTGCAGCAGCGGATACGCCCCATTTCTCTTCCAAAAGCTTGGAGAGTTCAGCTGCTTCCATAACGGTAAGCGCTGAAAGATCTTCTACGATTTTTTCTAATTTAGCAGTCATTTTTAGTTACTCCTTTCAAAACTTTGCAATCTCTCTTATCCTTAATTGCCCGTATTTCCATACGCTGAAAATACACGAGCCAGCTGACCTGCCGGTGCTTGAAGGACACCTGCCATTTTTGTCGCAGGAGCCTGAATAAGACCAATGATCTTGCCTCTGAGCTCGTCGAGTGACGGCAAGGACGCAAGAGCCTTGATTTCTTCTTTTTTCAAAAGCTTGCCGGACATCACACCACAAACGACGTCAAGTTTATCGTTTGTTTTGGCAAAGTCCACAGCAATCTTAGCTGCTGCAACCGGGTCAGCGGAGTACGCAATGCCTGTCGGACCTGTAAAGTAGTCCGCAAGAGACTCAAATTCAGTCCCTTGGACGGCAAGACGTGCCAATGTATTTTTGGCAATCTTGAAGGATGCTCCGCCTTCACGCATTTTACGGCGAAGGGTCGTTGACTGATCAACGGTGAGCCCGGTTTGCTGCGTAATCACAACAAGCCCGGCGCCTTCAAGCGCGGATTTAAGAGAGGCTACAAAGGCTTCTTTCTCTTGTCTTTCCACGGTTTTCTCCTTAAGTTTCCGAGCCCCTTCGGGTTCGGAATCACTTACCCAAGAATCTGCCCTGAAAGAAGTATCACAACTCGATTAAGAGCGGTGAGTCACCCTTTCCGTCTATGTTGGCGGTTTCCCCTTAAGCGCTTTCGCACACCCACAGTCTTGGACAGACCGGCGAGACCTCTCGCCTACCCCCTCCGTGAGGAGAGGAATCTTTTGTTCAAGCCTTACGCTTGAAAATCTGCAACGTCCACTTTTACAGAAGGTCCCATTGTAGAGCTTAAAGTCACTTTCTTAACGTAAGTGCCCTTAATTCCGGCGGGACGCGCCTTAATGACGGCATCCGCAAAAGCTCGAATATTTTCCTCAAGATTCTTTTCTGAAAAGCTTGCTTTTCCGATGCCGCCGTGAATAATTCCGGCTTTTTCAGCGCGATACTCGATCTGACCGCCCTTGGCCGCTTTAACGGCTTCTGCAACGTTAGCCGTGACTGTGCCAAGCTTCGGGTTCGGCATGAGACCCTTGGGACCCAGAACTTTACCCAACTTTCCGACCAGAACCATCATATCGGGCGTTGCGATACAGCGATCAAAATTGCATTCACCCTTTTGGATTTTCTCCGCAAGATCTTCCGCACCAACAAGATCGGCACCTGCGTCTTTGGCTTCCTTTGCCTTATCATCGCGTGCGATCACAGCGACACGAATACTCTTACCCGTTCCGTTCGGCAAGGAAACCATACCGCGAATCGACTGGTCCGCCTTACGCGTATCGATATTCAGGTTCATTGCAATTTCGATCGTCTCGTCAAACTTTGCCGTTGCTCTGGTTTTAACAACCTTGATTGCCTCAGCAAGGGAACACTTTTCGATTTTATCGAGACCCTCAGAGGCTTTTTTCATTCTTTTAGAAATTTGCGCCATGGTCTTACTCCGTTACCTCGAGGCCCATCGAAAGCGCTGAACCTTTAATCATTGTAGCCGCAGCCTCGATATCGTTTGCATTGAGATCTGCCATTTTTTGCTTCGCAATCTCACGCACTTGAGCCATCGTGACTTTCCCAACAGTCGCTCCCTTTCCGGTCGTCTGAGATCCTTTCGTGATACCGGCCGCCTTCTTAAGGAAGTAAGAAGCAGGAGGTGTCTTTGTCACAAAAGTAAAGCTTTTATCGGAATAGACCGTAATAACGACGGGAATCGGCATATTTTTCTCCAATTCCTGTGTCTTGGCGTTAAAAGCCTTACAAAATTCCATAATGTTCACACCGCGGGGACCCAAAGCGGTTCCGACCGGAGGCGCCGGATTGGCCGCACCTGCAGGAATCTGCAGCTTGATGTAGCCGTCAATTTTCTTAGCCATTGTTCAATCTTCCTTTCTTGAAGTTTGCGGTTACGGCGATGGCGCGCCTCCCGCACTTAAAGCACCGAAGCACCCTAAAACCTTAAATTTTTTCAACCTGCGTAAAGTCGAGATCAACAGGCGTCGATCTTCCGAAAATCATAACGGACACCTTCAGGCGTTCTTTTTCCTCATCTACTTCCTCAACGAGACCGTTGAAAGAAGCAAAAGGCCCGTCGGAAACACGAACCTGTTCGCCGATTTCAAAGATAACTTTATGCTTGGGCTTTTCAGCCTGCTCTTGAACCTGATTCAGCAAACGGCTGACTTCCGCTTTTGAAATTGGAGAAGGTTTTCCGCGGGTTCCCAAAAAGTTCGTTACCTTGGGCGTATTTTTGATCAAGTGCCAGGTCTCGTCGGTCAAGTCCATCTGAACCAAAACATAGCCGGGAAAAAATTCACGCTCTTGACTAACTTTTTCACCTTTTTTTACTTCGATGACTTCTTCAACGGGAACGAGAACCTCCGTAATCTGATCGGAGAGGCTTTTCTTTTCAGCTTGTTCACGGATAGATTCGGCAACTTTCTTTTCAGAGCCGGAATAAACATGAACGACATACCAGCGTTGCTTTTCAGACATAAAACTTCTTCCTTACCCAAGAATTTTGCCGACAACAAAGGAAATGAGACTGTCGGACGCAAGGAAAAAAGTCGCTGCGATTATCGACAAAATCACCACCATCAAGGAAGTGAGCATGGTCTCTTTTCGGGTCGGCCAGGTCACCTTAGCTGTTTCCTGGCGAACTTGACGCGTAAACATCAAGGTTTTCGTGATGATGTTCCCGCTGTTCTTTGCTTTTTCCTGGGCCATTTAATTCTATCTACTTGTTTTCTTTCGAAATGGCAGGAGTGGAGGGGATCGAACCCACAACCTTCGGTTTTGGAGACCGACGCTCTGCCAATTGAGCTACACTCCTAAACGATTTAAGCGCGAAAATCAAGGTTTTTTTATTCCCGATCTTCCGCGCTTAAAAAAGTCTAAGTTACGCTAGGATTTTGGTAACGACGCCGGCGCCAACGGTGCGGCCGCCTTCACG
>CAYUCY010000037.1:0-14963 GCA_964443525.1 uncultured Thiotrichales bacterium
GGCCTACGGCATTCGGATTGAAAACTTGGTGATCGTCACATCCCTCGAGTCGGTTCCAGGAGCCGAGCAACAAATGTACGGTTTTGAAACCATCACTCTAGCTCCTATTGATTTAAATCTGATTGAATCCTCGTTACTGACGCAGGAAGAGAAAACGTGGTTAAATGCCTATCATAAACGAGTCAGAGAAACTTTGATGCCTCGCATCCTCGAGGAAACCAAAGAATGGCTCTCTCAAGCAACGGCAGAGCTTTAAACAAGATGAAGGGGAGTGCATCGGCCCCTATCAATTAGGGATCCAAAGGGCTCTCGAAAATCCAAGAGCTGGATCATTCGTTAATAGCTTTTTCTGTGAAATTTCATACGCTTGACTTGAAACCGAATGGTCTTCAGCTTCCCTAGAAATGATAAGCTTTCTTTTTAATTAAGATAAAAATAACGATATGATAAATATAAGAAAATCATCTAGACCTCAAAATTTTAAGATAATTAGAAATAGAATTGTATTTTTAGTAGAAAATTATATAAAATTTAAAATTGAATAATAGTCGCAGGTATGCAAAATTTGCATGCCCCTATGCTTACTTTAAGTGTTCCTATTTGGCGTGATGTGATGTATGCGTGGGGCACAAAGGATTGCAAATGAATAAACAAAAAGAGGAAAGATAATGTCTAAGGACGCATCTATAAAAGAAGCCGAATTTACGGGCTGGCGAGCTCGCTTCTGGCCGATTCATAATTTTGAAATGAAGAAATTCATCCCCATGGGAATGATCATGTTCTTCCTGCTTTTTAACTATACCCTTCTTCGCGATACGAAAGATACACTTGTCGTGAACTCAGCCGGAGCAAACGCGATTTCCTTCTTGAAGCTTTATTGCGTGACACCTGCCGCTATTCTTTTCGTGGTTTTATATGCAAAGCTTTCAAACGTCTTGAAGCGGGAAAATCTGTTTTATGCGACCGTAATGCCGTTTCTTGTTTTCTTTGGATTGTTCGGTTTTATCATTTATCCGAACTTGGAGTCTCTCCATCCGGCTCAAGAAACCATTCAAGCGCTTCATGCCTCTTATCCTCGGCTAAGCGGTTTTATTGACCTCTATGCTTACTGGGCCTATTCATTATTCTATGTGATGTCGGAGATTTGGGGATCAGCTATGATTTCTTTGCTTTTCTGGCAGTTCGCAAACCATATCACGAAGACAACAGAATCCAAGCGTTTCTATGGCCTTTTCGTTGTCATCGGGAACGTGGCTCTCATTCTATCCGGTCAGGTTGTCGCATTCTGCTCCCAGAGCATTAAGCACTTCTACCCTGAGGGAACAAGCGAAGCCTATATCTGGCAAATTTCTCTTTATCTTTTGATGGGATCTGTTGTTGCTGCAGGCGTAGGAGCTATGATGCTTTATCGCTGGATGCACAAGAGTGTTTTGACGGATATTCGTTACTTTGATCCTTCGGTGCAAGCTCCTAAGAAAAAGAAAGAGAAGCCTAGCCTCGTTGAATCCGCTAAGATCGTCTTCACTTCGCCCGAGTTGGGTCTGATCGCAGCGCTCATCATGGCTTACGGTGTGACTGTTAACCTCGTCGAGGTTCAGTGGAAGAACCAGCTGGGACTTTACTTTGCAGGTGACAGAGGCGCTTATAACGCCTTCATGGGTCAATTCTCGACGCTGACGGGGATCGTCACGATTGTGTTCAGCCTATTCCTCGGTTCTAATCTCTTACGGAAGTTGAGTTGGTTTAAAGCCGCTATCATTACACCAGCGTTTATGTTGATCGGAGGCGTTTTGTTCTTCCTATTCATCTTCGCAAAAGAAATGATGGCTGATCTCTTGTCCGTCATCGCCTTGAATCCGGTGTCGGCTGCAAGCTTCCTCGGCTTCATAATCGTCGTCATGTCGAAGTCGATCAAGTATTCGCTTTTTGACCCGACAAAGGAGATGGCTTACATTCCGCTCGATGATGAGTTGAAGGTTAAGGGTAAGGCCGCTGTTGACGTTATCGGCGGCCGTGCAGGCAAGGCCGGTGGTGCATTTACCCAGAGTATGCTTGCCATTGCCTTTGCAACCAAGGATGTGATTGTCATTGCACCTTACGCTTTTGCGGTGTTTGCTGCGGTGATGTTGCTGTGGCTCTTTGCAGTTAAGGTTTTGAGCGGCAGGTATGAAGCAGCTCTCTCAAAGCACACGGCAAATCTGAAAGCGTCAACTGCTTAAAGGATTATGCCTTACACCTTAAAAAGGAGCCTTTGGCTCCTTTTTTTATAAAGTTGCCGACCTTTCACGAAAGAGGTATAAGAAGAGCATGAAAAGATCTTTTACGAAAATGCACGGTCTCGGGAATGATTTTGTAATCATCGATTGCAGAAAAACACCTTGCACATTTACAAAAGACCAGGTTATTCGTCTTTCGGATCGACGTTTCGGAATCGGATGTGATCAGTTAATTCTGCTTGAAAATCCTGCCAATGAGTCAGTTTCGGACGTTTTCATGCGTATTTTTAATGCTGATGGGAGCGAGGTCGAGGCTTGCGGCAATGCAACCCGATGTGTCGGATTGCTGCTTTCTCAAGAGGAAGCTGATCGTACATACGTGGTTGAGACAGTAGCCGGCAGGCTTAAGACGCGAGCTCTCGGAGAGGATATGGTCACGGTTGATTTAGGGCGACCTAAAACCCTCTGGTCGGAGATTCCTCTTTCTCAAGAGGTTGATACGCTCCACCTTCCGATTTCCTGTGATGGACTTTCCGATCCCGTTGCGGTGAATGTGGGGAACCCTCACATGGTATTCTTTGTCTATGATGTCGAGAGTATCGATATCGGGCGTTTGGGTGAGGAGCTTACAAAGCATCCTCTTTACCCGAATAAAGCAAATGTGGAGGTTGTTGAGATTCTTGATCAAAAGACTCTTCGGATGCGCGTGTATGAGCGAGGGGTAGGGGTGACTCCCGCTTGCGGTACGGGAGCATCCGCAAGTGTGGTAGCAGCCTTGAGGCGGGGGCTCATCCAATCGCCAGCCACTGTTATTTTGGATGGGGGGCGTCTTAAGATTGAAGTTAAAGAAACGGTCAGAATGACGGGCCGAGTCACCTTATGCTATGAAGGCGTTTTTCAGGATTCTATTTTTCAAAACGCCGCATGATTTCTTCTCAAAAAAAACCGGAATTGATTACTTTCGGATGTCGCCTCAATGCTTATGAATCTGAGGTCATACGAAAACACGCGGAAGCGCAAGGACTTGAAAACGCAGTGATCATCAACACCTGTGCCGTGACCAATGAGGCTGAACGTCAGGCAAGGCAAGCCATAAGACGAGCGCGCCGGGATCACCCGGATGCTTTTCTCCTTGTCACGGGGTGCAGTGCACAAATTCGTCCCCATGTATACCAAGCAATGCCCGAAGTTGACCGTGTTCTCGGAAACCTAGAGAAGATGAAAGTTGAAAGCTACGCTCCGGATCTCCCTCAGAAATCTCTGGTAAGCGATATTATGGCTGTGAAGGAAACAGCACATCATTTAATTCAGGGTTTCGAAGGGCAGGTCAGAGCCTTTATCGAGATTCAAAACGGGTGTGACCACCGTTGTACGTTTTGTACGATCCCCTTCGGGAGAGGAAATAATAGAAGCGTTCCGATGCCTGAAATTTTCTCTCAAATTAAGACGCTTGTGATGTCGGGCACCCAAGAGATCGTCCTGACGGGCGTTGACATAACAGGCTACGGGGCTGATCTTCCCGGAACACCCCCTTTGGGACAGATGATAAGGCGCCTTTTCAAACACATCCCCGACTTAAAGCGTCTCCGGCTTTCCTCTCTTGATCCGGTTGAAATAGATGAGGATCTTTTGAATCTCATCGGATCGGAGCCTCGCTTAATGCCTCATATTCATCTAAGCCTTCAGGCGGGAGATAATATGATTTTAAAACGGATGAAGAGGCGCCATCTAAGAGAGGACGTGATCGTTGTGTGTGAACATATCAAGGCGCTCAGATCTGATGTCGTTTTCGGGGCAGACATCATTGCAGGATTTCCGACCGAAACCGACGAAATGTTTCAAAACTCTTTGAAAATTGTGGAAGAGTGCGACCTCACATACCTTCATGTCTTTCCGTATTCACCGAGAGAGGGAACACCTGCTTCAAGAATGCCGCAGGTTAAACGATCCGTTATTAAGGAAAGGGCCGCCGCCCTCAGAGAATTGGGAGAAAGACGGCTGCAAGCCTTTCTTGAAAGTCAAAAGGGCAAGGTCGTATCGATTCTCGTAGAGCGGAATCGTTCTGCACATACGGAACACTATGCGCCCGTAAGGATTGAAGGAGGGAAAGGGAATCTGGGGCAGATTCTTTTGGGGAGGGTCATCGATATCCGGGAGGAAAAACTTGTGGTGGAACCTCTTTAACGTTAGGGTATCTAAAATTTCTAAAAGAAGGTGAGGGACATTATGTCGGAAGAGACGCCTAAAAAGGGCTGGTTTTCTCGTTTAAAAGAGGGGCTAAAAAAATCCTCCGATAAAATTTCGGAGGGGATCACCTCGATCTTTACTAAGAAAAAGTTGACGAGGGAAACGTTAGATGAGCTTGAGGAGCTTTTGATTGCTTCGGATTTGGGTGTTGCAAGCGCTTCAAGGTTGACCACTTACCTTGCTAAGACGCGGTTTAATGAGGAAATTTCGGAAGAAGAAATCAAACGAACGCTTGCTGATCAGATCAGCAAAGATCTTCTTAAAATCGAAAAGCCTCTCTCTTTAGACTCGACTAAAAAACCCTTTGTCATTCTTGTGGTGGGCGTGAACGGCTCCGGAAAAACGACGACTATCGGCAAGCTGGCCAAGGCTTGGACGGAGGAGGGTCGCAGGGCACGTCTGGTTGCAGGGGATACGTTTCGGGCGGCTGCCGTTGAACAATTAAAGGTTTGGGCACAAAGGGCTGGTGTAACCTGCGAAGAAGGCCCCGAAGGGTCCGATCCTGCAAGCCTGGCGTTTGAGGCTTATAGAAGGTCAAAGGAAGAGGGAGATGATGTTTTGCTTATTGATACGGCAGGTCGTCTTCAAAACAAGCAAGGGTTGATGGAAGAACTCTCTAAAGTAAAGCGGGTTCTTCAAAAGGTCGATGCGGAGGCGCCTCATGCCTGTCTGCTTGTCCTTGATGCAACGACAGGCCAAAATGCCTACACCCAAGTTGAGGTTTTTAAGGAAGTTGCGGGTGTAACGGGTCTCATTATCACAAAATTGGACGGAACCGCTAAGGGAGGCGTCGTTGTGTCGTTGGCTGAAAAGTTTGAGCTGCCCGTATATGCCATCGGTGTCGGCGAAAAAGCGGAAGATTTGAGGCCTTTTGAGGCAAAAACCTTTGCCGAAGCTCTCGTGGGCATTTAAGCGCAAAAAATTTTTTCTTAACTGCTCGGAAACCCTTTTTAGGCTACCATAGTCTAAAGTAGTGGAAGGCATCCGTAAGCTATGACATTGGAACAATTCCTTCTTATCGTCATCTTAATCTGTGTCATGGGTCTTTTTATTTGGGGAAGATGGCGTTATGACATCGTGGCCCTTTTGGGGCTTTTAGCTTGTGTTATGACAGGGATCGTTCCATCTCCGGAAGCATTCAAAGGATTTGCGCACCCTGCAACCATTACTGTTGCAGCAGTACTCGTGATTTCAAAGGCTTTTACCAATGCGGGCGTGACCGATTCTCTCACAAAGGTATTGAATCCCATAGCGCCCTATCCGATGCTTTACATATTTTCCCTGATTCTGGTTGGGGCCTTTATGTCCGCTTTCATGAATAACGTAGGCGCGCTCGCAATTCTGATGCCCGTTGCTATTCAATCTTCGATCAGTGCAGATCGTTCGCCGGCTCTTGTATTGATGCCGCTTTCCTTTGGGACCATGTTGGGAGGAATTACGACTTTGATCGGAACACCTCCGAACATAATCATTGCAACGTTTCGGGCTAAAGAGTTTAAGGAGCCTTTCGGCATGTTCGACTTTACGCCTGTCGGGAGCGTTGTTGCCCTTGCGGGCATTCTCTTTATCGCTATTTTAGGGTGGCGCTTTCTTCCCAAGGAGAAGAGAGAAGCCAAAGCGCCCCAGGATCTTCTTGACATCGAAGCTTATATAACGGAGGCCCAAATTACGGAAGATTCAAAAATCAACAAGTTAACATTGGGCAAATTGGAGGAAGTCGCGGATGAGTTTGATATTGTTATTGCCGGCTTTATTCGAGCGGGCAAGTTATCGACACGCCTGCCACTTGAAGAGTCGCTTCGGAAAAACGACATCCTTATTTTGGAAGGAGAGCCTGCAGACTTTAATAAATTTGTCTCCAAATATAAAATGAAATTGATAGGTGCTTCCGGGAGGATAAGGAACGTTCTGTCGACCAGAAACGCCGGTATGGTTGAAGCAATTGTTTCACCGGGATCCAGTCTTGAAGGAAAGCAAGTAAGCTCTGTTCCGTTCCAGAGACGTTACGGAATTTCTCTCATGGGGATCTCTCGGCAAGGGAGACCCTTTCGAGGGAGACTCAAAAAGGTAAAATTTAAGGTGGGGGATGTTCTCTTGTTTTACGGGAACTACGAGCGCATCCCCGATATGCTGGCGGCTTTAAAATGTTTGCCTTTGGCGGAGAGATCAATCCCTATTCAAAAGCCTTTTTATATTTGGTTCTCCTTGCTTTCTTTCGCGGCAGCCATCCTGATTGCAACGCTCAAGATTTTCCCGATCGAGATTGCCCTGACGGCAGGGGCGCTTTCAATGGTTATGGTCGGGATGATTCCTTTAAAGGACCTTTACGAGAGTATAGATTGGCCCGTGATCGTTCTTTTAGGAGCCATGATCCCCGTCGGATATGCCTTGGAAAATACGGATACGGCCCGCGTTCTCGTAAATATGATTTTGGGGCACTCAACGGCGATTTCTCCCATCTTGGTTCTTTCTCTTGTTTTAATTGTAACAATGATCGTGACGAGCTTTTTGAATAATGCAGCAACGGCTCTCGTGATGGCGCCGATTGCTGTGAATCTTGCCAAAACCATGGACGTTAACACGGATCCATTTTTAATGGCGGTTGCGATCGGTTCTTCTTGTGACTTCTTAACACCGATCGGTCACCAAAATAATGCTCTAATCATGGGGCCTGGAGGCTATGACTTCAAGGATTATTGGCCTATGGGGCTACCGCTCGAAGTTGTAATCGTTGTTGTCAGTATTTCAATGATCCTTTATGTTTGGCCCCTTTAGAAAGGAACCTGAAAATTATCTTCTTGATTCTTGAGGCGAGATCGGGTAGTTTCCGAGTCATCTCAGGTCCCCATCGTCTAGAGGCCTAGGACACCGCCCTCTCACGGCGGCAACGGGGGTTCGAATCCCCCTGGGGACGCCATCTTCTTTTATTTTTCTATATCTGACAAATTTTCATCATGCTTTAACACATGGGAAACCTTTTTCACTTTATACTGAAAGTGGGTAGAAAATGGAAAGTTAAGCATATGTCAAACGTTTGTACGAAATCGGATACATCGGATACACTGACATTGAATCAGCTTGAGTTGGCTACGTTTCTTGAAAAGGTTGCACCTTATCGCCCGGTTTTTATCTGGGGGCAACCCGGGATCGGGAAGACAGCGGTTGTTCAGCAATATGCAAGCAAGATTGGTCTTGAGTGTGTGACCCTTTTAGGTAGTCAACTTGCGCCTGAAGACATTATCGGAATTCCTCAGATCATGGACGGCACGTATCGCTACTGCCCGCCTCGCATGATCGCAAAGCATGAGGCCTACTGCCTTTTTCTTGATGAGTTTAACGCTTGTAGCCTCGATGTTCAAAAGGTGTTTTATACTCTGATTCATGACCGTAGAATCGGAGAATACAAGCTTCCGGAAGGCTCAATCGTGATTGCAGCCGGAAACAGGGCCAGGGACCATGCCATCGTGAATCACTTATCGTCAGCACTCATCAATCGGATGGTACATGTTTATGTGGAATCTTCAACCCAAGACTGGATCAAGTGGGCCCGACAAAATTACCTTCATCCCTTGATTATTGAATATATCGAGAAAAATCCGACCCACCTCACCAAGGCTCCGACCGATGATCAATCTCCCTTTTCTACACCTCGCGGCTGGCATATTTTGAGCGACTCTTTGAGGGAAGTGGATGAAAAGAATTCCAACGTCTTATATAAAGCACTTTGCTTCGGTTCAATTTCGGAAGAGCATGCGACGAGCTTTCTTGAATTTGCAGGAGAACGTTTTGAAAATTACTCTCTCAATGGTCTCTTGTATCATATGCATCCGTGGCCCCGCAGCGAGACCCATAAATATGATTTAGAGTTCATGGCACATTTGCTTTTCGAGTATTTGAAGAAAAAACTCCCGAAATCCGAACTTGAAATCAACGAACGGGATCAAGAACTCATTGAAAAAGGAAAGGGCGCGGTTCTTTCCTTAATGAAGGTAAATCCTCTGATTGCCAAGCAGTACATCGAGACTTTTAGGAAAAACCAACTCCTTCCTTGGTTTATCTCACGTGTCCAGAGGGAGATTGAAGGCGGAATGCCTGAGAAAAAATGGAGCATTCTCGGGTAATGTATTATACTTACGTCTCTTTCTGAATTTATTTTAAATAGAAATGAAACATATCTCTAAAAATCCTTAAAAATCACATCCTTTTCCTTTATGATGAATACAAAAAATATTATAAAGGGAGAGGAGGAGAATGTCTGAAAGGCGCATTAATTTAGACACGTTGACTTTAACCCAGGAAGAACTTTCCGTTTTTCTTGAACGAGTGGCACCTTATCGGCCGATCTTTGTTTGGGGACAGCCGGGTATCGGGAAATCCGTTATTGTCGAGCAATATGCGACGAAAACAGGTCTGGAATGCGTGGCTCTTTTAGGTAGTCAGTTGTCTCCCGAAGATATTATCGGAATCCCTCAAATCATGGATGGAACTTTCCGTTTTGCTCCACCCAGGGTCATTGCCAAGCATGAAGCCTATTGTCTCTTTCTGGACGAGTTTAACGCTTGTAGTCCCGATGTTCAAAAAGTGTTTTATACTCTGATTCATGACCGTAGAATCGGAGAATATAGACTTCCGGAAGGTTCTATTGTGATTGCAGCCGGAAACAGAGCTCAGGATTACGCGATTGTAAATCAACTCTCTTCGGCACTTATTAATCGCATGGTTCACGTTCACATCGAATCTTCAACGCAGAATTGGCTGAAATGGGCGCGAGAGAATTATTTGCATCCGCTTATTATCGAGTATATTGAAAGCCATCCGGGACATCTTACCAAACCGCCTACCACTGACGAAAGCCCTTATTCGACGCCGCGCTCATGGCATATTTTAAGCGATGCTTTAAGAGAACTTGCGCCTAAAGACTCCTTTAAAGTATATCAATCCCTTTGCTATGGAGCCGTGTCCGAGGAGCATGCGGCTGAATTTTTAGAATTTGCTGAAAAAAGGTTTTCGAGTTATTCGCTTCAGGCCTTATTAAACGAGACTTTGGCATGGCCGAGAGGGAAAGAGAAGCAATACGACCAAGCCTATTTGGCTTTTGCCTTACTCGACTATTTAAAAAGGCGCCTGCCATTGACCGAACTTGACATTGACTCTCGTCACGCGGATTTGGTTGAAAAAGGAAAGAAGGCTCTTGAATCGCTTTGGGAAATTAATCCGGATTTCGTGGAGCGTTTTCAGGAAGCATACGGAAACAGTTCCAACCTTACATGGTTTTTAAAAAAAGTTCGTTTTCACGCGAGGGGAAAGCACGATCGGTTTAGGTAGGGGCCGGAATCTTAGATATGAATCGCTTTAAAGTGTGCGGCAAGGGCTGCTTCTTTCATTGCTTCTGAGACGGTCGGGTGGGCGTGGCACGTCCGTGCAATATCTTCTGAAGAGGCGCTGTATTCCATAGCGAGAACGGCTTCCGCAATCATCGTGCCGGCCTCAGAATGAATGATGTGAACACCCAAGACTTCATCCGATTCTTTGTGTGCCAAAATCTTTACAAACCCTTCCGTGTCAAGAACAGCTCTGGCGCGACTATTGGCAGAGAAGGGAAACTTTCCGATTGTATAGGGGATGCCTGCTTCCTTTAATTGCTCCTCCGTTTGACCGACCGAGGCAACCTCGGGGTGGGTATAAATCACGGCGGGAATAGCATGATAATTAACGTGAGGTTTTTGTCCTGCAAGAATTTCTGCAACGGCAACCCCTTCTTCCTCTGCTTTGTGAGCCAGCATGGGGCCGCGAATCACGTCACCGATGGCATAAATGTGGGGGAGGGTCGTTTGAAAAGACTCATTGACGGGGATCATGCCTCGGTTATCCGTCTTGAGTCCTATTTTTTCAAGACCGAGGTTTTCCGTGTAGGGACGTCGCCCGGCCGATGAAAGGACATGGGAGGCTTGAAGACGGATCTGTTGCCCCGTCTCTCGAGATTCTAAAAGAAGTGAGAGTGCGGGATCATGGTTGTTGGTCACGTTCACGACTTTCGTCCCTAGCATAATTTTCATTCCCTGCTGGACCAAGGACTTATGAAGAGCACTCCCGAGCTCATGATCCATAGCAGGGACAATACGATCCATGAATTCCACGATTGTTACTTCAGAACCGAGGCGGCGCCAGACACTTGCCATTTCAAGACCGATATACCCTCCTCCGATCACGACCAGATGACTTGGAATCTCAGAAAAATTTAAGGCTCCTGTCGAGTCGACGATTCTTTGATGATCGAGGGTGATACCCAGAACAGGGGAAGGTCCCGAGCCCGTTGCGATAATGAAGGAACGAGCCGTCAAATGCGTTATTGCTCCTTGAGCATCCCTCAAAAGGAGCTGTTGCAGGCTTTGAAAAGAAGCCGTCCCTTGGAGAAATGTGACACCGTTTTTCTTAAAGAGAAATTGAATGCCTTGGATAAGTCCTTTGACGACGTCTTCCTTATGCTGCATCATTCGATCGAGGTCCAGTTGAATGCTGCTGCAAAAGATGCCATGGGTGGCCATCTTTTCCTTTACTTCATAATATTTGTAAGAAGATTGCAGGAGGGCCTTTGACGGGATACAACCGATGTTTAGGCATGTGCCTCCCAGGCTCGAGCGCTTGTCGATACAGGCCACTTTCATCCCCAGTTGAGCGGCCTTAATCGCTGCCACATAGCCGCCGGGGCCTCCCCCGATTACAATTACATCATAGGCTGTTTCCGTCATAGCTTCCTCGATTTTATGAATTGCGTCCTTATTGTCGAGGATTTAAAAACATATTTCAACTAGGAGTTGTCCCTGGGAGTTTAGATTGATCAAATTTGCCTAATACCTCAATTTTATGCTATTAATAAAATATCTTGAAGGTCGGGCGATCGCGCTTCTTTTCTTATAAAAAGGGGTGAGGAAAGTCCGGGCTCCGGAATGACAGAGTGCCGGATAACGTCCGGCGGAGGAAACTCTAGGGAAAGTGCCACAGAAAAGATACCGCCGACAGTTTTCTGTCGGTAAGGGTGAAAAGGGGCGGTAAGAGCGCACCGCGTTCTTGGTAACAAGGACGGCAGGGTAAACCCCACTCGGAGCAAGACCAAGTAGGAGTGATGTGTCCGATATGTCGGACGACAGGCGTTATTCCCTGATCACTCGGGTAGGTCGCAAGAGGCTTTTGGTAACAAAGGTCCCAGATGAATGATCGCTCCCGGCTCTGCCGGGACAGAACCCGGCTTACAGACCTTCAAGATTTTTTCTCTTTACTTTCTATTGATCTTCTTTGACGCCTTGAAGGAACGCGAGTGATCAGAGTAAACTACAAAAATATAAAAATAAATTTCGTGGAGGAGGATCTTGATTATTCGTCGGTCTGATGAGAGGGGGATGACCAAACTTGATTGGTTAGAGGGAAGGCATAGCTTTTCATTCGGTCGTTACTGGGATGCTCGTTTTCATAATTTCGGTGTTTTGAGGGTGTTGAATGAGGATGTTATCTTCCCCGGAAAGGGCTTTGAAACTCATTTTCATGATAATATGGAAATTGTTACTTTTATAATTGAAGGGGCTCTTCAACACAAGGACAGCCTCGGAAACGGGTCGATTATCCGCCCAGGAGAGATTCAGCGGATGACGGCCGGTACGGGGATTCAACACAGCGAATTTAATGCCTCTCAAGAAGAAGCGTGTCATTTGCTCCAGATTTGGATCACTCCTTGTGAAACGGATCTTGTCCCCAGTTATGAACAACGCTCTTATCTGGAGAGGCGTCGACCGAATAAGTTTATCCTCCTTGCTTCTTCCAAGGGTGAAGATGACTCCGTCACGATTCATCAGGATGCCCGTTTCTACTATCTCAAGCTAAACAAGAATGCCAAAAAAATCGATTTTTCGATTAAAAATCAGCGGGCCGTTTGGGTTCATGTTTTTTCAGGAAGCCTGGATATCAATGACACTCGATTCGTAGCGGGGGATGGCCTCGGTCTTGATGAGCCCGGTGTCCTCGTTTTTTCGAGAGGTGAAGACGCTCAGCTTCTTTTGATCGAAATGGCGAAGTTTGAAGAGGATTGATTTTGGATCTTACCTTTCTCTGTATTTCAAGATATCCTTAAAATAAAAATACAATGAGAAACAGGGCTATGAATTCCAGAGTTATTCTTCTTCTTCTTTTTGGTTTTTGGGGAAATGCGAAAAGCTCTGAGCAAGCTCAAGAAAAGCCTCTCCCAAAAATCAACGAGGCTATCGTTCAGGAAGCACATTTATGTGAAGAGATCGAAGGCCTTGGGACGACGCAAGCCAATGAGGCTGTCGACATCACAGCTAATGTGACGGAGAAAGTCACAGCAATCTTTTTTGAGGACGGGCAAAAAGTTAAACAAGGTGATCCACTGATTTATCTGGACAAAGAAGAAGAGGGGGCAGAACTCAAAGCTCTCGAAGCTCTTCTCTTAGAAAAGGAACCCTCTTATGAAAGAGCTAAAGATCTGACCAAGCGGAGGGCCTTACCTGAGGCAACCCTGGAATCCAGAAAAGCTTCCTTAAAAGAGCTTGAAGGTAATATTCAGGTGGTAAAGACAAAAATTAAAGATCGGGTCATCACAGCACCTTTCTCAGGTGTGACGGGGTTTAGAGGGGTTAGTCCCGGTACATTGGTAAAACCGGGTGATAAAATCACAACCCTTTATGATGTATCAAAAATGAAACTTGATTTTGAAGTGCCTTCTCTTTTTTTGAAGGCCTTAAAAGTAGGTCTTCCCGTTTTTGCCACCATTGAAGCTTATCCGGATAAAATTTTTAAGGGAATCATTCGTGCCGTGAATCCCTCCGTAGATCCGGTCACTAGAACGGTTTCGATCAGAGCTCTTCTCGATAATGAGGAAGGATTCCTGAAACCCGGACTTTTTATGAAAGCGAGGCTTGCTGCACGTCAATACCAAGGAATTATCGTTCCTGAAGAGGCCATTCTTCAAACAGGTCAGGATCATTTCATTTTTATTTTGGAAGAAGAAGGAAAGACTTTTGCAAAAAGAGTTAAGGTCATTCCTGGGCTTCGAAAAGGTGGCTTCGTCGAAATCCGTCAAGGTCTTTCAGTGGGTCAGAAAATTGTTGCGAGAGGAAACCTGAACCCTGAAGAAAGGCAGGAAGTTCAAGTAAGTCCTTCCGTTGTTCCATTACGTGAAGCACCTGCATCTCTAGGATGCGAGGGCATTTGAGATGATTCTTTCGGACCTTTCCGTTAAGCGCCCCGTTTTTGCCTCTGTCTTATCCGTTCTGATCGTCCTCTTTGGAATCGTTTCTTTTTTTCGACTTCCCTTAAGAGAGTATCCTGATATCGATCCCCCTGTCGTGACGATTGAAACCAACTATCGGGGAGCATCGGCTGCCGTCGTCGAGACACGGATTACCCAGGTCATTGAGGATCGGGTATCGGGGATCGAAGGCATCAAATCCATTTCATCCAACAGCGAAGATGGTCGCTCTCGTATTACAATTGAATTTGTTCTCAGTCGAGAGCTTGATGCGGCCATCAATGACGTCCGAGATCGTGTTTCAACCGTGTTGAGAGATTTGCCTGTCGAAGCGGATCCTCCTGAAATTCAAAAGGTGGACTCCAGTGACGACGTGATTTTGTGGCTCACCCTGACCAGTGATCGGATGGATTCACTTGAGTTGACTGACTATGCGAGGCGCTATCTTGAAGATCGCTTTTCCATTCTGCCCGGAGTTGCCCGGGTTCGTATCGGAGGTGGGCTTGAGTATTCGATGCGCGTCTGGCTTGATCGCAATAAGCTGGCGGCCCGGCGTTTAACCGTTGAAGATGTTGAAAATGCGCTTGAACGACAAAACATCGAATTGCCTGCGGGAAGTATCGAATCAGAAAAAATGAGTTTTTCAGCTAGGATTCACAGATCCTTTCAAACGGAAGAAGACTTCAGGAAGCTTGTCCTCAGGCGCGGAGAGGGCGGCTATCTGGTTCGGCTCGGGGATGTTGCTGAGGTGAAGAAGGAAGCAGTGGAAGACCGTATTTTTTTCAGAGGCAATCAAATCCCGATGATTGGGATCGGTATCATTAAACAATCTAAAGCAAATACGGTGGAAGTTGCCGACGCAGCCAAGATTGAGGCTAAACGTTTAAACGCTTCCTTGCCCGAAGGGATGAAGATACTCGAAACCTATGATACGTCCGTCTTTATCAAAAGTGCAATCAAAGAAGTTTACAACACTCTTATCATCGCTATGATCCTGGTCGTCGTGGTTATTTTCTTCTTCTTAAGGGATGTACGCGCCATGGCTATTCCTGCCGTGACGATCCCGATTTCGATTATTGGGACTTTTACGCTCCTTTATTCTTTGGGGCTCTCTATTAATTTGATTACTCTTTTGGCTCTCGTTCTTGTCATTGGGATGGTCGTTGATGATGCGATCGTTGTTCTTGAGAATGTGTCACGTCGGATTCAGGAGGGGGAATCGCCTCTTCTGGCCGCTTTTT
>CAYUCY010000038.1:0-6301 GCA_964443525.1 uncultured Thiotrichales bacterium
GTAAAAACACTCCTCATTCCTAGGAAAGGATTCGGGGGTTTTTCTCCGATCACAGCAAGGCAGATTTTGAGTTGAGACCTATTATAAACCCGCGTTGTCGGGTCGAGGCCTGTGTTTAAAGGATATCCTTGAAGACACATCTCTCGCACTTTTGCTTTCTCAAACTCCGACTCCTGTCGATCTTTTGGTAAAGCCTTATAGGCATTTATGATTTCCTGTTCATGCTCCTTAAAAGAAGCTATCCCTTGCACATGAAAAATAGGAATAAAAAAAGCCGCTAAAATTATTGAAAACCAATAAATATTTTTCATCATTACACTCCTTTATTTCATTTTTATTCTACATGATATTTGTAAATAAGACGTTAAGAATGTTGTGAATTTCATGAGAGGCGGAGAGTTCCTTCCTCCTGAAATAAAAATATACTTTCTTTTATATTTATACATTTTTAATCTTCATTTTAGATAAATTTGATTATATGATGAACAATAGGCTTGAATTTAGGAAATTACTCAGCAACATGCAAAATCAGCTTAGGATCGTTTTTATTGCCTTAGCTTCCGCCATTCTTGCCGGATGCGCTAGTCGGTATGAACACTCATTCGAATCACACTCTACGAGCCGGACGAGCATCCATTCGAAACATGCAAATCGGGGATATAACAAGCCTTACGAAATTAACGGCGTTCTTTACACACCCCAAAAAACTTATGAGTTAAACCAAATCGGAATCGCTTCTTATTACGGCGGCACGGATGTTTTTCATGGGCGCCCGACCTCGACGGGCGAACGTTTTGACATGAATGAAATATCGGCCGCCCATAAAACACTTCCTCTTCCTTGCGTCGTGCGCATCACAAACCTTGAAAACAATCGTAGCATTAAGGTGAAAGTCAATGACCGTGGTCCTTTTGTAGAAGGACGTATCATCGATGTCTCTCGAAAAGTTGCTCAGCTTTTAGGTTTTTATCAAAAAGGAACGGCAAAAGTTCAAGTTGAAACAGTTTTAGAAGATACATTGATCCTGGCTGAGAATTATAGCCCCAGCAGACCCACGCTCCTTGCCGCAAATGTCTCTCAAGAAACCAATGTTTTTCAAGAAGATGCTAAAATTCTCCTGGCTCAAAATACAAAAACTCGAAAGAAGCAAAGTCTCCGGAAAAAACAACCTTCGCGAGAGGATAAACCTCTTTTACTTGCTGCAAATTCGGGTAAGAACTCGCCTCAGCCCAACCAAAAGCACAGGCAAAATTTGAATGCGCTTGTCGAAAACATTGTTCAAGAAGCGGTGGTCGACCCTCTTTTGCAGCAAGTGTCTCAAAAAATATCTGCACCTTCAAAGCCCGTTTTTATTGAAGCCGGTCTTTTCACACACTACCCGAATGCGCACGGAGCGAAGCAAAAGCTTTCAAGCAACCACAAGCGGCCGATCAAAATCGAGACGGTCCACTTTAGCAATCAACGACTCTTCAGGGTCCTTGTAGGGCCATTCGAGAGTAGCCAGGCAGCTCATTATTTGTTACAACAAATGGTCGAAAGCGGTCACAAACGTGCCCGCTTGGTTGTACTGTAATAAACGCATTCTTGAAGAGGATTTCTATGTCGGGCTCTCGTCGTCTCTTAAGTATTTTATCTTTATTTCTTGTAGCCATCCCCCTCGAGGCCTCCTCAAAACCTAAGAAAAAAGTCAAACCCCACGAAGAAACCCAGACAGAAGTCATCCACAATCACACGCCTACCAATGGCCCGAGACTTGATTCGACCCATGCGATTCTGATTGACCTTACAACAGGTAAGGTTCTTTACGAGAAGAATGCTGACCAACAGGTAGCGCCCTCTTCCATGAGTAAAATCATGACGGCTTACCTTGCTTTTGAAGCGCTGAAAGAGGGTCGCCTTAAATTGGATCAGCTATTCACGGTCTCTCAAAAAGCCTGGAAAAAAGGCGGCTCCCGCATGTTTATTGATGTCAACACGCAAGTGACGGCGGGAGATTTGCTTCGTGGCATTATTGTTCAATCCGGAAACGATGCCAGCATCTGCCTGGCGGAGGGGATGGCCGGATCCGAAGAAGCTTTTGCGGGAAATATGACACGCGTCGCTGCCGAGCTCGGATGTCAAAATACACGCTTTATTAATGCAACGGGCTGGCCCGATGAAGGACATCTCACCACGGTTCGGGATCTCGCTCTTATCGCTCGTAAAACCATCGAGTGTTTCCCGGAATATTACTCTATGTATGCAGAAACCGAGTTCTCCTATAACAATATTACCCAACAAAACAGAAATCCTTTGCTCGGCGTGATGGCCGGATGCGACGGCATGAAAACCGGTCATACGGACGCAGGCGGCTTCGGACTTATAGCTTCAGCCGTTCAGGATAAGGGGCGTCGCTTGGTCATGGTCATCAACGGCGCCAAGACAAGCAAGCAACGAGCGCAAGATGCTTTAGCATTGATGCAGTGGGGCTTTAGTTACTACACAAGTCCCGTCGTCTTCAAAAAAGGAAAGGAAGTCGAAGCTGCCGACGTTTGGTTGGGAGATGCCCCGAAAGTGAATCTGATTGCCTCGGAAGACTGTAGCCTAACTCTTCCCCGACATGAAATGCGGGATGTAAAGATGCAGATTGCCTATAAAAGCCCGATCGCAGCTCCCTTAAAAGCAGGTCAAGAGATAGGATCGATCTTTATTTCCTCTCCTTCTAACCCGGAAAGGGAAATTAAGCTTCTGGCCGGAAAGGACGTTGGAAAGGCGGGATTCTTCTCTCGCATCGGTGCAGCGCTTCATTATCTCTTTTATGGACATAATAAAGAATGAGTCGCGGGTATTTCATCACGCTCGAGGGGGGTGAAGGAGCCGGGAAATCGACCCATGCCCAAACCATCAAGAGCTTCCTGACTTCCCAAGGAATTGACGTGATACTCACACGAGAACCGGGTGGAAGCCCAGGAGCCGAACTTATTCGTCCCCTTCTTGTGCAAGGCAAGCCCGGGCAGTGGGATGCTCTGACCGAATATCTGCTCTTCAGTGCTGCCCGTCGGAATCATATTGAGACACTGCTAAAACCCGCTCTGGACGACGGCACATGGGTCATCTCCGACCGTTTTTATGATTCATCGGTTGCCTATCAAGGATATGGAGGCGGGGTTTCCCTCTCCTTCCTAGAGACGATCTATCGAGAGATTGCCGGGGACTTTGAACCGAATCTTACTTTTCTTTTTGACTTATCCCCTGAGGCGGGACTCTCTCGTGCTCGCGGCAGAAATGACGGAGAGACGCGCTTTGAAGATAAGGAAATTGCCTTTCACCAACGCTTGAGACAAGGATTTTTGGAGATTGCCCGAAAGGCCCCACGGCGATTTGAAGTTATCAATGCGGAAAATCCCAAGGAAGTTGTTGGCCAAAGGGTCGTTGATATCCTCAAAGATCGGTTTTTCTAGAGGAGCAAAGAGATGAAAAGCCATCAAATCCCCTACCTTCACAGTCACACAAAGGTGATAGCGCATCTGGTGGCTCAGATTGAAAAAAATACCCTTCCTCACGGCCTGCTTTTTCAAGGTCCGAAAGGGATCGGCAAAGCAACGCTCGCCTATCATCTCGCCCGTTATCTCCTAAGCACCAAGAGAACTTCCTTCCCAGTGCCCGAGACGGATCCGATCTTCCCCGTCATCAGCCAAATGAGACATCCTGACTTTTTGCTCCTCGGGGAGAATTCTCCTCATCGGGAGGATGAAAAGAGCGAAATTACTATTGACGAAGTCCGCCAGGTCAGCCGATTTATTCATTTATCCCCGCAAGAAGGGGGGTGGCGTGTCGTCCTCATCGACGCCATCGATGACCTCAATCGGAAAGCCATGAATGCTCTTTTGAAAGCGTTAGAGGAACCACCACCCCGAACGGTCATGGTTTTGATCTCCCATTTTTCAGGTGGACTCTTGCCGACCATTCGTTCCCGGTGCCAGCGCATTTCTTTTCATCCTCTTGAAGAAGAACACTCTGATAAGGTCCTGCAGCACCTTCTTCCGAGCCTTAGCGAGGAGGACTTTACTTTTTACCGCAATTTCTCTGAAGGCTGCCCGGGGAGATCCCAAAGTCTTTTCTGGCTCGGGGGTCGCTCCTTTTACCTAAAGTTTTTAGAACTTCTGGAAGACTTATCTCAGGGCCGACTTATGAAGGCATTTC
Source organism: uncultured Thiotrichales bacterium (assembly GCA_964443525.1). GTDB lineage: Bacteria > Pseudomonadota > Alphaproteobacteria > Caedimonadales > Caedimonadaceae > CAYUCY01. The sequence continues at coordinate 4,183 of CAYUCY010000038.1, forward strand.
CATTTCTTGAAACTCTAAATGAAACCTCCGAATTTCTCACCTCTTCCCAAGCACAAAGAATTTTCATAGAGCTTCTCTCCTCGTGGATTCATCGCATGATTCAAGGAAAAGCAAATATTCTCCTTTCAGATGAAGAAAAAATTATGAAAGGTCTCTTCTCAAAACATCCTCTCGCGACTTGGCTTGACATCTGGTCCTCCATCAATTCTCTCTGGCACGAGACTGAGGTCTTGCATCTTAACCGAAAATCGGCTTTCCTTACAGTCTTCGGATGGATCAGTGGCCACGTGCCCCTTACTAAATTTAGAGAATCTGCATGACAAAAACCCCGAGCTGCATCACAACGCCTATTTACTATGTCAATGGCATCCCCCATATCGGCCATGCATATACAAGCATTGCGGCCGATGTTCTCGCTCGTTTCATGAGGCTTGACGGAAGAGAAGTTCTCTTTCTGACGGGAACGGATGAGCACGGACAAAAAATTGAAAAAGCAGCTCTTGCCGCGGGAAAAAATCCGCAAACATTTACGGATGAGGTCTCGGAGCACTTTCGGGAAATGAGCTGCTTTCTAAATTTAAGTGAAGATCAGTTTATCCGCACGACGGAAGATCGTCACAAGAAAGCAGCTCAAGCCCTTTGGCAGGCCATCGATGAAAACGGATTCATCTATAAAGGATCTTATGCAGGGTGGTATTCCGTTCGAGATGAGGCCTTTTATGCAGAAGCAGAGCTAGTCAATGGCAAGGCCCCCACGGGCGCCGATGTCGAATGGGTCGAGGAGTCGAGTTATTTCTTTAAACTCTCTGCGTTTCAAGAGCCTCTCCTCACTTTCTATAAAGACAATCCCGAATTCATCGGTCCTGAAACCCGTCGGAATGAAGTCGTTCGGTTTGTAGAAGGAGGTCTCCATGACCTTTCGATTTCAAGGTCTACCTTTAAATGGGGTATCCCGGTCCCAGGTGACGAGGACCATGTTATGTACGTCTGGATGGATGCGCTTACGAATTATATATCAGCCTTAGGTTATCCAGATCTCTCATCTCAAAACTATACAAAGTTCTGGCCCCATGTTGTTCATCTGATCGGAAAAGACATTATCCGATTTCATGCGATCTACTGGCCTGCTTTCTTAATGGCCGCAGGGCTCCCTTGTCCCGAACGCCTCTTCGCGCACGGCTGGTGGACCAATGAAGGGCAGAAAATTTCAAAGTCCTTGGGGAATACGATCGACCCGAAAGCCCTCGTTGAAGAATTCGGAATCGATCAGGTGCGCTACTTCCTTCTCAGAGAAGTCCCTTTCGGACAAGACGGGGATTTTTCACGAGCCGCTCTCATCCAAAGGATTAACTCGGATTTAGCCAACGACTTCGGAAACCTTTCTCAACGGGTTCTTTCCTTCATTCAAAAAAATGCGGAAGCAAAAGTACCGACTCCGGGCCCTTTCACCGACCAGGATGAAAAGATTTTAAAGCAAGCAACAGAGCTCATTCCGATGCTCAGAACCCTGGCAGAAAAGCAATCACTCCACAAAATGTTGGAGGCGATTTGGGCTTTGATCTCGGAAGCCAATCGATATATAGATGCTGAGCAACCTTGGGCCTTAAAGAAATCTGACACAGCCAGGATGAAGACGGTCCTCTACGTGCTGGTGGAAGTTTTAAGGCATATCGGCATTCTGACCAGCCCTTTTATGCCGATTTCCTGCAGTAATCTTCTTGATCAACTTTCAATCCCGCAGGAAGATCGAGAGATTTCAGCTCTTTCAGAGAAAAAATTACCCTTGGAAATGCCGCTTCCCCAACCTTTCGGCCTTTTTCCAAGGATCTCTCAATAGAGCGATCCTTAATGGCATTTTTTTAATCCTTTTTTAACTTTTCGATCCCTATCACTCAAAAGACAACTAAGCACGGAGAAATAGATGTACAGATACCTCACTCTTTTCATATTCTTGTTCATGTCTACCGTCCCGCAGTGCAAAGCGAGTCTGCAGACGGTGGAGCCAATTCGTGACTCAGGATATCAGCTACGAGAACTTGTCATCGTTGATCAAGAGCCGATTCATGTAAGGACCCTATCAAGTTCTAAAGAAATAACGAATACGGAGATTTTTGATCAC
>CAYUCY010000038.1:6311-13246 GCA_964443525.1 uncultured Thiotrichales bacterium
TGACGGACCTCCTCAATTCCCTTTCGGAAACTCCTGATTGTTTGACGTCCGTCACCTATTTAAAAGGAACATCGGCTCTTCGACCAACCCCTTATCTTATTGCCTCATTGGCTGGGATTTCATCAAAGGATTTACCATCTCTTGATCATATTTTTTTAAATAATTTCTGTGAATACAAGGAACAAAAACCACTTCACAGGGGAACAGTTATAAAACTTAATTTTACAGGAAAAAACCTCACCTCGGATAAAGAAATTCCCTTCTCATTAGCATTAAAAGAAAGTGTTTTAAGGGAGGCTGAAAAATTGGTTCTTTTGACCATCGATGACACTCCGGAACCCTCGGTATTTCAACTTCATTTTTTGAAAGGAACTTATAGAATCTCTCATCCATTGAAAACTTTGGATCTTTTAAAGTCCAACTCCAACTTTGATCATATTTACCTTCAAAGGCTGGAGCCCTTCGGGATATCGGACACCCTCTCCTATTATAAAGCCACTTTCGCTTATGAGTTACATTTGGAGACAGATCGGGGAAGTGACACTGAAGATGACGATGAGATACCGGTAAAGATTAATCCCTTGCCGACCTTTGACGTTTATCTATATCCCATTTCTCAATAGGAGCGGGGTTGCTATTTGTTTGTCGGTAGAGTAGAAAAAATAAAAAACTCTATCAGATAATAGCTTGATGACCTCTTTGATCGTTGCCAACTGGAAGATGAACATGAGCCCTCTTGAGGCTCGGGATTTAACGGTTTCCCTTGCAGACCGATCTTCCGACCTTTCTGTAACCGTCTGCATTTGTCCGCCCTTTGCCTACCTGAGTCTTGTTCAGGGACGGTTCATGAGTGCCTCTTTTTTATTGGGTGCTCAGGACTGCTCGCCTTCTGAGAACGGAGCTCATACAGGCGATGTTAGCGCACAAATGCTTAAAGAACTTGGGTGCAGTTTCGTTATCGTCGGACATTCGGAAAGACGGGGCGATCATCATGAAACGGACGCTCTTGTAAAAGCTAAAGCCAATCGCGTTCAAGCACACGATATGATACCCATCGTCTGCGTCGGTGAATCCTTTGAAGAGCGAGAGGCCGGAAAAACCCTTGACGTTATCAAACAGCAGCTTGAAGGCTCTTTACCTCTTCAAAAAACTTTTGAGAGTCTAGTCATTGCCTATGAGCCTGTTTGGGCCATCGGCACGGGAAAAGTACCGAGCTTGTCAGAAATACAAGAAGTCCACGCCTTTATACGTTCTTTTCTAAGATCTATCTCGTCAGAAGCTACTCAGTGTCGCCTTCTTTACGGTGGGTCTGTGAAGGCAAATAATGCCGCGGAAATCCTTGCGCTTTCGGATGTAAACGGCCTTCTCGTCGGGGGCGCTTCTTTGAAAGCGGAAGAGTTTCTTAGCATTTGCCGCGCTTAGGATTTCTTCTTCCCTTTTTCTCTTGAAATGCTAAAATTTTAAAAAAAGGCATAAACAGGGAGAAAATATGCTGGAAAATACTAAAATTTCATATGGTCTTGTCTCCAGGCTCTTTCACTGGATTATGGCCCTCATGATGATCATTATGGTTGCCGTGGCTCTTAACATGACTGAGATGCCTCCCGGGGACACCAAATGGCAACTCTACGGTCTGCATAAAGCAACAGGTCTTTTGATTTTCATCCTCGCCGGTTTCAGGTTGTGGTGGCGGGCACGAAATCCGGTCCCTGACCTGCCGAAGGATCTACCTGAGTGGATACGAAAAGGGGCCGATTACAATACGAAGTTTCTTTACAGCATCATATTTCTGATGCCTATTACCGGTTTTGTGATGTCTTCCTTCGGCGGTCACCCGATCAGCTTTTACGGACTTTTTATGATTCCACCCCTAGCTGAGAAATCACCTTTGGGTGATTTCGGGCATGAAGCCCACTATTGGATTTCAATCGCCCTCTATTTCTCTTTTGCAGGGCACGTAGCGGCGGCCCTTTATCATCACTTTATCCGCAAAGATAACGTCCTCCTACGTATGATTAAACAACAATAAGGATATTTCATGGACCAAATCATTAAAACTCTTGTTCACTTTTTTATCCGTCTAAGAATTATTATTCTACTTCCCGTCTTTGGTTCTTTTATCGGGGGTCTCGTTCTTCTATATTTAGGGATTCATGATCTTTCCCTCGCTATATCCAATGCCTTGTATACAGGAAAAGAGATTGTTCGCGAAAGGCTCGTACAAGAAGCCATCATCCAAATCCTGGAATCTGTAGATGCATTCTTGTTTGCGATTGTTCTTCTGATTTTCGCTTACGGAGTCCTGATCGTCTTCGTCTTGAAAGAAAATCATTATGATCGAGCCCATCTACCTACATGGATGAAGATAGGAGGGATCGGAAAATTAAAAAAGACGCTCGCTCAAGTTGTGGTCGTCAGCCTTTTTGTTATCTTTGCTCACACCGTGCTAGACAGCAGAATGAATTTTTCCTGGAATCTACTGGTGCTCCCGATTTCGATTCTTCTTCTTTCTCTTGGCATCAAGTTCCTCGGACTGGATGAGGAGTGAATGCGATCACTGGTTGTGGAGCTCGGTGTAAAGCCAACGGGCCAGGTTATCAAGATGGACGGCAACAGGTGTGTTTCGATCTCCTTGCCCGGCAGCATCAATCTGCTCCCCAACAAAACCATGGTGTCGTAAAATACCGGAAACAGTTGCATATTGATAAGGGATATACGGATTATTTGAGATGATCAAGACACTCCCCGGCTCTGGATTCAGGGAAATCCAAGCCCTAATTGTATCTGCCGTATTTGCCCGCCTCATCTTACCTGACTTTATATCCTTGACTTCTGAAGCACTAATATATTGAATGGTTTTCTCCCTTAACTCTTTATCAGAGATCACTTGATCCCACACAAGCTTTGCAGCGCCATCCTCCGTCTGAGGTCTTTGAGGAGAAGGCCTCCACCCTGCTCTAAAAGGAATTTCGGATTTCCGAGGATCATAGAGTACCTCCTCTCCTTCAACTTTAGGATCAAGGGGTCGTGTGCCAACCAAAAAATAGATATTTTTAAATCGAACCCCGCTTCTCCAAAGATCTTCAAGGGTTGCGACGCGCTTACGCATTGAGGACACGGTTGCCCCTAAAATCAAGACATGATCATAAAAGGAACTTGAAGGACAAATGTCTTGAAGGACTTTGAGTTCCTCCAAATAAGGCAAAAGATGCTCTCTTTTATCCTCATGGATCGATTTCATTTCCCAACGCTCCGCTCCCGCTTTTCGCAAAAAATGAGTTTGCGCATAAACATTGAGAGCTTCCGGTGTCGACTCACCTCGATACCCCGCAATCTGAAAGGCTTTCAAGAGTGCAGGATGAACGGAATTATTATTAATTAATTTAGGCATTTGAGGCGCACATCCCTGCCCCAAGAGAACCACACATAAAAAAGCGATTCTGAAACCAAATCTCATTTACCAACTCACTTTCCACCTTTCGAGTCCTTTAGTATCAAAGCGAACATACGTCCGCCCCCTTCTCAAGTCTTCGCATCCCGGCTTATGATGAAGCCCTAAGGCACGGCGCTCCAGCGTAAATCCTAGAGATTCGGGAATGCTCCAACTTTTCGTGTTTTCATCATCCACTAGCACCGTCACTCTTTTAAAGTCGATCTTTTGAAAAGCGGTGAGGGTGAGGGCAGCTGTTGCCTCCCTCATATAGCCCTTGCCTTGCTCACTCAGACGACACCAATAACCGATAGAGGCCGACGGCACTTGCCAATAGGGATTGTTGAGGCTGACGCACCCAATAAACCGATCTTGAGAATAAATCAGGTAAGGAAATCCCTGCCTTAAAATAAATTTCGCCTGAAATTTACGTGCCGTTGTTTCGGCATCTTCCTGCGCCTTTGTTTCGTCGCACCACGAAAACCACTCTCGCAACAAGGCTCGCGTCTCATTAATTCCTTCAAAAATATCCTTCCCATCCCCTGCTCTCGGCATTCTTAACAGGAGCTGTTCCGTTTGAAGGGTTTCCGGAATTTCTAGCAACAAAGGTTTTTCTAGACTCATGAAGACTACGCCGCTTTTTCTTTCTCCTGAAGAATGGATTCTAGCGCTAAAAAATATTCTTGAAAAGTGAAGGCTTTCATTAAATTCCATCAAGAGTGGACTTAAGAGCGTGTTAACGTTATATTATCTTCCTAAAATCACTCTCTTCTTTTAAAAGAGAAATAGCCGATGAAAAATACTCCTTTGAACTTTTTGTTGAAGACAATCTCGGTCGAGGTTTTCCGGGGAAGCATATTTTGCTACGTTTCTTCTCAATATGAACGACAGGAAAACTTTGAAACCTATGGAACCGAGATCTCTGGGTGTAGAGAGGAAAACACTCTCAGAATTTAAGCTGAAGTGTGCTCATTAAATACAAATCAAATTAAAAGAAATAATCCCCTGATCACATAGATGCAGGGGATATTAATATATTAAATCGTGGCATATATAGTTGTTAATATGTTCTTAATTTTTTTAAAAGATTGGAGTTAAGACGTTCTATTGATTCATCGATCTCTCTGATCTTATTGGTTATTTTAGAATTTTCTTCCTCCCAAGCGTCATCCAATCTCTTCTTTTCTTCTAAATGAATTTTTCTAAGAAGCTCTTCCTCTTCAGAAAGTGTCTTATTCAATCTTTCTTCAAACGCATCTCTTCTTTTGAAGGAATTTTCCCAAAAATCTCTTTCCATGCTTCGTAGGTGGTCACTATGTGCCTGGAATCTTTCAGAGTTCCACCCTTCAATTTCTTCTGATTTTTTATATTCCTCTTCTAACATTTTTTTGGCTTTTAAATGCTCTTCCTTCAATAAAGTTTCTTCTTTTTCAAATTTCTCTTCAAGCTCTTTACTTATTTTTTCTTTTACTTCAGCAATCTATTGAAAGTAGGTGATCAGCGCGTTTTTCTCTTTAGAAATTTTCTCTATTTCTTGTTTTTCTTGAAAGACTTGAGAGTTTTCTTCCTTAGATTTCTCTTTTAGACTCTTTCTAAGCTTCTTTTCTTGATTTAATGTCCAGCGGACGTATTCTTGATCTAGCGAAGGGGACCCGCCTCTTTCTTCAAGAAGGAAGAAATCGAAAACAGACTTAAAATATTTGATATGATCCACAAGGCTGTGACGTATGCGATCTACATACTCAGCTACTCTTAAGTTAGCTTCTTCGTTGGAAAGGCCCTCTATTCCCTTAATTTTAGGGATTGATGTTCCGGCCCATAAGAGCAGATTTCTTGCATCTTCAATGTTTGTCAAGCGATGATACATTGTTGGGAAGGAGAACGTCATCTCATGCCCATTCATAAATTCAAAAACAACATCGACGAAGCGATATTGAGGAGCTAAAGGCGCAAACTCTACTGATGGGGAATATGAGACTTTTGCACTTTTAATTTCTCCATATCTTTTATCTAGGTGATGCTCTTTTTTAATTCCTTCAATGATTTCCATATCCGAATAGGCGCTTGTTCCATCAAAGGGGTTTGTATTCAGAGGGTTTGAAGAAATTTCCCAAGAATGCTCGGGATCATTCAATTTAGCAAGAGCCGTTTCAATAAAACTATCTAGAACATCGGTTAACCCGTGCTTCTGATAGAGCTCGCTGTTAAACCCGATAGACTCTCTCATAACCCAGAAAAATCCGCCCATAATTCTCTTGAATTCAGAGAGACCTCTTTGTGGAAGAACTTCCGACATTAATTTTTCAAAGAACCATTCTAAGGTTCCTTCGATTCTAAGAAGCCGTTGGATAGCCATGGGCGCATACAAAGAAGCCAGCTCTTGAGCACTGACAGGTGATCCGGAGACAAGCGAGTCTATATAAATCCTGTCTACAAATTCCACAATGTTCTTTTTCAAGTAGGATGTACGGGCATCTAATTCAGAATGAACAAAATCATGAGCTGACATACCGGCAGGAGATATTTTTTTAAGCCCATGAGCACCTCCTTTCGGAGAATGTGAATAAGCAAAAGGATAAATCCTCTTTAGAGCTAAATATGTTAAAAAAGGAATCCCTAGCTTTTCTTCCCCGTACATGGGGTAATGAATATTCGGATATATCTGATCTTTCATAACCTCATCAATGTAGTCAATAACTTGTCGAGAAATATGCCGAGATTGAATTCGGACCTCTACTTCCTGACCCTTGTTATCAAAATCACGAATTTCAAAGAACGGCTTCAGAAGAGTTCTCCAAGCTTCATTTTTATAAAGACCTAAAAGATACTCAGGATTTACAGCATGCCAAAAAATTGATTTTTCACCTTCGCCCGGTGTTGAAAGAGAAGCTATAAGCCGTGCATGAGCATCTAAATAAAAGGGAATGGTGACAAGAGGCTTGCCCGTAAGCCTCCGTGTGCGCAGGGTAAATTCAATATCTCCTAGGATATCTTCTCTTGCATCTGAAAAAGCAGAAGACAGATTTGGAAGTAATTCAACATAAGATTTAAATTTCTTAATAAGAGGGACTAAACTATCGAAATGTGTCGTTTGTATATTTGTATCTGATTTATCTAAAAAAGAAAAATATTCATTGGTAAATGAACGAACAAGATTCCTGTTAAACTGATCAAAATTTTTAAAAGTGGCCTTGTAACGATGAGAGCAAGCTCCAATTATCTCTTCGATAGGAACCCGACAATTCACTCTTCTCGAGAGAGAGTCTGATTCATGGTAATGGTTCACTAAACCATAGGGATGCTCTAAGTCTACTTCTCTCTCAGTTTCTTTAACACTCGCCTGTAGATTGAGAGATATAAGGGACGCGCACGACAGTAAAATTGCTTTAATTTTTGAAATATTTTTCACCTTTCGAACTCCTTATGCATTCTGAGAATCAGTTCAATAACATATCTATGATATTTAGTCAATATTTAATATTGACTAAATTTGACATTATAGAAT
>CAYUCY010000038.1:13256-14548 GCA_964443525.1 uncultured Thiotrichales bacterium
ATTCTCCAATGATTTAGGAATATAAGAATATCTTAAGAAAGACCCTTTTTAAGGAGAAGCTTCTTAAATTCTGAAAGTACACCTCAATACGTAGGGAAACTATCTCTCTTTCTAAGCTCTTTAGTGAAGTACCAGGAAAGGGGTATGGTAAGGCTTCCTTTTATTAAGCCCTTATCCCAAGAGAGCTTCTCTTGAAATTAGTTCTTTTTCCCGTAGGGTTGAAAGTCTCCTACATATCAGATTTTGTTTTTTGTAAGCTGCGCTTTTTAAGAGCCGCTTATCACTTTAAACATAATCCTTCCCGGTAAAAATGTAAAAATCCCGGGAAGAATCAAACCCAGTATGTAAAGAAAGATTGTTTCCCGTCTATGGCGCTTGACTTCTCCTTTGCGTGCAAATCTTACGACACGTATAACCGAAAAGAGAGTATATATTGATAAGATGTGAATAAGACTGAATGACCCAAAAGTTCTAATTTCATGAATAAAAAAACTGCTAAAAGCTATAAAAACCATCAGTGAGACCCAAATATACCCCATAACTCTATGAAGTTTTGTACCTTTCTTAAGAGTTATCCGAAAGGCCCCGAGAATAACGGCGATAAAAGCGGCTAGAGCATGTTGGGGAATCGGAGTTGAGGCATTTATCAGAGGAAGAAGCGTCATAAAATTTTAGCGTTGACTTCTACAACTTGGTAACGTTTTGGTAACATGACTTTTTCTTTATTTGAATTTTATTTTTTACTCTCTTTTCTCGAAACATTAAGTCAAACTAGCATAAATCTTTAAGTGAAAAAAATGGGAGAGCGTAAGACGAAGCTGAAAATAAGCATTTTATCTTAGAAAAGCATAGAGAATGTTGTTAAAGAAAGGGTAAATTGCCTTCCATTTACCACCAGAGAATTAGAGAATCGCGCACATGAAGGCTAAGCCGCTTTTTCTTTCTCCTGAAGAATGGATTCTAGCGCTGAAAAGCAATCTTGGAAAGTGCTATGCTCGTTCAAACCTTGGGCAAGAAAGGCTTCTAACTTCTCATTATAAAGAACGGCTTCGTCGACTTCTCTGTTTGTCCCTTTTCGATAAGCCCCCAGCCGGATCATCTCGGCCATATCATCATAGGTTGCAAGGTATCGTCTGGCTTGAGTAATCAACCTCCCCTCTTCTTCTGAATTACATTGGGGCATCATTCTGGAGAGAGATCTGAGAATATTAATGGCGGGGTAGCGGCCCCTTTCCGCGATTTTTCTCTCAAGAACAATGTGTCCGTCAAGAATCCCTCGGACGGTATCGGAA
>CAYUCY010000039.1:0-14430 GCA_964443525.1 uncultured Thiotrichales bacterium
CATCCTTTGATGGTAAGTTTTCGTACTTTACACCATCACACTCTGGGACTAAACAGCTAGCCTCTATTGCAAAAAATTTTGCGATAGTCGCATTCAAGAAAGAAATGATTTTTTTCATTTATTTATTCTCCCTTATGATTTCATGTGTTTACATCTTAAAGAAAATTTAAGATACCGTCGGTAGAATCCTCCAAAAGGATATAGGTTTTTTATGTTTCGTCTGATTCCGTCCGTCTCTTCTCCCCTTATCAGTGTCTTTATTTTGATGCTGGGAGTGGGTCTTATGTATTCGCTGACACCCCTTCATTTACAAGCGATGGGACACACAGAATGGGTCATCGGTGTTGTCACAGCCGTTCATGCGATTGGGATGATGCTCGGTTCATTCAAGGTAGCAGGCCTTATTTTAAGGGTCGGGCATATCAGGACCTACGCTTGCTTTGCCTCTCTCATCGCAGCAGTCACCCTGCTTCAGGGGCTTTGGCTGAACGTCTATGTTTGGAGCCTTTTGCGCTTTATTGCAGGGTATGCGGTTGCGGCTCTTTACCTCGTCATCGAAAGCTGGATGCTTTCTGCAAGTGAGACAAAGACCAGAGGAAAGCTTCTCTCCCTTTATATGGTTGCCATCTATGGAGCTCAGGGTTTGGGACAATTTTTCCTTAAAATAGCGGGGTTTGAAAGTTTGGTGCTTTATGCGCTCGTGACGATTCTGGCCTCTCTTTCGGTTATTCCTCTTTCTTTGACTCGAATCGGCCATCCCGAGATCCATCAACCTCGAGTTCTCAACTTGATCGACACCTATCGGGTTTCTCCGAGCGGGGTGATCGGTTGTATCGCAAGCGGTCTTTTGTTGGGATCCATTTCAAGTATGGTACCGATTTCCTCAAAGGCGTTCGGTTTTAGCCTTTCAGATATTGCTTGGATCATGTTCATCATAGTTACAGGCGGTATGGTGCTTCAGTTCCCCGTCGGCTATCTTTCGGATCGATATGATCGGCGTTCCGTTTTGGGGTATATTAGTTTGATGGGAGCAGCCGTCTGTTTGCCGACCTTGATTTTTGGCCATTTGCCGCTCCAGGTCATGGCGACTTTTTTATTTTTCTTCGGGGGCGCCGCCTACACCATTTATCCCGTCGTCATCAGCCAGGCGTGCGAATCTTTCGACCCCGGCGACATTGTCTCTGCTACCCAAGCGTTGATCCTCGCCTACGGAGTCGGTGCCATCATCGGCCCGCTTTTTGCCTCTGGCTTTATTGAAGTCTTAGGCCCCAGAGGTCTTTATCTCTATTACGGGATTACAAGCACTCTGTTGGGTCTTTTCTTCCTCTACCGAACGAACGTCAAGGCGCCTCCCGAAGAACATACGGAGTACTTGGCTGTCCCCTCTACAACGCCTGTTATGGCGGAGCTCGACCCGCGAATGGGGGAGGAGGAATAAATTATTTTGTCATGGACGGAGCAAAAGATCGGGCCTGATCAAAATCGGTTGGTCAAGCTTCAAACCCTTGAGCTCAACTTATTATTTAAACAATAAAAAATTATAATACTACCTCAAAAAAGTAAGGTAATTAAAACTATCAAAGCTTATTCTATATGAACATATCTATAGGCTTGTTCGCTATAACGTTCGAATTGGGAATACCATTTTTTCATGTCACTTTGTAAAATACGCCAACGGGTCGCATCTTCGGGTTTTAGATCTTTGTAATCAACGTCCGGATTATACCTTGCTTGCAGATCTCTATAGAAATCGTGAAACGCATGAACGGCCTGTACATAGTTTTGGATGTGAGGTTGGGCGTTTTGTTCAAGCTCTTCAACGACTTGCCTGCGTTTCTCTGGAAGTTTCTCTTTAATCGCCGGAGGGAGCAAAGGAAATGAAGCCATGGAAGGAAAGCATATACTAATTCCTAAAAGAAAAAGACTTACTTTTTTAAGTTTAAGCATTCCCTATTTTCTTTCTTAAGTTTTTTATAAAGACAGTATACAGATTTTTATAGCGGAAGAAATTAAAAAAGCTCTCCATCTGAATGAGCGCATATTCCTTTTCCAAGGCCATATTTTTCAGTCTCATCTGCTCTTATTTCCAAGACTGCTTTTGCGCGCTCCTTTCCTTTAAGGCGCTTTTGGGAAAAGGGGCTTCCTCGAGCAATTTCTTGGATGCAGCCCTTCTCATCCAAGAAAAGGAGGTCTAAGGCAAGCTGAGTATCTTTCATCCAAAAAACGGGAATGTGAGGGATTTGAAAATAAAAAAGCATCCCTTCCCGCTCCCTCAAGTCGGTACGTCCAGCAAGCCCACGGCTTTGTTGTTCGGGAGTGAGAGCTAATTCCACGTTAAGCGTTACGGGGCCTTCCTTCGTTTGAAAGGTGAGCTCATGCCTTTCTTGAGAGAACAGCGGAACGGAGCGCATCAGGAAAATGCCTGTTAAGAGAAAGAATTTAATGATGCTCATGAGCGAGAGGCGCTTTTTCTATCCATCCGCCGCCTAAAACGCGCGTGCCGTCATAAAACACACAAGCTTGGCCCGGCGAAACCCCATACTCAGGAGTATCAAGGTTCACTTCGGCGGACGAGCCGTCAAGTCGGATCAGGGATGCGGGGAGTGGGGTTTGGGAAGAACGGTATTTAAGAGTGATTTCTTTTTTCTCGAGACCCTTATCATCTCCCAGCCAGTTAACGTCCTTCAGGATCATTTTTCGACATTGAAGCGCCTCTCTCGGCCCCACAATGACCCGATGAGAGATGGGATCTAATTTTATGACATAAAGAGGTGTTACAGGAGCTTGAGCTGAGCCGAGACCTCTCCTTTGTCCCACGGTGAAGTGAATAATGCCTTCATGACGGCCTAAGACCCGCCCGTCTAGATGGACGATTTCTCCCGCCTCAAGAGCTCCGGGGCGCAGGCGATTGACGATATTCACATAATTTCCGTCGGGGACGAAACAGATATCCTGGCTGTCAGGCTTTTCAGAGGTATCCAATCCGAGTCTGCGGGCATGGTCTCGGGTTTCACCTTTACTCATTCCGCCGAGAGGAAAACGCAGAAAGGCAAGTTGATCTTTTGTCGTCGCAAACAAGAAATAAGACTGATCACGGTTGGGGTCGACGCCCCGGTGAAGCTCGGGCCCTCCAGATCCTTTTTGCCACCGAACGTAATGACCGGTTGCAAGAGCCTCGCCACCCAAGGATTTTGCCATTTGAAACATGTCTTTGAATTTGACCGTTTGATTGCATCTCACACAAGGAATAGGAGTTTCTCCTCGCAGATACGCATTGGCAAAGTCCTCCATGACTTGGGCTTTAAACTTGGATTCATAATCGAGAACATAATGAGGAATCCCGATTTGCTGTGCAACGCGCTTTGCATCATAAATATCCTGCCCCGCACAACAAGCTTTTTTCTTTTGAACCATTTCCCCTTGGTCATAGAGCTGCATGGTGAGCCCCACGAAGTCATTGCCGGCTTCTTTAAATAGAGCTGCTGTAACTGAACTGTCCACACCACCCGACATGGCAACGACAACCCGTGTTTGCTTCGGATTCTTCTCAAGCCCGATCGTCTCTTTAATATTCTTCATCATTTTTTAAATTAAAAGTCTGACCCCAAGAGATTTTTTTAGCCCTCTTGTAATCTTCCTTATGTCTTTTTGAAATAATTCTTCTTTCTAAACCATCCCTTGTACATAAATCAAGAGTCACGTGCCCTGAACCCAAAAGAGGTCTTTTAATCACGCGAGAGTCTCCTGAGTTTAAGACATGACGCGAGAAGACCAGGTAAGAATATTTTTCATCTTCGTAAGGAAGGAAAGCTTCTTTTATGATGCGATGGAATTTAGGCCGTTCCAACCGAACGGAAAAATGACACCAGTCACCTTCTTTAAGAGGACAAGGGTGTTGATGAGGGCAGGGGGAAAGGAGATTCGCCCCCTTGCCGAGGAGGGTTTCCCGCGCTTCCATTAAAATATCATACCCGCGAGGCGTCCCTGGCTCGATCAAAACAAAAAAAGCTTTTGACGCTTCCCATGCTTTTTGAAGAATTTCAGGATGGGAAAGATCATCCAATTCATTCAAAACGTAGCTGAGAGTAACAAGATCGTGAGGTGGGAAGTCCTGATCACTATAAAGAGAGCTCACCCGCGTGGTTAAAGGAGGCAAATCTGGAATATCTTCAAGAAGCTTTTTGCCTAGCTCTAAAAGAGCGCTGTCTTGCTCAAAAAACGTTGCCGATGAGAGAGAAAAAAGATCTTTTGCGGCCCAAAAAACCGTTCCCGGCCCCGCTCCGAGATCAAGGAGAGAGGCGATTTGCTTATAGTGAGGTAAAAGATCTTCAAAGACTCTTCTAGCGGCTGCATAGGTGGCAGGCATTCTGGTTGCAAGGTAAGATAAGCGTTCCGTCTCTGAGCTTAAATGACGAGAGGCGTCGAGGTCGTGGTAGGATTCCGTCACATGATGACGGGCCGCCTTAAGACCTTTTAGAGTATTGCTGCTTAAAAGACGTTCAACGGCATGAGAGAGCTCTTTCGGCAGCAAAAGTAAAATCCTTTTAAGAATCGATCATCATGTTTCGGGTGGCGGCCGGCAAGGTAACCGTAAGGCCGTCAAGTTCAGGCGTGATAATGATCTGGCATCCGAGGCGAGAGGTGGGTGTGAGACCGAAGGCAAGATCCAGCATATCCTCTTCCTCTTCTCGGGCCTCGGGTAGGGCTTCATACCATTCCGGATCAACGATTACATGGCACGTCGAACACGCGAGAGATCCCTCACAAGCCCCTTCCAGATCAATATTGTTTTGGTGGGCGATCTCGAGAACGGAGAGACCGAGAGGAGCATCCACCTCAATCTTTTCGCCTTTGGGGGTGATGAAGGTCATCTTCGGCATTTTATTTCCTCTTTTATCTCTGGAGCTGTTCACTCTTTTGTTGTTCCGAGAGAAGACCGATTTCATTGAGCCGTTCTCTCAAATACTGATCGCTTGTGATGTCTCCGGTAAGCCTTGTCCTATCATGAGGGTGTAAAAACAACGGCATAGAGAGCCTTGACTTACTTATACCGTCGGAATCGGGGTTGGAAACCCTGTGGGTTGTCGACTTAAAATACCCCTGTGACATCTTTTGTAGCATATCTCCTGCATTAACCACAAGTTCGCCTGGATCGCAAGCAATTTTGTGCCATTTCCCCTTGAGATCCAGGGCTTCAAGACCCGGCTGCGTTGCCGAAGGGAGAACCGTGAGAAGATCAATATCCTCATGTCCGGCGGCTCTGACCGCTTGAGGATCTTCACCGTCCTCAATCGGTGGATAGTGTATGACCCGCAGCAAAGAACAACGAGAGCCTGCAACCATGTCGCTCAAAGGCAGGGAATAGAGAGATTGAATGTCTTCTGGGCTTTCCCGTTCAATCCAAGCAAGAAGCTGACATGCGATACGCTCTAGCATATCATACAATTTTTCCGTTCTAGAAGACATTCCTTTCGGCAGCCCGTACCACTTATAATAATGATAGAATTCTTTGAGGTCCTTTGCATTATACCCTTTCGCGTTTTCGCTTTTAAAGGGAAAATATCCGGCCTGCACCCGGGGATCAAAAGTGTAGGCGAATTTTTCCTCACTCTTAAAAAAATCCTCCCACTCTTTGTACGTGCTAAAAATCAGGTCGGGCGGAACCGGGTGATTTTTAATGACAGCGAATCCCGTTTCCCTAAGAGACTTTACAAAATCATCACAAGCCGTAGGTGCTTGGTAGTCAACGGTCAGGACTTTCATGGATCTTTCTTTCTCACTATTTTTCCACTCCAAAAGATACCTGTCCGAGGGCTTTTTGGCCAGAGCCAAAATGAAAGTTTGGGAACTGCTTGCTTGCTATTTTAAAGAATTTATTATTAAATTTTAAAAAAGATCGGGGAGCGGATTTGTGTGGAAATTTTCAAGGAGATTCATCTGTCTTTTGCTGGTGATAAGCCCGGATGTCTTTGGTGCCTCCATTACAGGTGAGATCAAAGCTTTGCGATCTCAAGTTGCAGCCCTCTTGTCACGCATTGATGAGCTTGAAGCAAAGCAAGCAAAAACGGATGCTGCGATCTTGTCGGTAAAAAAGGTAGAGGATTTGCCTAAACCTCAGGCTCCTTTTGTTTCCTCAGGCGGGGATAAGGTGAAACTCACTGTGTCAGGACAAGTAAACCGAATTGCCCATTATATGGATAACGGTCAAAACAGTCAGTGGGCCCATCAGGACAATCAGGTTTCATCCTCTCGGCTGAACCTGACCGGAACGGGAGAAATAAACCCTTCATTGACGGCCGGGGGTACGATCGAATTTGAAATTTCAACTGATCCTGCAGATTCCTTTGACGTCGGAGATTCATCTGTTCCGACCAAGTTCAGAGAACGTAAAGTTGAAGTATTTCTGGACCACAAAAATCTCGGCAAGTTAACTCTGGGCAAGGGATCCGTTGCGGGCGACTCGACCTCGGAAGTGGATTATTCCTCTACGACTGCCGTCCATTACTCCCAGATTGATGACATCGGAGGTGGTATTCGATTCTTTAATACGGTTACAAATTCCAAAGATGCGAGAACCGTGGGCCAGGCCTTTGATAGTATGGACGGAGGGTCTCGACAGGACAGAATTCGCTATGATTCGCTTATATTCTGGGGTTTCCAGGTATCCACGTCCCATGCAAATCGTGACATCAGCGACATAGCTCTTCGCTATGCGTTTGAGAAGTTCAAGTGGAAAGGAGGAGCTGCTGCTGCCTTTACTAGCTTCCCGTTCATCGGCGCAACTCGCAGGGGTGCCAAGATGTATAATGGATCGGTCTCCGTTCTGACGCCCATCGGCTTTTCTGTCACGGGGGCGATGGGGCTCAAGAAATATGGGGACCAAGGACGTAAAGACGCCGGATTTTGGTGGCTCAAACTCGCCCAGGATCTCACTCTCTTTTCCTTCGGTAAGACCGCACTTTCCGTTGATTATGCCTTCACCCGAGCGGGAGCAGATGCACCCGCTTTCGGGCTCGCCGATTTTCTTGTTATTAATACAGAACGCTATAATTCTTACGGATTTTTCGTCGTTCAGCATCTTGAAAAAGCCGCAACGGAACTTTATGTAGGTATTCGCAAGCATGAACTCACGCGAGCTCATGCTCATTTCAAAAGCGTGATCAGTGCCTTCTTGGGAGCGCGGATTAAATTCTGATGAATAAGGTCCTTATTTTTGCGAGTTTGAGTAATCTTTTTTTAGTCGGATGCGAGACATGCAAGCAATCTCCTTCTCTCCCCGAACCTCAAAACGAAATGAAATCCGGCCCCGGCCTCTTTTCAGGTCCCAAAGGACATTTTGAGGTCCCTCTCGGGTAGAAATGAAGAGGTATAATAAATGGAAAAGACACCCTTTACACCGAAAATTATTACGATCTTTCGGGAAGGATATAAAAAGGAAGATCTTCGCCATGACTTTCTCGCGGGTCTAACGGTTGCCGTTGTGGCGTTGCCGCTCGCTTTGGCTTTAGCCATTGCAAGCGGGGCATCTCCCGAGAAAGGTCTCGTAACGGCGATCATTGCAGGTTTTCTGATCTCTCTTTTCGGGGGATCTCGTGTTCAGATCGGCGGACCCACGGGAGCCTTTGTCGTTGTCGTTTTCAGTATCATTTCCCACCACGGGTACGATGGGCTCCTTCTCTCAACGATTCTCGCAGGATTTATTTTAATTATTGCGGGATATTCAAAGCTGGGACAGGTGATCAAATACATCCCGATGCCCGTAATAACCGGTTTTACGGCAGGAATCGCCGTTATTATTGCAACGACGCAAATAAGAGATTTCCTGGGACTGCAGATGGGCCAAGTTCCCGCGGATTTTTTTCAGGCATTCAAGGAGTACATACAAAACTCGAGCAGCTTAAATATGGCATCGGTCCTGATCGGATTTTTGACGCTCGGCTTTGTTTTTGCTTTTAGAAGATGGGCTCCGAAAGCACCTGCTTACCTTTTGGCGATTTTCTTTTGTTCTCTTGTTGTGTTCTTGCTGCACCTGCCTGTTGAGACCATCGGAACCCGTTTCCCCGTCATCTCTGCGGGTCTCCCCCTTCCCACTTTGCCAGAAATCTCTCTTCAGAAAGTGAGAGAGGTGCTTCCCTCTGCCGTTATCGTGGCTTTTCTCGCAGGCATAGAAGCCCTTCTGTCGGCGATGGTTGCTGACGGTATGAGTGGATATAAGCACAGATCTAATCAGGAACTTGTAGGACAAGGCGTTGCCAATATCGCTTCAGCCCTCTTCGGAGGCCTACCCGCAACAGGGGCTATTGCGCGTACGGCGACTAATATAAAAGCGGGCGGCCGTACCCCGCTCGCTGGCATTTTTCACTCGGTATTCGTCCTTATTTTTGCTCTCACGGCAAGCGATTTGATGACCTATGTTCCGATGGCAACACTAGCAGCTGTTCTTTTTGCCGTTGCATGGGGAATGAGCGAAAGGGAAACGTTCCTTAGGATCTTAGCATTAAAGACCCCGGATCGCTGGGTAATGCTTTTAACTTTCATTTTAACCGTTTTTGTAGATTTGACAGTTGCGATCGGTGTCGGCGTTACTCTGGCCTCTCTTCTTTTTATGCTTCAAATGAGCAAATCCGTAGAAATCTCTTCCATAAGGAGACGCGCAACAGATTTTCTGGAGCCCGAAAATGGCGAAGAAGATCAAAGAGCACATCTCCCCGAGGGCGTTGAAGTTTTCCGAATCAGGGGGCCTCTTTTTTTCGGTGTTGCGGGGGATCTCATGAGCCTTCTGAGCAGGGTCGGAGAAATGCCGCGGGTTTTGATTTTAAGAATGAGATATGTTCCTTTCCTGGATGGAACGGGACTTAAAACCCTGGAGCAAATTATAAAAATATGTAGAACTAAAGGAACAAAGGTGATCTTTAGCGGATTACAGTCTCACCCTCGCGCCCTTCTTTCTTTTTATGAAGGTAGCGATGTTCTGTTTTGCTCCGATTATGAGACGGCCCTCCGGGAAGCCCTGCCTTTGCTTACCCGGGAAAATCCTGAATGAAAAGCCGGATTCAAAATACTGAAAGTTATTGAGACTCCTCTTGCTTACGAATCTCAAATATGGCAATTGGATGGTCGGGAAAACGTTGGGATAATTGCGCAAAAACCAATTTTCTAAAAAATCTCGAAAGCTATCTACGAACCTCTTTTGGATAATTATGAGAATTTCATGAAGAACAATTTTCTTTTTACGATACATCTAAATTTTAACTTTTTGGTAACAATTTAATGTCAAGTTCTTGACTGATTGAGCAATGTCATAATAAAGGAGGAGGTCATGCGTCTTTTTCAATTTATTTTGGTAGGTGTTGTTGGATTTGCGAGTCAGTCAACGGCTTCTTCCGTGATCCCTACCGAGTCCTATTACTCAGTCTCAAAAAGTCTCTTTGAAATTCCGGAAGAGATCATAACAGATAAGGGAAAATTCAGCAATTTCAGTATCCGGTGCGTTTTCGGTCGGAACTACAATGAGTCGGAATTGATGGAAACGCTAGAATCAAGAGAGTCAGAACTTTATCCCTACTTAAGCGACGTCGAGAATCCAAAAAGGATTCAGATTGCAAGATCCGTCAAGCTGGAATTAGGAAGCCTCTCAACTTCTTATACATATCAATCTTCCGGGGAACCTCTCTTGTTAAGTGGGATGTCCGAACCCTTCTTCCGGATGGACAATCTGAGGCCATCCCCGGATACAAGGTGGGTTTCATTTATCTTGTCAGGTTCTATTCAAAAAAAGGAAAAGACGATGAGAGCTTTGATTACTACCCATTCGATTCCTATTCTGCCTCTGAAAAATGATCATTTCCATATTTATATCGAGTCGATCGGGGTATCGTTGGAATCTCAAAGTCCGTACGTTATGGCAGAAATCTATGACAAGTACAATTTCCTGGATCTTTACTCGAAGCACGAGAGCCTTAAAGACATGAATCGGAGGTCTATCGTTTCACCCTACCTTGTTTCCGACTAAGAGAAAATTTATGTGAAGTGCGTCTCTGCCTGCAAGATGTGCGCTTCAACGGGCAAAGTCTTAAGTGTCTCATTGAGCCAGAGGCCCATAATCATTCCTGTACCGCGGGACGTCGCGTCCCCGCACATCCGTCTCCCTCTTCCTGATGAAGCCAGCTCTCCAGGCGGGCGATTCGGTCTTGTGTTAAACGCTCAAGTTCGCTGCAGCGGCAGAGAGGATTGATAGATCCCCATTGCTCTCCCGGGGTATAGAGAGCATCAAGATGGCGGTCACGATATACAATCCAAGCCTTTTGAGCAGATTTCAGGTTTTTTAGAAACTGATGATCATCTTTGTAGACTCTTAAAATGCGATTATAAATCTCATTCAGCTTATTATCCGTCTCCGTAAAGCTTTTACACGCTTTCTCATTCAGTTCGAGTTGCGTTTCAAAGGCTATCGTTTCCGAACAGAGGAGAAGAAGCACCATACATAAAATCCGACGCATGATTTGATTCCTTTAAAGAAGCAGATATAGTTCAGCTTACCTGTCTCCTGAGTAAGGATCAACAATCTCTCCAGAATTTTTAAAGGCTCACATAAGGATAAAATTGAAAATGGCGGAGAGAGAGGGATTCGAACCCTCGATACGGTTTCCCGTATACACGATTTCCAATCGTGCGCCTTCAACCACTCGGCCACCTCTCCTTGGAAAGTCTCTTCCTTACATACTGGGAAGGGAGGCTTCCTGTCAACGAAAGATTCCTTATTGCGAGACACCGGCGACTGGAATGAAGACACGACGACGCCAGGCGCGCGGGCGTTCTAGAATGCGCGAGAGAACTTCTTTTCTGGCTTCAATGAGCACAACGCCCCCGATTTTTTTAAACCATTTGGGTCCCAATCGTTCTAAAAATCGAGCAAACTTATTGCCTGAAAATCGTCTTGAGGGCGGAATAAAAAGGCTGTAGATGGGTTTGTTGGGCGTGAAGAGACTCTCTTCAATCAGAGCAAAGAGCTGTCTGCCCGAATAGGGATGTCCCATGCCGAATGGTGTATTCGGGTTGCGGGCCCAAAATCCCCGCCTGTTGGGGGCCACGATCAAAAGTCGACCGCCGTCTCTTAAAACCCGCCAAGCCTCACGAAGAAGTGTCTTGACGTGTTCTGAGGTTTCAATGGCATGAATAAGAATCAGGCGATCAACAGAGTTATCGGGGAGAGGGATGACATCTTCCTCGGTCAAGGCCACGCAGTTTTTCTGCTTTGATGGCCAGGGCATCGCCCCCTGCGGGGCGGGCATGAGAGCTAACACTCTTTCTGCGCGCGTTCGATAGCGATTGAGATAAGGAATGGTATAGCCGTATCCCACAACAACATCACCTACTGCGTCCGGCCAGAGCTGTGCAATTTTTTGGTCAATCAGGGCGCAAGCTCTCTGCCCCAGCGAGGATTCATAAAAATTGTGAAGATCAACGACATCCGAGTGCATGTTATTAACCTAGCATGGAAAAAATGATCTTTCGAGAGGGGAAACGTAAAGGAAAAGAATGGCTTGGCCTTGCATCAAAGGCCAAGCCGGTCTTTTATTAGGAAATGACGATAGGTGCTTTATCAGGAAAGTATTTTTCAAACACGAAACCCGACAGGCGATTGGCAATGCCGAGGTGCTTTTCGGCTTCTTCAATACCTTGATTTGCCCATGTTTTTGGATCAGAGCTCAAAATGCTCGTATTATCTCTTAGCTGATGAACGGCATAAACGCGCCCGATCTCTGTTCCGGTTGCTTTTCCAAACATGCCCAAAATTTTATTTCTTTCACGTACAAATCCTGATTTATTTCCATCCCCAAATTCAATGTTAAACACGTGATAAGATTCGACAAAAACTTCCGAAAGATGACTTGAAAAGCGAGGGTCAGTCCAAGAAACGGGTTGTTCTACTTCAACAACTCTCAGGCGCTCCTCAAGCTCTGCAATGCGTTGTCTCATTTCTTCTTCAGTCATCTGACTTGCATAAACGCCTGACGATAGAAGAGGAGCAAAGAGAAGAGAGAGGAGTAGAAGGGCTTTTTTCATATTATATTCCTTTCGTTTACCATACCAAAATATCATAATATGTGAAAATGAGTAAAAAATCAAATGAAATTAATCACTTGGTCGTATCGAGAAAGACCTTAGAATAATACTAATGAACAACCAAATAATGAGTTTATCATTGTTCCTATAGCCCTGTTTAGTCATCCTCGCGCAAACGGAAGGCCAGAAAGCTTTGTTTTTCTAGGTTCCCGATGAAATTTATAAAGTCATTAAATGGTCACTAATTGGTATAATCTACGCGAGGCCTTTTTGTCCCATGAAGAGGAATTTCTCACGACGATGAGTAAGAATCTTATCCCGGCCCATCGATAGGAAAGGCTTAAGAACTTTTTCAAGAGCATCACCGACACTCGCAATCGCTGTTTTCGGAGATCTATGGGCACCACCTAAGGGTTCTTGAACAATCCCGTCAATGACCCCCAGTGTCTGCAGATCCTGAGCTGTTAACTTTTGGGCATTCGCTGCATCCTGTTTCTTGTCCGCATTACGCCACAAAATAGAAGCGCAGCCTTCAGGAGACACAACGGAATAAATCGAATGCTCCAACATGACCACGGCATTAGCGGTAGCAAGAGCAATCGCCCCCCCCGAGCCGCCTTCCCCCGTGATAACGGAGATAACGGGAGTTTTAACATCCAACAGTTTTTCCGTTGAACGGGCGATCGCTTCTGCTTGGCCACGCTCTTCGGCATCCTTTCCGGGGTGGGCGCCTGCCGTATCAACGAGGGTCAGAATCGGAAGATTAAAGCGATCCGCTAAATCCATAAGGCGCTGCGCCTTACGGTAGCCCTCGGGTCGCGCCATCCCGAAGTTATGCTTCAAACGGGATTCCGTATCCCGCCCGCGCTCGGTCCCGATAACGACGACAGGGGTTTTTCTGAAATGGCCGAGCCCTCCTACGACTGCCTGATCGTCCGCATAAAGGCGATCTCCCGCAAGGGGAATAAAATCTTCAATCAATTGATCGATGTATTCCTGAGCATGAGGACGGTCCGGATGGCGAGCGACCTGGACCTTCTGCCAAGCGGTAAGGTTGGCATAGGTCTCACTCATAAGACGTTTGACCTTTACTTCAAGACGGTTTATTTCTTTAGTGATATTGAGGTCCTTGGCGCCTGACAGGTGACGCATCTCATTGAGCTTACTTTCAAGCTCGGCGATTGATTTTTCAAAATCCAACGGGGTGGTCATCGATCCCCTCCTCTTTTGCCACGGTCATATTTTTGCTTTCCTAGACTCTTTTGCTTTCTTTGACAAGGGGTGATGTATCTCGACCAAAGCAGAGAGGCGTTCCGTCATGACATGAGTGTAGATTTCGGTCGTTGAAATATCGGCGTGCCCCAAAAGCTTTTGAACACTAACCAAGTCGGCGCCATGATTTAAAAGATGGGTTGCAAAGGCATGTCTCAACACGTGGGGGGAAATTTTCCGAGGGGAGATACCCGCCTTAAGCGCGATTTCTTTTAAAAGCTGGCCAAAGCGCTGGCGAGTCAGATAGCCCGACTTGCCCGAAGATGGAAAGAGAAATGGGCTTTCCTGCTTGGTCTTGAGAAAAAGAGAGCGCACTTTTAAATAAATCTTCAAAGCCGAGAGAGCCCCGTGAGACAGTGGAACCAGACGTTCTTTATTCCCCTTTCCACGGACGATCATAGCAGGGCGGCTCGGATGTTTGATGGCTTGATCGACGGCCCTCAAAGGCAGACTAACAAGCTCCGAGACGCGAAGACCCGAGGCATAGGAGATCTCCAGCAAGCACATGAGACGCCCGGCTTCTTTTTCGGGGAGATCTTGGCTAACTCGAAGCAGTCGTTCAATCTCCTCTTCTGTCAGAATTTTGGGGAGTGCCTTGTCCCGTTTCGGGCCCTCGAGTGTAAAAGTCGGGTTTTCCTCCATATGTCCTTCGGCTTGTAAAAAGGAATAGTATTGCTTGAGAGAAGAGAGTTTTCGGGCACGGGTGGAGGAGATCATTCCTTGTTCGGATAAAAGACGAAGATATGCTTTAATGTCTTTCTCGCAGGCGGATAAAGGATCGGGGAAGGCTTCAAAAAAAGAGCAAAGATCCCGCCTGTAGGCGTCAATCGTATTTCGAGAGGCTCCCCTCTCGACCAAGAGCATTTCAAGAAAAGAGTCGAGTGTAAGGTGAGAAACGGGCAAGAGTCTTACCGTTTAAAAATCTTTTCATGCGGAATGGTTTTACGAATTTCAGCGGAAGGTGCTGGAATCCCGATCGCTGAAAGAACGATTGCTCCTAAAACAAGAAACGCTCCGAGTCCGAGTGCAGCATATTTGACAGTTTGAGTCATGGTTCATCTTTCCCTTGCATCTTTGGCTTGAGTATACGAT
>CAYUCY010000040.1:0-14319 GCA_964443525.1 uncultured Thiotrichales bacterium
GTTAAGTGGTACCGTCTCTCGGGCCTTGTTATGCTTTTGCCCCACGGCCTCGAAGGTCAAGGCCCTGAACACTCCTCTGCTCGTCTCGAGCGGTATTTGCAACTGTGTGCCGAAGATAACATCCAGATTGCAAACTGTACAACACCAGCAAATTATTTCCATATTTTACGGCGGCAGCTCCACCGTAAAACCCGAAAGCCATTAATTATAATGACGCCTAAGTCGCTTCTCCGGCACAAGCTTGCAACCTCACAACTCCAAGACATGGGCTCCGGAACCTCTTTTATTCCAGTGATCCCGGAAATGACCCTGAACTTAGTTCCCTCAAACGAGATTCGGCGGGTCGTCCTTTGTTCCGGAAAAGTTTATTATGATCTCCTCCAAGAAAGAGAAAAGCTCAGCATTTCGGATGTAGCCCTTTTGAGACTGGAACAGCTTTACCCCTTTCCTGCTGAAGCTCTCTCAAGAACACTCAGCGCTTATCCGAAAGCAATGGTTATCTGGTGCCAGGAAGAGCCGATGAATATGGGCGCCTGGTCATTTGTTGATCGCCGTCTGGAAGAAGTTCTTCAAGGTCTTGATGTTCTGGCCGACCGACCGCAATATGTTGGAAGAAAAGAAGCCGCTAGCCCTGCAACGGGTTATTTAGAGAAACATATTAAACAGCAACAAGATTTGGTACAAAGAGCCTTAGGCTATGAATCATAATGCGCAGTTATCGTTAGAAGGGGGAGTTATGACCATTCAAATTACCGTTCCGCCGCTTGGAGAATCCGTCACGGAAGCAACTGTGAGTCGTTGGTTAAAGAATGCGGGGGATTCCGTTCAAATGGATGAACCGCTTGTGGAACTAGAAACGGACAAGGTCACCCTAGAAGTCAACGCTCCCACCGCTGGAACCCTCATTGAAGTGAAAGCACCGCAAGGTGCCGTTGTGACCATCGGAGAACTCCTGGGGATCATCGGTGAAGCAGGATCGCAACCTGAAAAAGCCTCTTTCCCTGAACCTTCGCGATCCCCCGAACTCTCATCCCCGCCGTCTCAAGAGATCCGGCAACCTGCAGAGCCTCCGCGGACTTTTAAGGAGCATATACAACAACCGGAGCCGGCATCTTTAAGAACGACCCACCAAGAGCAATTATCTCCCGCTGCCCGGAAAATGGTCGAAGAGCAAAATCTGGACCCCACATTCATCCCTGCTTCCGGTAAAGAAGGTCGAATCACAAAAGGAGATGTTCTCTCCCACATGGCCGGTAGCGGCCAACGTCAAGAGCAGGCGACGACTTCTACGGGGACTGTTGCGCCCCTCCGAGGCGGGCGCGGGATAACCCTGACTCAACCCGAAGAACGCGTCAAAATGAGCCGTCTTCGCCAACGCATTGCAGAACGGCTGAAAGAGGCACAAAATACAGCAGCGCTCCTGACCTCTTTCAATGAAATCGACATGACGAATGTCATGACGGCACGCGAAAAGTATCGTCAGCAATTTGAAAAGAAATTCGGGTCCCGTCTGGGTTTTATGTCTTTCTTTGTAAAAGCTGCAATTGCAGCCCTGAAAGAACTTCCCGTCGTCAATGCGGAGGTTGACGGCGAATATATCGTCTATAGAAACCATTATGATATCGGTGTCGCTGTCTCAGCCCCTCAAGGTCTCGTCGTCCCCGTTGTTCGAGATGCCGATCATTTAACCTTTGCAGAGATCGAACTTAAGATCCAGGAATTATCGGAAAAAGCAAGAAGCGGTAAACTCAGTATTGAAGATTTGACGGGCGGAACTTTTACAATTACGAATGGAGGGGTCTTCGGCTCTCTTATGTCGACACCGATCATCAATCCGCCTCAGTCTGCCATCTTAGGGATGCACAAAATCGAAAAGCGGCCGGTTGTCATCGATGATAAAATTGAAGTGCGACCCATGATGTATGTGGCTCTTACCTATGATCATCGCATCATAGACGGACGAGAAGCCGTTACCTTCCTCGTCCGGGTAAAAGAATACATTGAAGACCCTTGGCGCTTACTCTTGGATGTTTAACAAAAAAGGGACCGTCAGGTCCCTTTTTTAACAGCCTATCTAAAGCACAAAAAAAGTATCCGATTTCCATTCCTTCCTAGAATCAAAGCCGGGTCGATGTTAAATTGGGAAGAAAAGAAAAAATTCACCGAAAAGGTTAGCAAAAAATGTCTCACTTGGATGGCCCTGCTCTCTTAGCTTCAGAAGGGCCGGAAAAGCTTGTTATCCTTTTACATGGGTACGGCGCAAACGGAGATGACTTGATTGATTTGGCCAAAGCCTGGAACCCGATGCTTCCCGCTGTCGATTTTCTCTCCCCCCATGCTCCTGATCTTTGCGAGATTTCTCCTTGGGGACGCCAATGGTTCAGTCTTCAAAACTGGTCCCCTGAGTCGATTCTTTTCGGTCTCAAAAAGGCGCTCCCTGCCCTTCAAATTTACATTGAAGAATCATTGAAGAAAAGGAATCTGACCCCTCGAGACCTTGCACTTGTAGGGTTTTCACAAGGTTGCATGCTCGCCCTTTACGCAGGTCTTCATATGCCTTTTTCCCCTGCTTGTATTCTTGGGTACTCGGGAGCCTTCTTTTTTGATAGTATTGTTCAAGCAAACATTCGTCCTCAGGTGATGCTCATTCACGGAGACAGAGATGAAGTCGTCCCCTATGCAGCCCTTGATGAGGCCAGACAGAACCTCCTTATCTTCGACATAAACGCTGAAATACACACGTCTCGCGGTCTCGCTCACGGGATTGATCATGAAGGACTCGCACTTGGTGGTACTTTTTTAACCAAATGTCTTTATCCTCAAAAAACACCAGCAAACAAAGAAAGGGAGAAATCACATGGTGCGTCCTAAAATTGCCCTCGTGGGAGCCGGAAATATCGGCGGAACTTTAGCACACCTGATCGGCCTTAAAGAACTGGGAGACGTTATTCTTTTTGATGTCGTTGAAGGCACGCCGCAAGGCAAAGCCCTTGATCTTGGGGAATCTTCTCCCATTGAAGGGTTTGATTGCCGTATGAAGGGAACCCAGGATTATAAAGACATTGCAGGTTCCGACGTTGTCATCGTGACAGCCGGCCTTCCCCGCAAACCCGGAATGAGTCGTGATGATCTCCTCGAAATTAACGCAAAAATTATCTGTCAGGTCGGAAAAGGAATCAAAGAATATTGCCCCGATGCCTTTGTGATTGTAGTCACAAATCCCCTCGATGCCATGGTTTGGGTCATGTTTAAAGAAGCAGGCCTGCCGCATAATAAAGTCGTTGGGATGGCTGGGGTCTTAGATTCAGCGAGATTTCGCTACTTTTTAGCGGAAGAATTTAACGTCTCCGTCGAAGATGTCTCTGCCCTTGTCATGGGGGGACACGGAGACACCATGGTTCCTCTCACTCGTTTTTCAACCGTTGCCGGGATCCCTTTGCCTGAACTTATCCAGATGGGATGGACGAACCAAAGGCGGATTGAGGAGATTGTTCAAAGAACCCGTCAGGGAGGTGGGGAAATTGTCAATCTCCTCAAAACAGGGTCGGCTTTTTATGCTCCCGCCTCTTCGGCGATTGCCATGGCTGAGTCCTATCTTAAGGATAAGAAGAGAGTGCTTCCTTGTGCTGCCATGTTAACAGGTGAGTACGGCGTTAAGGACCTTTACGCGGGAGTTCCCGCCGTTATCGGCGCAAACGGTGTCGAAAGAGTCATCGAACTCTGCCTTTCAAATGAGGAAAAGAAGATGTTCGACTATTCCATTGAAGCTGTGAAGGAGCTTGTTGAAGCTCTACAAGCTCTTAAAAATAAATCAAAAACAGCAACCGGATAATCAATCCTTTTGCGGAAAAGAAGATAGTGTTAAACTGCCGCCGGTTGAAAAAGAGGGGATAAAGCCTCATGAAAATTCATGAATATCAAGCCAAAGGACTTTTGAAAAAATTCGGAGTCCCTATTGCCGAAGGCCGCATTGCCTATACGGCCGACGAAGCTTTCCAGGCGGCCAAAGAAATCGGCGGCAACGTATGGGCGGTTAAAGCGCAAATTCATGCAGGCGGACGTGGTAAAGGGGGAGGCATTAAGATTGCCAAATCTCTCGATCAAGTTCGTGAGTATGCACATGCTCTCATCGGCTCAAATCTTGTGACACCCCAAACAAGCCCCGAAGGTCAACAAGTCAGACGCGTCTATATTGAACAAGGCTCATCGATTGCAAAAGAGTTTTATCTCAGCATGCTTCTTGATCGGGAAACGGGTCGCCTCATGATTGTTGCTTCTGCTGCGGGCGGCATGGATATTGAGGAAGTCGCAGCAACACACCCTGATAAGATTATCAAATTAACGATTGACCCAATCGCCGGCTTCCAAGGATTTCACGGCCGACAAATTGCTTTCGCCCTGGGCCTTGAAGGAAAAACTGTTAGCAAAGCCGTTTCTATGATGTCCGCTATCTACAAAGCCTATACAGAGCTGGATGCGAACCTCATCGAGATCAACCCCCTCGTTGTGACGATGTCAGGAGACATCCTTGCTCTTGACGCCAAGATGACCTTTGATGACAATGGCCTTTTCCGTCATCCGGAGATTGAAGAATTGCGCGACCTTGATGAAGAAGAACCGGCGGAAGTTGAAGCGGCCCGAAATTCTCTGAGCTATATCAAGCTTGACGGCAATATCGGCTGCATGGTGAACGGCGCAGGCCTTGCGATGGCAACGATGGACGTCATTCAACTTTACGGCGGCGAGCCCGCAAACTTTCTGGACGTCGGTGGAGGCGCTCCTCGAGAACGAGTTACCGTTGCCTTTAAGTTAATTTTATCAGATCCCAATGTTGAGGGAATTCTGGTAAATATTTTCGGCGGCATTATGCGTTGTGACATTATCGCCGAAGGCGTTGTTGCTGCCGCAAAGGACGTAGGCATTAACGTGCCCCTCGTCGTCAGGCTTGAAGGCACTAATGTAGATCTGGGCAAAAAAATTCTTGCAAACTCTGGCCTCCCTATCATCGCAGCCGATGATTTGGGCGAAGCCGCGGATAAAATCGTTCAAGCCGTGAAGGAGGCTGCTTAATGTCGATTCTCGTGAATAAAGAAACGAAAGTCATCTGCCAAGGGTTTACAGGTGCCCAAGGTACCTTCCACTCCGAGCAAGCTATCGCTTACGGCACGAAAATGGTAGGCGGTGTCACCCCCGGCAAAGGCGGAACGACACATCTGGATTTGCCCGTCTTTGATACGGTACGACAAGCGGTTAAGCAAACAGGAGCCGATGCCAGCGTCATTTATGTTCCACCGCCTTTTGCCGCAGATGCTATTTTAGAGGCCATCGATGCGGAACTTCCTCTTGCCGTCTGTATCACGGAGGGAATTCCCATCATAGACATGGTTCGTGTTAAACGCGCTTTGGAAGTTTCAAAGACGAGACTCATCGGCCCTAATTGTCCCGGTGTTATCACGCCGGGAGAGTGCAAAATCGGCATAATGCCGGGACATGTTCATAAGCCCGGTAAAATAGGAATTGTCTCCCGTTCTGGAACCCTCACCTATGAAGCTGTCTGGCAGACAACTCAAGTGGGCTTGGGACAATCCTCTTGCATCGGGATCGGCGGGGATCCCATCCCGGGAACAAATTTCGTCGATGTGTTAGAGCTGTTTTATGCAGACCCTCAAACGGAAGGGATTGTCCTGATCGGTGAGATCGGAGGCACGGCCGAAGAGGAGGCTGCTCAATTCATCAAAGATCAGAAGCAAAAAAAACCAGTCGTCGCTTTCATTGCGGGCCTGACCGCGCCTGAAGGAAAGCGCATGGGTCATGCGGGCGCTATCGTGGCGGGTGGCCAAGGAACTGCGCGAAGCAAAATCTCGACCCTCAAATCAGCAGGTGTCACAATCGCCGATTCCCCTGCCGAAATCGGCCGCACCATGGCGAAACTCTTTTCAGGTAAGGGGGGCGGCTCCTCAAAAGCTCGATCTGCTTAAGGTTAAAGAATTAGCCCGAGATTTATGACCGAGCAACACGAGTTCTATTTATGACCGGCAAAGGAACTATCCGCGATGCAAACCCAATTTCTCATCATCGAGGTTGATGCCTTTGATTTGGGTACAATCTTGAATCCCTGATCCTTTGAAATCAAAAGTAATATCTTTGTGCCAGAGGCAATCGATACCTTCGATCGACTCCAGGGCTGTTGAGTTTGCAAAGGTGACGGATGTGTGGTCTGAAAAATCCCCCTCGAAACGCACCGATGTCAGGTCCCTCATGGAACTTAAATCCAGAGCTCCAAGACTTGTCAAATTTTTAAGCACCAATCTCTGAACGGCTAAACCTTTATAGCCAAAGTCATATAAATTTGATGAATTAAATTTATAATCCTATCGTAAAACCACGGGGCTAGCTCCGTGGAGTTTCATTTATATTAATTACTCTACTTTACGATGGATTTATTTATAATTTCTGCTGCTTCTTCAGGGCAACCCCAGCTTTTGATTTCAACCCACTTGCCATCTTCTAGGTCTTTGTAGTGTTTGAAAAAATGAGCGATCTGATCTCTTAGAATGGCGGGAAGATCCTCATAGGACTTGACTCGGGCATAGTATGGATTGAGCTTATCCACAGGAACCATGAGTAATTTTTCATCAGCCCCCGACTCATCCTCCATCATCAAAACGCCGATCGGACGAGATCGAATCACGGCACCGGGAACAACGGGACTCCGGCCTAAGACGAGGGCATCAACGGGATCTCCATCCGCTGCCAAAGTATGAGGGATAAACCCGTAGTTTGCGGGGTAGTACATGGCCGTATGAAGAAAGCGATCCACAAACATGGCACCTGATTCTTTATCAATTTCATACTTGACCGGATCTCCACCGAAAGGAATTTCGATAATAACGTTCACGTCCCATGGAGGATTTGCCCCAATTGAAATTTTTTGAATGTCCATCTTTGTCTCTGCCCTTTCAGGGGATTAGGTCATTTTTTTCTTCTAAGAGGTATCTACCAGAACTTTATGTCAAAATTCAACAAAGAAAACACCGTGGGAGACGACTCTCCCACAGCTTAAATCAAGACACTTAATAAATTATTTACTTAATGCCGAGTAATTCCTGGAACATGTGATCGGCTGTTTTAACCGTTCTCGTGTTGGCCGCAAAGGCATGTTGATACTCAATCATTTTAGTGAGCTGGGTTGCAACATCCGTCGTTGACGATTCGAGAGAACTTGAGATGATCTTACCGAAGCCCCCCTTTTTTGCCATGGAAAGGACATAGTTTCCTGATTTATCCGTTTGTACAAAACTGTTACCGCTTTGGGGTTCCAACTCGTTCGGTGCTGCGAAGTTAGCAAGAGCAATACGGGAGAGTTTAACCGTTTCAGAGTTACTGAAAATTGCGCTCAAGACCCCTTCCTCATCGATCGTCACGCCGCTGAAGGTTCCGAATTTTCGTCCGTCCTGATTGATGATCGGCTGACTGTACTCACCTGCACGACTCGTCACTCCATCCGTCTTGCCGGACGTCCCAAGGCTGAGCGAGATATGGCTATCCGTTGCATTTGTGATAGTATTGTTCCAATCAATAAAGATGTTAGGCGGCGTGGCGGAACCGTCAAATGACGCAGGCGAGCCATCACTGTTGAAAAGAACGACCAAGGGTGTACCTCCACCATAATCGTTACCGAGTGCCGAGTTTTTTTTAATGCTAGTGGCATCAGGGCAGCTTATTGCGCCGTTCCATTGCCCTACAGCCGCCTTCGTCCATGTAATCGTGAGTGTATGTTCAGCCCCCAAAGAGTCATACATCTGAATGTTTGTTTGGTACGTGGAGTTAAGAGGCGCTACCGAAAGCTCTGACGGGAGGTTGACTGCAAGGCTGATGCTGCTTGTGGCCTTCGCAAAGCCTAAGACTTTGGAAATATTAATATTTTCTAAAGATCCCACAACAGATGTATTTGTCGTTGAGGGCACATTTCCGTTCTCATCCGTCGACCATCCCTGGAGATACCCTGCCTCTGAGACCAGGTATCCTTGCCGATCTGTTGTAAAAGAGCCGGCTCGTGAGTAGAAAATTTCCTTATTCGTGAGACTACCGCTTGTCACAAAAAAACCGTTCCCGGAAATCGAAAGGTCCGTAACGCTAGAAGTAGGCCTCAAAAGTCCTTGGCTATCCACGTTTTGAAAAACCTTGGTTTGAACACCGCCCGGGGAAAATTTCCCGCTGCTCAAAGCATTTCCGGTGACGAGTGTGTTAAATTTAATTCCTTTTTCCTTATACCCGTCAGATCCCGAGTTTGAAACGTTCTCTGCGATTACCGACAAGGCGTTCGAGTTTGCGTTCATTCCCGAGGCGGCTGTATGCATGGATTGTAAAGACATATTTTCCTCCTTGTTTTCAAGTTTTCCTTAATTTCCGACTTAAAGTTCGTCCGTTATATTTATGGATGAATGGCCTCCGCTACTGCTTTCCAATTGCCCGATTAATCCTTCATCAACGATAGTTCTTAACGAGACTTCCTCCGAAACCGAATCCGATGTTTCCGTCAAATCTCCTTTTCTTAAAGGATTGTGACTCCCTTTACTTTGAAGGCTTACGATGGATTCGACGGGAAGCTTTATTCCGTTTTCTCCTCCCATGACAACAAGGGTCTGTTGATGATCGATCGCACCGCCGGAGATACGCCCCGTCACTGTCGTCTTCACCTCGAGGGGGCTGCTGTTATAACTATTACGTATCATTTCATTGTCTTTCCCAAACAGGGTGACCCTGAATTTATAATTCCCGATAGAGGCTTTTTTGCCCGTATCAAGAGCTCCATCCCACTCTATAGAATTTTTCCCTGTTTTCAAAGGGTTAGAGGTGTCTTTCAAATTCATTTCAAGAACGCGCACCGGATTATTCATCCCGTCCGTAATTAAAATGCTGGCTCGTTCTGCCTGAGTCGGATTGTAAAAGTTCAACCTTGCAGGTTCTTTCTCTTCGAGGTGAAATTGGTTTGTAGAAATTTCGACTTCTCTGCCTGTATGACGGGCTGTTTCAAGAAGCTGGGTCACGTTTTGCGTATCTTTTGAAGACTCCAGAAGGTTCTTAATTTCAAGAAGACCAGCCACTTGTCCGAACTGAGCAAACTGAGAGGCCATCTGTGTGACGTCCATAGGATTGTTCGGATCCTGATTTTTCAAGGTCGCCATCAAAATTTTAATGAAGTTTTCAAACTGGCCCATTGCAAGGGCTCCCATTGACTGCTGAGCCTTTGACTCAACTGCCTTTTCCCGAGCTTTTGCAAGAGCCGCCTCCGCTTTTTGTACGTCGGGCCTCATATAATCCGTGTTTTTTAATTGTGTTGCTCCCGGCACTGCTTTTTTCCTCTCAAATATATGAATCGATTATTTTGGTGGGATCTGTTCGCCGCAAAGGGTAGGTTGCCATCGGTGATTCGGTCTCGATGTCCATGCTTGCCTCCAACAAACCTTTTGAACGGTTTTCAAATTCTTGATCTTGTTTAGCCTCTCCGTTTTGTTCGCGGTATTGAAAGCTTAGAGATTCTGAATCACTCTCAAACCCGGATTCCTTGAGGGCTGAGATCAAATCTCCTTGAAGCACTCTGTCTTGTCGCAGCAAATCATACGTCTCAAGTCTTTCTGCCTGGATAATCGTTTGAACGCGGCCGTCGTGGGCAATTTCAAGACGGACATTTAGCTTTCCGAGGTGTTCCGGCTTCAGTTGAATCTCGAGGCGATCAAAACTCCCCCCACCCTTGGACTTTAGTTGAAATGAGATACTCTGTGTTGATTGAACTTCTTGAGAAAACCCCGAAGAATTCTGGGACACCACTTTAGAAAGCTCCCCATTTGCGCCGGAAACAGGAACGAATTTCCCAAACTCGGGAGAAGCTCTCTCATCCATCGTATTTCTGTCAATAAAGGTTTCTCACAGACTTTTTTCCGCCTCCCCCCCCTCAGAGCTAAAGTCTTCTCTTCCATCAAGCGACGTATTCGTCATTTCCTTAATTGGTTCGTTTTCCTGATCGATTATAGATGGCTCTTTCATCGAGCCATCTATAATTTCACGATTGGATCTCTGACTATTTATCGGATGAAGAGCCGTCCCCTCCAAAATCTCGACTGACCCTTCGCTCATTAAGGTTCTGAGCGCCTCCCCGTCCATCAATGTCAGCGTCGTTTCAAAAGAAAGCTTCGGCTCTTCGTCCGGGATGAGCGTACGTTCAACCGTTACGGAAACATCCCGATGCAAAAACTCTCGTTTAAACTCTTCGAAAGCTCGATGATAATCCGCCTTAGGCTTGGCACTCGCATCTTCAGTCACCCTTTCTTTTGATGTCGATTCCTTTGCTTCGATGATGTTCACCTTTTGCTCGGGGAAAAAACCGGTAATCTTTGTTTCGAAATCGAGAGCCTCCTCTTCAGTCGAATCCCTTTCTTGAATGAGGTCTTCTTCGGCAGCGTGTTTTTTCGATCGCACCGTTTCTTTTTGGAGAACCTCCTCTGACTGTAATTTAGAGGTACTCTCCTGGATTTGACCCGTCTCTTGAGGCTTGGGATGTCTTCTAGCTTCTCTCTTCGCAACAGAGATAGGAGTAGATATCCCCTTTTTATCCAGGGGTGTTGAACGAGGTTCAGGAGAACGATCAAGGTCCAATAAAGCCTGAAAATCCGACTCTTCTGTCTTTTCCTTTTTATTTGAGAAAAGAAGAACTCCTTCCGCTGGCTTCTTCACACCTATAATTCGTTCAAGACCTTGCGTCATTTAACTCTCCACTTGTCTCAAACATAACAAGCAAGGTGTATGCCAAACCTAACGGCTCTTCTCCAACATTCTGTTTTTGCTAAAGATTTATTTCTAATCCGGCATGCTAAACGAAAAGCAAAGAACACTCTCTCAATGACCCCGATAGAAGCGGCTTTGTTCTGGAGAGCAGGCAGAGAGGTTTTTTGGACGGATTTATCCTGTGTTAACGCAGACAGGCCTTCCGAAGGAGTTCCAAAGATTCATGATGTTGGCCATGACGATGGCTTCTCTTTTCTGAGACTCAAGTTTGTTTGATTATTTTTATTTGTTTATTTTATAATATGCTATCCGATGAAACTCTATCAACTTACAACTTATATCACACAAAAATTGATTGTATGTCATAAAATGTGTAACATTGCTTCAATTTAATGTAGTAATTTATCTAAATTCATATTAAACAAGGAATATCGCACAAATAATGAATAAGGTATGTCATGAATAGAATAATATATGTTTTTTTAATGGTTTTTTCTTCCATCCAATATGCTTCTACCTCAAAGCAAATAGTCTTGGATGAAAGTGAAAAACGGACAGAAGCTCTAACTCTTATCGTAGGTAACTGTAGACATCCCGGGGGGGTCAAACCGGCAGTTGCAAAAATTATTGAACAAGAACAAGCTGATTTTAGCCATGAAAGCAGTTTTAGCTCAAAGGTTTTGAGTGTAGATATTTGCCCGCTTACGGAAAGTCTGACGTATCCTCACCTAACGATCGATTTTGCAGGTGCGTCTTCAGATACGATTCTTTCGAGATTAGAAGGTATTCAACCAAATCGTATTTTCTTTGAGTGGTTTCCTTCGTGCATTTCCGGTACCCCTGGTCAAAATGCTTCTCCCCTTTTGCTGCCGGCTTTAAACAATGCTTTTCAAATCATAGCCAGGGATGGAGAACTTATTATTGATCATTTCCCTTATGCTTTTTCTTTACCAAGTGCATCTTCAGCAGCTTTGGAAAAGCTATCGGTTAACAACACGGAACTCTTTCCCCGCGTTAGCCTGACAATTGAGAAACATGGTTTATCAGAAAGAGAAGGCGTTGTTTCTGCATTGTTACAAAAGCATGATCCATTTACCCTCCATATATGTAGGGGAGAACATGAGGAGCTCAGGAATTATCTGATATTTCGAATTAAAAATAATAAAGAAACCACTTTTGAAGACTCTAAATGCAAATTTATAAAGAGTAAAACCAAAATCATTGATAGTTTGGTTGCTCAATTTGCTGAGAATCTTTCTATGCCTCAAACTGAACTTATGATCCGTATCAGTAACGGAATGTTATATTCCTATCAAAGCACGAAAGAAGACGAGCAAGGGCATTGGGATTTATTTGAGCAACACTATTATATGAAAACCAGATCTTCGCTCATAACAAGCAAGTTGCAGGAAATAGGATTTTCAGACATAAAAATCAAATATTATCCTGTCAACCCATACAACAAAAGAAAACATGCCTGGCTGATCACCGCCAAGAAAAAATGAAAAATATTAGAACCTTATGCTGTGATAATAACGATTATAATTTGTTGTTATGAATCCTAGTTCCACAAAGTATACTTTGTGGAACAGATGATGTTTTAGCATGTAGGGCACTGTCAGGTTAGGGGTCGCCTGAGAAAACGGAAAAATTGTACGCTAAGACTGTCTTGAGGCTGAGATCGAAACATACGACTGCTCTCTCAGAAGCGATGAAAGCTCGCTGCCCTGCTTTTGAAGAATCCGAGAACGAGGAAGACGATGATTCTGAATGGGAGGTTAAGAGGGGTTTCATCCCTCCTGTCGATCGAGCTCAAAGAGGGTCGTTCTTTAAATCTCCTCCTTTAGAACCTTGAGGCCGTGACGCAGGTAATCATATCCCGTCAAAAGGGTGAGAAGGGCGGCAACCCATAGAGCAATCAGGCCAAGCGTTGCAAAAGAGAAAAAATGCGGCGACGGCGGGACCGCAATCAGGTATCCGAGAGAGAGCATCTGCAAAAAAGTTTTCCATTTCGCAAGATACGTCACGGGCATAGAGACCTCTGTCTCTGCTAGAAACTCTCTGAGACCCGAGACCAGAATTTCACGACACAAAATGATAATAGCGGGAATTAAAGAAAGTCCCCTGATCCTATCAAATCCAGCTAATAAGAGAATTGTCGAAGCTACTAACAGCTTATCTGCAATTGGATCGAGGAAGCGCCCAAACCGCGTCATCTGATTCCAATGACGTGCTAGATAGCCATCCAGATAATCCGTCACACAGGCAAGGAAGAAAAGGCCGGTTGCAACCCAAAGGGCGGCGGGCGTGTTTACGTAAAAACAAAGCACGATAAAAGGAATAACTAGAATTCGAAGAAGCGTAAGATAGTTCGGGATGCCGGCCACAGCGATTCTTTCCTACAACGTATAGTTGGACCGTAAATTACATTTTAAGCACTATAGCTGATTTAAGAAATATGTGAAAGAAGTGAGTCTGCTTGAAACAACTCTATCTCATTCAAAAGAAAGGCTCTAGACAGCTTTAGGGATCAGTCCTCAAAATTCTTAAGATATAAGAGATAGAAAAGTGCCCTCGTTAAGATTTAATCCCTTGTGACCTCAAAAACATTTCTTGAGACTCATGGGTATCGCAGCCTTTTCGATGTCGTGTTAAGAAAGCCTTCTGAAGCGGATTAAAGCTTGCGCCTGAGCGTTCGACTCCGGGCGATCCTCTTACCCCTTCCTCCCTCTCCGGGCTTTTTTTCGGGGTGGGACTTCGGAGCTCTCATCCTCAGAATCGTCACGAATCCTTTTATTTTCATCTCCTTTAGGTTCTGAACCCGTGGGTCCTTGAACGGCAAAAGGATTTTGAGGACTGAGTTGTCTATAAGAATCCAGTTTAGCCAACATAAATTGAGCCAGTGCTTTGAAAGGGGCGTGGGCGGCTAGGATCATGGAGGACAGTCTCAAAGCCTGCTCTGGCGTTGACAAAATCCCGAGATCCTCCGTGTCCCAAATAGTTCATTCCCGAGATCCTCCGTATCCCAAATAGCTCATTTTAGCCAAGTAAAATTGAGCTTTTGCTTTAACGTCGGAGTCGGCGGCAGGATCATGGAGGACAGTCTCAAAGCCTGCTCTGGCGTTGACAAAATCCTGAAGTCCTTCTTGTCCCAAATAGCTCATTTCAGCCAAGTAAAATTGAGCTTTTGCTTTAACGTCGGAGTCGGCAGCAGGATTAGTGAGGACAGCCTCAAAGCCTGCTCTGGCGGCCGGAAAATTTTGAGGTCCTCCTTGTCCCCAACGGTCCATTAGAGCCAAGTAAAATTGAGCTTTTGCTTTGAAAGAGGCGGGGGCGGCAGGATCATGGAGGACAGCCTCAAAGCCTGCTCTGGCGTTGACAAAATCCTCAAGTCCTCCTTCTCCCAAATAGTTCATTTCAGCCAAATAAGATTGAGCCAGTGCTTTGATATCGGCGGGGGCGGCAGGATCATGGAGGATAGCCTCAAAGCCTGCTCTGGCGTTGACAAAATCCTCAAGTCCTCCTTCTCCCAAA
>CAYUCY010000041.1:0-14261 GCA_964443525.1 uncultured Thiotrichales bacterium
GATGATCTGCTGCTCGATCATACGGCGATCGAGCTCTAGCTGACGTTCGCCGGGACCACCCGTCTTTCCCATACCGCCCCGTTGACGCTCTAAGTGGCTCCATATTCTTACCAAACGACTTTTCTGGTAGGTGAGGGCCGCCAGTTGAACCTGAAGACGTCCTTCCGCCGTACGCGCCCTTTCCCCGAAAATCTCAAGGATCAGACCCGTCCGATCGATGACCTTAACATTCCAGGCTTTCTCGAGATTTCGCTGCTGAATGGGCGTGAGAGCAACATCCATGATAACAAGGCCCGCATCGTATTCCTTTAAAATCCCTTTAAATGTCTCGACGGCGCCCATTCCGACCAGAGTCGCCGGCTTTACGTCTCGTAAAGGGAGAACCTCTTTATAAACAACATCCAAATGAATGGCGCACGCAAGAGAAACGGCTTCCTCCAGCCGGGAAGCAGGAAGTCGATCGGAGTTTTTATCTGATTTTAGATAGGGGTGAAGAACGACGGCTTTCTCAGCGGATCGAGGTGGGAGGACTGAATCATCAGGGCCCGAAGAGAGTCGATCCTGAGTCACCAAGAAGCCTTATCCCTATAGTATTTAATCCTGCTCTTCTGCTTCGAAAAGAGAGACCGGATTAATAGGCATGACTGTCGAAATGGCATGCTTATAGACGAGCTGCGAATGAGCATCCCGACGCAACAAAACGCAAAAGCTGTCGAACCAGGTGATAATTCCTTGAAGCTTAACGCCGTTTACAAGAAAAAGCGTAACGGGATTCTTATTTTTTCTTAAATGGTTCAGAAAAATATCCTGAAGATTATTTGACTTGTCTGAAGACATGGTTTTCTCCATCTTTAGTAGTGACCTCCAATTTCACCTTAACCCGAAAATGGTAGATTTTCTATTAAGAGGTCAAAAAAATTTCCCTCTCTCCCCTTTCGGCAGGATAATTGTGGAGGTAACTTACAGAGCTTTCCCTCAAAGATCAACGATTTTATTAATTTTACCGAAAAAGAATTTTTTTGTTTACCTTATGACAATCTTATTTTATCTGACAAAATATAACAAGCATGAGTAGTCATTTTTTTCAGCGAAAGGCATTTTATCGTTTTTCTTCATAGGGCAAAGGACCTAAACTTTCGATATTTAGGATGCTGTATCCGAAACCTCAACAAAAAGCTGCCTTTAGGAGGTTTCTTCCCTACAAAAATCAAAGTAAAGTTCTGCGAGCTTTCGCGTGATAGAGCCAATTTTACCGTCTCTGACGGGGCGACCGTCAATTTTTAAAACCGGTTTGACCATAGAGCGGGAAGCGGTTAAGAAAACCTCCGTAGCTTGCCTTAAATCTTCAAGCGTGAAGGGTTTTTCTTCGACCGAAAGGCCCGCCTTTTCGGCAAGCGCTAATACCCGCTCCCGCGTTGTCCCCGGCAAAATCGCATCCGTGATAGGATGCGTCTGGATCACACCATCTTCCCTTACGATCCAGGCATTGGAATGAGAGCCTTCCGTAATCATACCATCGCGGGTATAGAGGAATGCCTCAAAGGCTCCTCGATCAACTGCTTTTTGTTTTGCCAGAATATTCGGCAAAAGAGAAATCGACTTAATATGGGGATGCTCCCAGCGTTCATCAGGGTGAGTAATAATCCCGCATCCTTGCAACTTCTCAATTTCAAGGTTCAATTTAAGGAATTGCACCGTCATTACGACATTGGGGAGCATCCCCTTTTGATAGGCGTGGGATCTGGGTGCTTCACCCCGCGTCACTTGAATATAAACCGATCCTTCCTTCAATCGATTCAAGTGCAGAAGCTCGTGAAGGCGCGCTTCCCAGACAGGACGAGATAAGGGTATCGGAATCGAGATTTCGCCCAGGTAGACTTCCATCCGATCCAGATGAAGACCGAGATCGATATATTTCCCATTGACGAACGAGATTACCTGATAGACGCCGTCCGAAAAATTAAAGCCCCTGTCATGAATAGAGATTGAACCGTGGGAAGTCGGCGTCAGACGGCCGTTAACATAACAAATTCTGGACATGGAACCCTTCTTTAAAAATCAGGACTGAGCGTATCAGAACTCCCGTTCTTTTGCCAGAGGGTTCAGTCGAAAGCTCCCATCTTCTTCATCTTCTTTTTTAAAAGAGAAAAGGTGAAATGGGTTTCGAGACATGTTAAAAACAAAGGATTAAAATAGCGAATGAGATCCTTGCATGGCAAAGCTTCATTTTTACTATTCTGCAATGAATGCGGGAAAAACGACGACTCTCCTCCAATCTTCTTACAACTATATAGAGCGAGGGATGGAAACCCTGCTGTTCATCCCGAAGATTGATACCCGTGTGGCCGAAGGAACCATCGCATCCCGAATCGGCCTCGAATCTCCAGCCATTTCTTTTGACGAGATCTTTGATTTCTTCACCTTTACCAGACAAAAAAAAGACTCTCTACCGAAGCTTACCTGTATTCTTATTGATGAAGCCCAATTTTTAAAGAAGGAACAAGTGGAGCAGCTCTGCCGCATTGTGGATGAGCTAAAACTTCCCGTACTCGCCTACGGCTTGAGAAGCGATTTTAGAGGAGAACCGTTTGAAGGCAGTAAATACCTTCTCACTTGGGCGGAGGACCTGATTGAGATCAAAACGATCTGTCATTGTGGTAAAAAAGCAACCATGAACCAGCGTGTAGATCAAAACGGAAGACCCGTTCGGGATGGCGCTCAAATTGAAATCGGCGGAAATGAGCGCTATATTTCCCTTTGTCGCAAACATTTCATTGAAGGCTTAAAGACAATCAGCAACGTCGCCTAAAAAGGCACTCCCTATCGGGTTCGTTCATCAGACTTTTAAGTGACGGACAGGGAAATTCCTCCCCAAAAATTACTCTAGAACGAATTTCGTATATGCTATACTTTAAAATGAGTGCAGGTGTCAAAAATTCTGAAAATTGAGGGCAAAAATGAAAAGGGATTCCCTTCTTTTAACTGTTATTTTCTGTATAAGCAACTTTAGCAACGTTCATGCTTCCCACATCGAAACTACGGAGGAGAATCTTAATT
The DNA here is from genome assembly GCA_964443525.1 of uncultured Thiotrichales bacterium. Classification (GTDB taxonomy): domain Bacteria; phylum Pseudomonadota; class Alphaproteobacteria; order Caedimonadales; family Caedimonadaceae; genus CAYUCY01. The sequence continues at coordinate 3,058 of CAYUCY010000041.1, forward strand.
CTGCTCTTTCTCTGAAAGAACCTTTTATTCGGATCTCAATTCCTGACTACCTGCAAACCAGTCACTCCCCAAAACTCCTTTTAGGAGAAGGCCATATTTCCAATACAGAAACTCTTCCAATTGAGTTTAGAAAAGACGGCGCGCAAGAACTAACAGAAAGTATGATCCGTTTTGATGATCACTCTTATGATTTTCACAAAAATGAAGGATATTATACGGTAAGTGCAGAACTAAGCCCGCATTTTAACTCTGATTGGTGCGGCAACCTGAGAAACTCTGCGCACAGAAAAACTCTTTTTCTTCCAGACACCTTTGACCTTATTTTTGACGCCACATATCCTCCCGATGCAATATCTAAACCACTTTTCTCCGACATTGCATCTTCCTTACGCTCCAAGGGTGTTTTCATCATGACTCTACCCATCACCGAAGAAGACGGGCTTTTTATGTGCGGACATAAAGGCTTTTCCCACGAAATGCCTTGGTACAGCAGAGAACTAAAGTTTAATTCATTACATGAGGTTTATGAGCATTGGGAAGACTTTTTACATTATCAAGGATTTTCTCGTGTCACCTTTCATAAGTCTCCTTTCACCTTATTTTTAGAGAAGCTCTACGAAGAAGGAGCTCTTTCAAAAGATGGCTTCGAGAATTTAAACAAAGAAGATATTGAAATTATAAAGGGTCGCTTCAAAAACGAAGTTCCTCTTCTTTCAAGGCAATCCCCCGTATTCGAATTAGACCCTCACCTAGCACACTACGGACTTGGAACTCATTATTTTATTGCAAAGAAATAAGGAGAATAACGACATCCCTTTGATAGAACACTAGGTTGCAATTTTTTTTAAAAGATTCTCTTAAAAAACTCTTATGACATAATTTGTTGCCTAAAAGTATTCCTTTTGCTAAGAAGTACTATTATTCACGTTCATGTTTTTTTCTTATGATACTCAAGGTTGGCTCTGTTTCCCTCGATGATATCGCTCTCTTGGCACCCATGTCGGGAGTCACAGACTATCCCTTTCGAAGACTCGTAAAGTCTTTCGGATCGGGCCTTTTGATATCCGAGATGATCGCGAGTCATGCCATGATTCGGGCAACTCGAGAAACGCTTAAAAAGACAGAGCACACCCCCGATATGGGTGTCCATTCCGTCCAACTGGCAGGGTGTGATCCCGAGATCATGGCTGAGGCAGCTCGCCTTAATGAGGATTTAGGCGCAGATATTATCGACATCAATATGGGATGTCCCGTTAAAAAAGTCGTCAACGGATGGGCGGGCTCGGCCCTCATGCGAGATTTGAAACACGCGGCGAAAATTATTGAGGCCACGGTAAAAGCCGTCAAAATTCCTGTGACCCTGAAAATGAGAACGGGGTGGGATGATAAAAGCAGGAATGCCCCCGAGCTCGCACGCATTGCAGAGGACTTGGGCATTCAAATGTTGACAGTCCACGGACGAACCAGGTGTCAGCTCTATAACGGCAGATCCGACTGGGCTTTTATCAATAAAGTTAAGCAAGTGGTCTCGATTCCAGTGATCGGCAACGGAGACATCGTTCGAGAAGAAGACGCAAAAGAGATGCTCACCCAGTCGGGGGCGGATGGTGTTATGATCGGTCGAGGCACTTACGGCCGTCCCTGGTTTGTGCATCAGGTGAGTCATTACCTTAAAACAGGGGAAAAGTTCCCCGATCCATCTCTCTTGGAAAAGAGAGAAATTATGGTCGGTCACTATGATGCCATGATTGACTACCACGGCGCAGAGGTAGGCGTTCGCTTAGCCCGCAAACACTTAGGCTGGTACAGCAAAGGACTCCCCAACTCTGCCGAGTTTCGGGTCAATGTCAATCAAATGCTCGATCCGCAACAAGTCCGAGACTTCATGGTACGCTTCTTTGATGATGTCATTGACAAACAATCCCGAGCAGTGGCAGCATGAGCTCCATGACACAATCGACCGCTATTCCCCTGCCAACCGAACTCGGACTCAGCCAAGTGGTGGAGGCCAAGCTAGAAGCATATCTTGCGGCTTTGAACGGTGACAAACCCGCCTCGGGTCTTTACGATCATATTATTCGGGAGGTTGAAAGACCTCTTCTTGCGATTGCTCTTAAAATTGCGAATAATAACAAGGTCAAGGCCGCGCAAATTTTAGGGATTAACAGAAATACCCTTAGAAAGAAACTTCAATCATTGGGCCTGGAATAAGGTTTGCCCATGGCAAGAAAAGAAAACATTTCACGCACTGCCCAGGCATCTCTTCTGAACCACTTTACCATGTGGGGACGCCGTCAACGGTTTTCTCGTATTTTAGGACAAGTTCTCGTCGTCATCGCAATTCTATCCGGAATCGCAACTTATATGACGCTGACGAGCGGAGAACTTCTTGAAACGAGCTCTCGCAAGCTCGTGATTCTTCTTTATACGGATCTCATCGCCTTGTTAATGCTCGGTGTCTTAATCGGAAGACGGGTTGCACGTCTTTGGGCGGACAGACGCCAAAACCTGGCGGGATCCAGACTCCATGCCCGACTTGCTCTCGTCTTCGGCCTCTTGACTGTTGTACCTACAATCACAGTCTCTATCTTCTCCGGAATCTTCTTTAACGCGGGCGTTCAATCCTGGTTCAACGAACGAGTCCAGACAGCTCTCAAAGAATCAACGGCCGTTGCAAAAGCCTACCTCGAGGAACATAAAAAGGTGATTACCGCCAATATTCAAGCGATTGCTTTCGGGCTTGCTCAGAATTACGGCGAACTCTCGAAGAATTCGGAGCTTTTTGATCAGGCCCTCGATGTTAACACGCAACTGAGCTCGCTGGCGGAGGCGATCGTCTTCACGGTCAATCCTCCCCAGGTCCTGGCTCGTTCTCGTCTCAGCTTTTCCCTTGAGTTTGAAAGCCTTTCTGAAATTGAGCTGAAGCAAGCGCAGAAAAACGTCGTTATCTTTAGTAGCGAAGGCAGTGATCGGGTCCGAGCCCTCACTCAGATTCCGGGAACAGACGCCTATCTTTTAGTCGGTCGGTTCCTGGATCCGGTCGTCCTTGCACGCGTTGAAAAAACAAAAAGAGGAGCCAACGAATACCAACAACTCCACCTTGCTCAAGAAGAACTCGAGATCCAGCTCACCCTCATCTTTATTATGATCTCTCTTCTCCTGCTTCTGATTGCAATTTGGATTGGACTCGTCTATTTCGCCAATCGTTTTGCAAAACCCATCGGAAAGCTCATCGAGGTCTCCGAGCGTGTCGGTGCGGGAAATCTGAGTGCACGCCTACCGGAGGACATGGAGGAGCATGAGTTTTCAACCCTCTCAAAAGCCTTCAACCGAATGACGAGCCAAATTCAATCTCAACAACAAGATCTCATCGAAGCCAATCGACAAATCGACCTCAGACGCCAATTTATCGAGGATGTCTTTTCAGGTGTGACCGCAGGCGTTATCGAAATCTCGCAAACGGGAAAGATACGACTGATGAATAAATCAGCCGAGGATATTCTGAATCTTGAAGTTTCTCATGTTATCGGCAAAGACCTCGGGCTCTACATCCCCGAAATTAGAGAAGCTATTAGCTTTGCAACGTCCCATCCCGACCGTCTGTATCAAAGTGAAATTCTCATTCAGCGGCAAGGCCTCACGCGTTCCCTTTTAATTCGAGTCTCGGCCGAACACGGAGACGATCCTCAAAGAGGGTTCATCGTCACCTTTGACGATATTACTCAGCTTGTCCACGCTCAACGGAAAGCGGCCTGGTCGGATGTAGCACGTAGAATTGCCCATGAAATCAAAAATCCACTGACCCCCATTCAGCTTTCCGCCGAAAGACTTCAGCGCAAATACGGATCCAAGTTGACGGAAGATCAAGATGCTTTTAGGACCTGTATTGAAACGATTATTAAGCAAGTCGAGCAAATCGAGCGCATGGTCACGGAGTTTTCCAACTTCGCACGCATGCCTGAGCCATCCATTGATGTGGAAGATATTGTAGCTCTTTGCCAGCAGGCGATTTTTCTCCAACAACAAACTCGTCCCGATCTTTTTTTCACTTTCAAAAAGAATCTCAAAAACTTAGAAGTTCCTCTGGATAGCCAGCAGATGTCTCAGGCCCTTCTCAACCTTTTGCAAAATGCTATTCTGTCTCTCGATGAAAAAAAGAAAAAAGAAGGCAAAGGTTTTGAGGGGCGCATCAAGGTAGCTCTGACCCATGATGAACATACCTATTCGATCGTCATCGATGATAACGGTCCTGGATTTCCCCTCGATAAAGTTCAAGAACTTACCAATCCTTACATCACCTTCCGAGAAAAAGGCACCGGCTTGGGACTTGCGATTGTGAAAAAAATCGTGGAAGATCATGGAGGAAGTATTCTTCTTGAGAATAACAAATTGGGCGGTGCCCGTGTTCAGCTCATTTTTCCTCTTGAAGGAACTGCATCAAATGAACTAACAAGGGAAAACCTTAAAACTGGGTCAGCATAACGAGAGATGTTTTAATCATGGCACAAGAAATTTTGATTGTTGACGATGAACAGGATATCTGCCGATTAATTGCTGAAACACTTCAGGACGAAGGATTTGACACGCGTCTTGCCCATGATGGCCCCACCGCCCTTGAGGCCATAAAAACAAGACGCCCTGCCCTTGTTATCCTCGATATATGGCTCGGGGACAGCAGGTTTGACGGGATGAAAGTTCTCGAACACATCAACCGAGATGCGGCGGATTTACCTGTTTTAATGATGAGTGGTCACGGCACGATTGAAACCGCCGTCACCGCCATTAAAAAGGGTGCTTATGACTTTATTGAAAAACCCTTTAAAGCGGACCGACTCGTCGTCTTAGTCCTCAGAGCTCTCGAGGCCGCCCGCCTTAAGAATGAAAATGTCGAGCTCGCTCGCAAGTCAGGAGGAGCCGTCCAAGAACTGATCGGCCCTTCTTCCGCAGCAAACCATTTAAAACAATTAATCGAACGGGTCGCCCCTACAAGCAGCCGCGTTCTCATTACAGGCCCGTCGGGCAGCGGCAAGGAAGTGATCGCCAGACTTATTCATGCCAAATCAAAAAGAAAAGAAGGTCCTTTCGTCACCATCAACTGTGCAACCCTGAGCCCAGAACGCTTTGAAGAAGAGCTCTTCGGGCGGGAGGATGAGACAGGTGTTCGGGCCGGCCTTCTTGAAAAAGCCCATCAAGGAACTTTACTGCTGGATGAAGTCTCCGACCTCCCGATGGAAACACAAGGCAAAATCGTTCGTGCTTTGCATGCCTCAAGCTTTGAACGGTTGGGAGGTACTCGGAAAGTTGAAGTTGACGTGCGCGTGCTTGCTTCTACCTGTCGAGACATTAAACAGCTTGTTGCAGAGAGTAAATTCCGTGAGGATCTCTACTATCGTTTGAATGTTGTTCCCCTGAAAGCTCCTTCTCTCAGAGAGCGCCGGGAAGATATTCCTGCCCTCATTCAGGATCTCGCCTCTCGCATCAGTCACGGTTCGGGCCTCCCCGCACGCACTTTTTCCGGGGAGTCTCTCCTCACGCTTCAGGCTTATGATTGGCCGGGCAATATCCGTCAACTGAGAAACGTTATCGAGTGGACACTCATTATGGCTTCGGACAAGACAACAGGGTCTATTACCCCAGATCTTTTACCGGGAGAGATCAGCGGCGAGACTCCTGCTCTCTTAAGATCCGACCAAAGCACCAGCATCATGTCCATGCCCTTACGAGAAGCTAGGGAAAGCTTTGAAAAAGATTATCTCCTTGCTCAAGTGGCTCGCTTTTCAGGCAACATTTCACAGACGGCAAACTTTGTTGGGATGGAGCGTTCCGCTCTTCATCGCAAGTTAAAAACTCTTGCCATTGACCGGAATACATCAAAAAGAGCCTCTTAGAAAAGGCCCAGCTGAGGACAAAACATGCGTGTTGTAATTTGCGGCGCAGGCCAAGTCGGTTTTAACCTCGCTCGGTATTTGTCCGAACATGATAATCATGTCACCGTCATCGATTCTTCTCAGGAGCTGATTCAGCAAATTAACGACCGTTTGGATGTGAAGGCCATTTGTGGATATGCCTCATACCCGGAAGTCCTTCGTAAGGCCGGCGCAGAATCCGCCGACATGATCATCGCCGTCACTCATTCGGATGAAGTGAATATGATCGCCTGCGAGGTTGCTCATGCTATCTTTAACATTCCGAAAAAAATTGCCCGCGTGAGAGCCCAAGCTTATCTGCACCCTCAATGGTCTCGATTGTTTGATCAAAGCAACCTCAGCATCGACGTTGTTATATCGCCCGAGGTTGAAGTTGCACAGGCGATCAGTCGCAGTCTGACCGTTCCAGGTGCCTTCAACATTATTCCTCTCTCGGAAGGCAAAGTAAAAGTGGTGGCTGTCCGTTGTACAACTGAAGCACCCATCGTTAATACACCCGTCAGCCACATCAACAGCCTTTTCCCCGAGCTGGACTTGACAGTAGTCGGCATCGTCCGAGGAGATCAAAATTTCATCCCTCTCCCCAGCGATATTCTCCATACCGGCGATGAAGTCTATTTTGCTGTCGCCGAAGATCTGGTTCCCCTTGCCATGAAAGCGTTCGGCTATGACAGTGCCGATTCACGACGTCTCGTCATTTTAGGCGGCGGAAATATCGGGTTCTGCCTTGCCCAGGAAATCGAACGCAATCATCCGAACGTTCGGGCTGAAATTATCGAACGCAATCAGGCTCGCGCCGAATTTATCTCGCAACAGCTCTCTCGCACACTTGTTTTAAAGGGGGATGCCCTCGACTCTGAAATTCTGGCTGAGGCGGGCGTTAACACAGCAGAAACGGTCGTTGCTGTCACGGAAGATGACCGGGTTAACATGCTCGCCTGCCTGCTTGTAAAAAGGCTGGGGACCAAACGAGCCATGACGCTTATCAACAATTCATCCTACGGCCCGCTTATCACAAGCCTCGGCGTCGATGCCGTTCTTGTCCCGAAAAAAGTGACTGTCTCAAAAATCCTTCAGTATGTAAGGCAGCAGGGCATCTTGTCCGTGTACTCGCTCGGCGAATCTTTCGGTGAGATCATTGAAGCGGAGGCTACATCGGCCTCGGGTTTGGTGGGATCATCGGTTGAAGAACTGACCCAACCCCGTAAAATTCTGGTTGCAGCTCTTGTCAGAGAAGGCGAGGTCATGACTCCGACTCCCACGACCACGATCAAACTTCATGACCGAGTCATCTTGATGGTAAACAATACAGCCATCGGCGACATCGAAAAGCTTTTTGCCGCCCGCCTTGATTATTATTGATCGAATCATCTCTATAAAACCAAGGGAATATTTATAAGGGGGTATTCCCTTCCTTCAACGTTTTATTTTTAATGAAAATCTCTGCTTAAATCTAAGATCACTTCATTTCCGACGCGAAGATCCGGACGATGATCCGAATATCGACTTACGAGAAACTCCAAAAATTCTCGCGCCTTTTCTGCTTTCTCTCCTTCGTCTCCTACTTGGACAGCCGCCAGAAACATTTCTCGAACTGTCTTTCCAGCCCCTTCAAAAGATACATTCCTCTTAAACTGCTCAAAAGCTTCTCTGATGTCCTTTGGAATATCCTTTTCTTTTCGGAAATCGTGAGAACTTTCCCCGCGCGTCTTGGTAAAATTAATCCCGTGAAGAACAACTGCATAGGCACTCCCCATACCCATTCCTTCCAACTTCAAAAAGGGAAAGGGGTTCATCCTGACCCATATCCAGTTTCCCGAAATAGCACCACAGGCTACAAATATCAATACAATGTACATACAAAGTATATACCAATAAAATTGGGTGAGCCTTTCAAAGTAATTTTTCTCTAGAAGCAAATACAACTTGCCGGATTTTTTATCCTGGGCTCTATTTCCCTACTCCCCGCCGCAGATGCTTTTGTGGATATTCGAACTTGAGAAGTTTTTGATGCGATCCACGACGACTTTAAGGCGAGCGCCGATACCGTCTGCCTGCAGTTGCTTTTGTTTTATAAAAGGATCATCCGCCGTAACTGCAATCACATCCGGTTTGATGTCTTGAACCAGCTGGTTGTAATCTTCAAACCCCTTTAAATTGGGCAATAAAAGAACCTGATCAACGAAACGAAGAGCCCCTAGATTTTGGGCACGCTCGGCCTGGGTGTGGGTCGGCCGTCTTTTCTTGAAGAGGTTTATTTTCTCATCAGGCTCCAGTGCAACAATCAGGATATCGCCCTCAGCTTTTGCTTTTTTCAAAAATTCAATGTGCCCGAAATGGAGAATATCAAAACAGCCGCCCACAAGAACAACGTTTTTCCGAGTGTGTCGGATAGAAATCTTTTGAGGTTCATAGGACTCTATAACACATGCCTCCTCAGCGTTTGCATAAAAAGTCCCCATAAAAAGAGCCAGAAAAAGGACGCAACCGAACATTATTTTCATACTCAAGAATCCTTATACCGCCTTCTTTTGTTGCAGGGCCCACAATATGGCAATGACAATCCCTTTCATCCGCGGCAGCAAAAAGAGCGTGAGGAGAGTCGTCAAAATAAGGCCCACCGTAACGGTCATCGAGACGGATACACCATGCGTGATCAGGGAAAGGATAATCGGTATCACAACATGCCCCACAATCACCAAGGTCAGGTAAGGCGGTGCATCATCGGCTCGGAAATGTCCGAGGGCCTCTCCGCACTGGGGACAAGCAGGATGCACTTTCAAGTAGCGGTAGAGCACTTTACCAATCCCGCAGCGCGGGCATTTCAAGGACAATCCGCTTCGAATCAAACGCCAGTACTCTTTTATCGTCATTGAAGACCCGATTCTCCATTAAGGGATACAAAGGTTTTGCCACGCCGGAGAAGTTTTTCACAGGTTCAAATTATAGATTGCCCCGCAAAAAACTGGCCGAGCAGAAAAATATGATCCTTAAAGAGTCGATTTGCAGCCCCGGCAAGGCACGTACCTGCCTGATCATGCAGTGTTGTCACCATAAAAGCAACGGAATTGTCTAAAACGAGGCGTGCGAGACACCAGTTTCTGACGAAGAGTTCCTGAACATTCGCCCCGGATTCACCATCAATGCCGCCGGGGGCATTTTGAAGTGTTGAGAGTGCTTGTTTTTCCTCATGACCAAGAGCCAACAAAAGCAACTGATCCTTAAGAAGAGTTTGAAAGCTGGGCTTATCAAACGCCACGTCTTCTAATTTTCGGTCCTCAAAAGCATATACCTTATCTAAATGAGTTTTCATAAAAGAGGAAAACGTATGGGCACTTTGCTGGTTTTGGGAGAGCGTCATCTCGTAAGGCTTCAAGGCATCGCAGATCTCTTCCCACGTGTTATAAGCACTACTCCACAGGGACGGGCTCGTCAAAAGCATAATAAATCCTCCCCAAAGACTTTTCCCTTTCAAATCCATTGAAACACCCTCTTTTTTTTCCTGAAAGTAAAATGAAAAGATTACCAAAAAGTAAATTTTGAGAGGAACTAAATCCGAATCCATAAAAAAAAATCGCAGCCCTGAGGCTGCGATTTTAGTCACTTAAGAACTAAGTGATCAGCTTACTTGGAAGCTTCTTTTCCTTCCTCGTCAGTTGACGGAGCTTGTTGCTCTTGCTCTGGTTGAGCTGGCTTCTCAGCAGCAACAGCAGCACCAGCAAAGCTTACAACAGCCAAAGCCAAAAGAATGTTCTTTAACATGACTTTCTCTCCTTATATTTAAGAACACATGGTCAATCCATGCATTCGCGATTTTGCTCAAAACCGATTTCACTCGCAAGCGAATTTATATAAAATTCTTGCAATTTAAGAACTGTTGCAAAAATGCAACTACCCAAAAGCCCCGCTATCCCTTAAATTAAGGAATTCATTAATATTTCTTAACGTGAGGAAAAATCCGAATGCAAAATCAAGAAAAAAAATTTGTCGGATTGGGACTGATGACCCTTAGTACTCTCCTCTTTAGTCTCGTTAATGTAAGCGTCAAGGATGTGACTGCGACCTACCCCATCCCGATGGTCGTCTTTTTCCGATTCTTCTTTGCCCTTCTTCCCTGTCTTTTTCTGGTCAGAGGAGATCTCAGATTTTTTATCCGTCATCCGAAACGTTTTCCCCTCATTCTGCTGACGGCTTTAGGAACGTTTCTGGGGCTTTGGGCTCTTTTTCTGGCGCTTCATCTTTTACCACTCGCAGACGCAACGGCACTCACCTTTTCAAGTACCTTTTTCGTCACCATCCTTTCCGTCCCGATTCTCAAGGAGCACGTCGGTATTCATCGATGGCTTGCCGTTGCTCTCGGGTTCGGCGGCGTTCTTATTATGGCCAATCCTACGGGAAACATTTTTCAAATAGGCGCGCTTTTTGCCATTGGATTCGCTCTCGCGAGCGCCTTGATGCAAATCACAGCTCGTCTCTTAACAAAAACTTCTAAAAGCGGTGAGATTGTCTTTTATATTTCTTATTATGCAACCCTCATGAGCCTTGTCGCTCTCCCCTTTGCTTGGGTTACGCCTACAACGGGAGATCTTATGAAACTCATCCTCATGGGGATCGGCGGCGGCATCGGCCAGCTTTTCCTAACCCACGCCCACCGTTTTGCCCCGGCCGTTGTGATCTCCCCTGTCTTCTACACCATGCTGATCTGGAGTTCCCTATTCGGATACTTCATTTGGGATGAGAGACCCGCCTCCACCATTTGGCTCGGAAGCGGAATCATTATTCTTGCAGGTCTTTATATTATCTATCGTGAGAAAGTGCATATGAAGAAAGGAGTCCCCGCATGATCATTTCCTTTGACGACTTTTTAAAAATCGATATTCGTGTGGGAGAAATCATCGAAATTGAGGATTTTCCCGAGGCCCGAAAGCCGGCCTATAAGCTTACGATCGACTTCGGTCCCGAGATCGGGCAAAAGAGATCTTCCGCTCAAATTACGACCAACTATAAAAAAGAAGAGCTCTTAGGCCGAAAAATTGCAGCCGTGATAAATTTCGAACCCAAACGCATCGCAGGGTTTAAATCCGAAGTTCTAGTCCTCGGGTTTGAGGATGAGGCGGGTGCTGTTTCTCTTGCAGGCGTGTCGGGAAATGTCCCCAAGGGGAGAAGACTTCATTAGGCTTCTAACCCGCGAATCATCTCGTTCATCTTTTAACCTCGAAGGATGAAGTCTCGATTTAACTCATCCAATTGCTCGGGTCTCAAATCAGTGAGCCAGGC
>CAYUCY010000042.1:0-11255 GCA_964443525.1 uncultured Thiotrichales bacterium
GGAAAGGGATGTCATCGGGAACCTCATTTTTTAAAGGCCAAAGGTGAGGCTCTGAAAACGACTGATCGTCTTGGTAAGAGTGTCCTTGGGATTCCCTTTTATCGAGACCTCAGCAATGATCAAATCCTCTACATTTGTGCGTGCTTGAACGAGGTGCTTTATCAGGAAAGGGCTCTTGCCTCATGACCACAATTGCCATCATGCAGCCCTATTTTGCGCCCTATGCAGGCTATTTCAGGCTTTTCCAGATGGCCGATGTTTTCATTATTTACGATTGCGTTCAGTTTCCAAGACGTGGATGGGTCCATCGCAATCGTTTTACGACGCCTGGAGGTGCCTTTGACTGGTTGACGTTACCTGTCTTAAAATGTGATCAATCAACGAAAATAAAGGATTTAATGTTTCGAGAAGAGGCCTCTGACGCTCTTCGTGAAAATGCTGCCAAATTTCCTCTTTTAGCGCAGGGGACGCCTTTTGATGTACACCTTTATCAATGCCGTGGAGAGGTTTCCACATATTTAGAGAACCTTCTTCATCTTTGCTGTAAGATTTTGGAATTACCCTGGCGTGTCAACCGTTCAAGCGAGTTGGGGCTCCCCGATCATCTGAGAGGTCAAGATCGTATTTTAAAAATTTGCGAGCGTTTCGGGGCGACTCGATATATTAATGCTTCGGGTGGGGTTGATCTCTATGAAGAGGATAAGTTTACTTCTCGGGGGATTGAGCTTGATTTCCTGACGCCTTATCGAGGTCCCATGGGAAGCCTGATAGAAAGACTTTTAACGGAAAATCACAAGGAGATTCGAGATGACATTTGCCGTCAAACGACAACCCTACGAGGACAGGCTCGAGAGCTACCACAAGAACGGCTTTTGGCTTGAAAGAGGTGTTTTTTCCGAGGACAGAATTGAGGCGATTAAAGAGGAGATGCGCGAGATCTTTTTAAGGCGTCTTAAGGCTCTTCAGGGAGAACTGACGAATCCTCAAGATCTTTTTCTGACCATGAGAGATTTGTTTCGACACTCTCTTCCCTCTTATTTAGCATCGGCAAAGCTTACTCAATATTTACCTTCCCTTGCCCGTCTCTCGGTCTGTGAGGAGGTGATGGATCTCGTGAAGAGATTTCAAATCGAACTGCCGGCCATGAGAGATTTGTTTCGACACTCTCTTCCCTCTTATTTAGCATCGGCAAAGCTTACTCAATATTTACCTTCCCTTGCCCGTCTCTCGGTCTGTGAGGAGGTGATGGATCTCGTGAAGAGATTTCAAATCGAACTGCCGGTGATTTCAACCCGATCGGTCTGCCATTTTGTCTCGGACGATCTCGTGATTGAAGGGGGATATAATAAAACGCCGCCTCATCAGGATTGGCGATCTATCCAAGGGAGCCTAGATAGTATCATTGTCTGGATTCCTTTTTGTGATATTGATGCGTCTTTCTTTCCGCTCGAGCTCATTCCGGGAAGCCATTTGAGAGGATTGCTGCCGACGGAGGAAGATCCTTTTGGACACCGAATCCGGCCCGGCTTTTTTGAAGAAGAAGACTTTCGGGTACTTGAAATGAAGAAAGGAGATTGCCTTTTATTTTCAACGCTTTTGGTTCATAGGACCAGCCATCGGGGTCGGCCCGGTGTTCGCATTGCAACTTCTTTTCGATTTAACAATCTGGCGGATGAAACTTTTGTGGAGCGCGATTATCCAAATACTTACTTCTACAGGCCCGATATGACTCTCATCACGCCCGGTTTTCCGACACCATTGGATGTTAAGAAAGTTTTCAAAAACGCGATGTGAGCTTTGCAAGACCGACTCCTTCCCGAGAGAAGCCGTTTCCGCAGTAAAGCATGTATCTCTCCCCCTTATGATCGAAAACATGAGGGTACGCGCACATTTCAGAATCCCACGAGTTCGGAGAAGGATCAAGACCTTCGACTGCCGCGTCATCTCGGCTCCACCTAAGGCCGTCTTGTGACGTAGCGTAACCGATTCTATACCCGACATCGGTTCTTCGGTGACAAAACCACATCTCGTAAAGAGATCCGTTATGAAGGACCGAGGGGCTGGCAAGAGCAATCTCCTTCGGATGCGAGAAGTCAACGGCAATGCCCCGAGGCGTCCAGTGGAAGCCGTCTTTTGACTCCGCCACTCGAAGGTTATAGGTTGCCCAAGGGGGCTGTCCTTTTTCTCCTTCAAGCCAACTCACGCCGGACATATACCACATGAGCCAGCGGTCTTGTTCTTTTCTTACAAAGGGGGTTGAGACGAAAAGAGGGTCTTCAGGATTGCGCTCAAAAAGGGGGGCTTCCTTATATTTTTCAAAACAGATACCGTCTTTGGAAAGAGCAACGCCGATGCTTTTGTGAAAGGGGACGTCTTTAACAACTGTCCAGCCGATATAATAAAAGCGGTAGAGCTCACCATCATGCAGAAGGGAAGTTGCCATCGCGCCGGCCGCATCAAATCTTCCCATAGATCCGGGGCAAAGGGTAGGTTCATCAGAGATCCGGATGATCTCTCTGGGGTCCTCTAAACTGATCTCAAACCAGGTTACATGGGATCTGTTTTCCTTATCCCTTGAGGTGATGAAAATGCGGAAGAAATCACCCCCGAGAGGTAATGCAACGGGAACGGAGGCATGACTCGTCATCCAGAGGTGTTGCCCTTCGCTTTTAAAAAGACGCTCTATCTTTTGCCAGTATTGCCGAGAGGAAAAGGAAAGAGCTGTTTGGGACATAATAAAGGACACTCCTTTTTCTAAATGGCCTTGAGGTGTCGGCTTTTTGTTTCTCTCGGAAGAGTCTCCGCTCCTCTGAAGACTGATTCAGGGGAAGTATCTCGAAGGACCAATGCGCCCGCGCCGATGACAGATTTTTCGCCAACGGAGATGTTGTCTCGAAGGGTTGCATTGACGCCGACAAAGCAGCTTTCGCCGATTTTAACGGCGCCCGAGATGACCGTATGGGAGGCAATAAAACAATGGTCGGCGACTGTTGTGTGATGACCGACATGATTTCCGCTCCATAAAATACAGTTGTTGCCGATGGAAACATAAGGTTGGATCACATTTTGTTCCATGATAAAGGTATTTTCACCGATTTGAGCTGACGGCATCACGCATGCTTTTGAGCTGACATACGTAATAAAGTCGTACCCTTTAGCTTTTGAATCCAGGTACTTTTGTTTACGATGCTCATTGATGCCGCGGTAGCTCATGGCGATATAGAGGCTGACCTGGCTGGGAGGATAATCTTCAATCAAATCTTCGTAAGGAACAACGGGTAGCTCTTTAAAAGAGGTTTCTGTCCGGAATTCTTCATCAACCGTAAAGGCTACGATCTTATGGTCGGAGTCATAGGTCAGATAATCATAAATTGTCTCTGCAACCTGGCCGAGGCCGAAAATAACAACATCCGCCATACCCTGTTTACCCTCCTCTTTTTTTCCTCAAGTATAACAAGAATAAATTGATTTTAAAGGTCTTTCGGTGTGAGACTGAGGGCAAGCTTGCGGAGAGCCTCTTGAAGATCTCGGTCCTCTATGCTGTTTAAGAGGTCTTCATCTAAAGGAAGTTTGGCACGTTTAGGGGAAGGAAGTCGAGAGCTCGAAAGAAAGGGATCTATGGGACGTTGCTGAAGTTTGATGCGAGAGACGGCTTCATAGCCATAATGAGCGTTAATGCGGTCCAGAATAAGGTCGAGAGCGTACTGGAGCTCAAGGATTGAGGAGGGATCTACATTCAAAAGAAGTGTTCCCTTGTTCTTTTTTCCGATGGGGTAGCTGACTTTTTCGGGATAGGAGGTTGAGGCCATTTCTTCGCCGACGATTTTAGCCCAGTCGAGAAGAATGGTTGCCTCTGCAAGGCCTCTTTTGGAAAGTGCAGGTTTTAGAACGGGAGGGAGCATTGTGTTTAAAATAAGCAGCCCGCGTGCTTTGCGCTGTTGATCCCGGCTTTGTTTCGTCATAAGGATAGGAAATCGATTAATGGAACGCAAAGCTTATCATATGTCACTAACACCTGAGCTGCAAGACTTGCTTTTGACTTGGTATGATGTAGAGGCCCGTGATCTGCCCTGGCGTAGGAAAGGAACACCTCACCCCGAACCCTACCATGTATGGCTTTCGGAGATTATGCTTCAGCAAACAACCGTTGCAACAGTTTCAACATACTTCGGGGCTTTTCTTAAACGATGGCCTACGGTTGAGGCGTTAGCACAGACCTCTCTCGATGACGTGCTCCATGCCTGGCAAGGTCTCGGATATTATTCTCGTGCCCGAAATCTTCATCGGTGCGCATGTGCGATTGTCACCGGATATGGTGGTAGTTTTCCAGAGGATGTGGAAGACCTTGAAAAACTTCCCGGGATTGGGCCCTATACGGCACGGGCGATCGCCTCTATTGCCTTTGGAAAAGAAGTTATTCCCGTTGACGGAAATGTGGTGCGTGTCATGGCACGCCTCTTCGGCAATCGGACAAAACCGCCTCGGTTGATCGATGAAATTAGAATGCTCACAGGGTCTATCAAATCGTTAAAGTCTCCTTATGATTTTGTTCAAGCACTCATGGATTTGGGAGCAACCCTCTGTACCCCTCAAAAGCCTGCGTGTGAAAGATGTCCCTGGAATGCTTCTTGCATTGCAAAATGCGAAGGATTAGTGGAATTATTGCCCGCCAAAAAAGAAGCATCAGAAAAGCCTATCCGAAAAACCATTGCTTGGATTGTCAAGAATCAGGAAGGTCAAATTCTTTTAAGGAAAAGATCAGATAAAGGCCTTTTGGCAGGGCTTTGGGAGGTTCCTTCGACTGATTGGACTCTCGAAGTTCCATCCTCCCAAGAAGGGGAATTGCAGGGGATTTTAAGGCATACGTTTACCCATTTTCATCTGGATGTGGAGGTGCGCTCCCTCACCCATAAACCTGCTGATGAAGAGGGGCTCTGGATTCATCAAGAATCCCTCAAAAAACTCGCCCTTCCAACCCTCACCAAAAAAATTCTCAAAAAAGCAGGAATTTCTTTCTAAAAAAAGCCCCGCGGAGAGCAGCGAGGCTTTTCTGTATGGTTATCGTTTTGAAGAGAAGAAAGATTATTCTGAAGCTTCTTCCTCGGACTTCTTAGCCTTCGAAGAAGTCTTCTTCTTAGGTTTGTCAGGGTCTTCAGTGCTTTCTTCTGCTTTGGCTTTTTTCGCAGGAGCTTTTTTCTTGGTTTCCTTTGCCTCATCCGAAGATGCGTCTGCTTTCTTTTCTTTTACCTTGTCAAAAGCAGCGCCCAAGATATCACCGAGGCTTGCACCGGAATCCGTAGATCCGTATTGAGCCATAGCTTCTTTTTCTTCCTGAATCTCACGTGCCTTGATAGATAAGGAGAGACGGCGGGATGTTTTATCGAGGGAGATGACTTTTGCATCCACCTTTTCACCGACGGCAAACCGATCTGTTCTTTGATCGCTGCGCTCACGACCCAGATCAGCTTTACGAATGAATCCGGGGAAATCACCCGCCTTGACTTCAAGACCTTCATCGCTGATTGCGACAATTTCGCAGGTGATAACATCTCCTCGCTTGATCTCGTTAATCCCTGCCAAGGGATCGGATTCAAGCTGCTTAACGCCGAGGGCAATCCGCTCTTTTTCAGCATCCACTTCAAGGACCTTTACCTTAAGCATATCGCCCTTCTTATATTTCTTAATGGCTTCGTCGCCGGATTCGGTCCAAGACAAGTCGGACATATGAACCATACCGTCCAGATCATCGGATACAGCCACAAAAAGACCAAATTCGGTAATATTCCGGATCTCGCCTTCAAAGATCGTGCCGATTTTCTTTTCGGTAGCAATCGTCTCCCACGGGTTCGCCTGGCATTGTTTAATCCCGAGGGCGATACGCCGCTTGGCGGGGTCAAGCTCAAGAACCATGACGCCAACATCTTGACCAACGGAAAGAATCTTGGAAGGGTGGATGTTTTTCTTAGTCCAACTCATCTCGGAGACATGGACAAGACCTTCGACACCCGAGTCAAGCTCAACGAAGGCACCGTAATCGGTCAAGTTTGTCACGGTTCCCTTCAGTTTTTCACCGACTTTGTACTGCTCAAGAACCTTTTCCCAAGGATCGGCTTCGAGCTGCTTCATACCGAGAGAAACTCTTTGAGTGTCTCTATTGTAGCGAATAACTTGGACCTTGATTGTCTCGCCGACCTTGAGGACTTCGGATGGATGGTTAATTCGACGCCAAGAAATATCGGTCACATGGAGAAGACCATCAACACCGCCCAAGTCAACGAAAGCACCGTAGTCTGTGATGTTCTTGACGATACCTTCCACAACTTTTCCTTCCTCCATGGAGGAGAGAAGCTCTGAACGTGCTTCGCTTCGAGACTCTTCCATAACGGCACGGCGAGAGACGACGATATTGCCGCGGGCGCGATCCATCTTCAGGATAACGAAAGGTTGTTCAATACCCATGAGAGGGGCTGCGTCCTTGATGGGGCGGATATCCAGCTGGCTTCCGGGCAGGAAGGCGATGGCGCCGTTGAGGTCAACGGTGAAGCCGCCCTTAACGCGACTGAAGAGAACGCCGTTAACGGGCTTAGCCAATTTAAAGCTCCGTTCAAGCTCAACCCAGGCTGCTTCTCTTTTGGCTTTTTCATGGCTAAGAACGATCAAACCGTCTCGGTTTTCCATTCTCTCCACATAAACTTCGACGCGATCGCCGATAGTAAGGTTCGGGGTTTTTCCACCGGTTGAGAATTCCTTCAGAGGAACGCGCCCTTCCGACTTGAGTCCAACGTCAATGATGACGTGATCATCGTCGACATCGACAATCGAGCCTTTGACGACACGACCGACGATAGCGATACTGCCCTCGGGGGTTTCCTCTAAGAGCTCCGCAAAGCCCTTAAAATCTTTATCTTCAAAAATAAAATCTTCTGTCCTAATACGCATAATTTTATTCCTTTCAATGGGTAAATCCTGGACAAAGATCTTTTTTACAAGCGCTAGCTTAAGCCCTTTGTACGCAGGGTGTGCTCGATGTGGTGGACAGCCGCATCAAACACTTGTTCCGGTGAGAGAGCTGACGAGTTGATCACAAAAGCATCTTCCGCTGGTTTCAGGGGAGAATCTTTGCGTTCCGTATCACGCGTGTCGCGTTCTGCCATCTCTTTCAGAACAGAAGCATATATACATGGAATTCCGCGTTCTTGCAACTCTTTGACGCGTCTTTGGGCACGAACTTCGACATCGGCTGTAATAAAAAGCTTTATATCAGCCCGAGGACAGATTCGGGTCCCGATGTCGCGTCCATCGAGAAGAGCGCCTTGAAAGCTTGCGGGAGGGCTATCCGCAAAAGATCGTTGATACTCGAGAAGAGCTCGCCGCACTTTGGGGTGCACGGCAATTTTTGAAGCTGCTTGTGCCGCTTCATCGCCGCGAAGAGAAGGATCTTCAAGTTTATCAGGAGTTAGATTTAGGGCAAGGGCTGCGAGTGCTTCCTCATCTGTAGGGTCGATTTTCCTTTTAAGAGATTCAATGCCGACCCATCTATAGAGAAGGCCCGTATCGAGAAAGGCGAGGCGGTAGTGCTTGGCCAGTTTTTTCGAGAGCGTTCCTTTCCCCGATCCGGCGGGTCCGTCAACGGCAATAATCATCTGATTCCTCAATGATTTCCAAGGTCAAAAATGTAATTTTTCTCAAGGTATCGATTTAAATGGGGCGGAGCAACTGTTAATTCTTTTTTAACCGCCTGCCTGAAAGATAGAGCTTTATAATAAATTTCTTTTGACAGGGCCGCGTAATCATGGCAATGGCATTTTGAGTTCAAAAGAAAAGAAAGAAGTGAAGGAGAAACCCGTGAAACCTGAATGGGGAACAAAAAGACTCTGCAAAAAATGCGGGGCACATTTTTATGATCTCGGCAAAAGCAGCTTTGACTGCCCTAAATGCCATACAAGCTTTACGGCAGCAGACTTTTTATTGAAAGCGGGTAAACCGGACAGAAGTCGGAAAGAGTCTAAGAGAAAAGAAGCGGTTGAGGAAAACGAAATCGATCTTCTCGATGAAGAGCTCGAGAATCTGGAAGAGGCTGATTTGGTCGAGGATGAAGACCTCAATGATGACGACATGTCAGACGTGATTGAGCGCGAAAGCGAAGAAGAGGAATAGGAAGTTTTCTTTTTCTCTTATGTCTTATAAAAAGAGGCCCAAACACGGGCCTCTTTTTATAAGGAAATTTTCTACAAAAATTTTCCTATTTGAAGGGCGGTATCCAGCATACGGTTGGAGAAGCCCCATTCGTTATCGTACCAGGCCAAAATTCGGCAGAATTTCTTCTCAATCACTTGCGTTTGCGTGAGGTCAAAAATTGAACTGTGCGGATTATGATTAAAGTCGATGGAAACAAGCGGCGCCTTTACGGTTGCTAAAATCCCGGCAAGAGAGCCTTTTGCCGCCGAGATGACTGCTTCGTTAATTTCTTCGGCTGTTGTCTCACGAGACGCATCAAAGGTGAAGTCGATCATGGAAACATTGGGAGTAGGGACCCGAATCGCTGTTCCATCCAACTTTCCTTTGAGTTCAGGCATCACAAGGCCCACCGCTTTGGCGGCACCGGTTGAGGTGGGGATCATGGAAAGAGCCGCCGCTCGAGCTCTCCTGAGATCCTTGTGAAGGGTATCAACCAAGCTTTGGTCCCCTGTGTAGGCATGAATAGTTGTCATATAACCCCGATCGATCCCAATCGTCTTATGCAGGACGGAGGCAACGGGGGCAAGACAGTTGGTCGTACAGGACGCATTTGAAAGAATCGTATGCTCCGCGGAAATCTTGTCATGGTTCACACCAAAAACAACGGTCAGATCGACTCCGTCGGCCGGAGCTGAGATTAAAACACGCTTGGCTCCTGCTTGAATATGTTTGTAAGCGGCATCCTTAGACGTGAATCTGCCGGAGCATTCTAAAACGATGTCAATCGCCAAATCCTTCCAAGGGAGTTTTTCGGGATTCGGCTCCGCAAGAACCTTGATCTGTCTTTTTCCGATTTGCAGATGGCCTGCCTGAACGCTCACATCCTGCCCGAAGGTGCCGTGGACCGAATCATACTGCAAAAGATAAGCATTGCTTTCAGGAGGCCCCAGATCATTGATGGCGATTACTTCAAGATCCGCTCCTTCTTTTTCTGCGATGGCGCGCATGACGAGACGACCGATGCGACCGAAACCGTTTATGGCAACACGTAAAGCCATTTTTATACTCCTGACGTTAAAAGGTTTTCAACTGCAGCAACAACGGCGGCAGGGGTTATTTTAAAATGCTCGTAAAGGTCTTTGGCAGGAGCAGAAGCTCCGAATCCGGACATTCCGATGAAGGGTCCGTTCCTGCCGATAAACTGATCCCAGCCCAAGCGAACGGCGGCTTCAATGCCAACTCTGGGGATGCCTTTTCCGAGGACGCTTTCTTGGTAAGCCGGAGGTTGCTTCAGGAAAAGCTCCCAACAGGGCATGGACACGATGGCTGCATGAATTTCTCTTTTGAGAAGCTCCTCCTGTGCTTTGGCAGCAACCTCAACTTCGGATCCCGTTGCGAGAAGAACCACCTGCCGCTGCTTCTCGGGTTCCCTTAGCACATAGGCACCCTTTTTACTCAGATTCTCATCGACTCTTGTTCTAAGAGTCGAAAGATTCTGACGGGTTAAGACGAGGATGGAAGGGATTTCGACAGACTCGAGAGCAGCTTCCCAACACTCGGCAACCTCGATTGCGCAGGCGGGTCGCATGACTTGAAGATTCGGAATGGCTCTGAGAGCTGCCAGATGCTCAACAGGCTGATGGGTGGGGCCGTCTTCCCCGAGACCGATTGAATCATGGGTCATCACATAAATGACACGCTGTTTCATTAAGGCGGAGAGGCGAATCGAGGGTCGACAATAATCTGAGAAACATAAAAAGGTCCCACCATAGGGGATAATCCCTCCGTGAAGGGCCAGACCGTTCATGGAAGCGGCCATGCCGTGTTCTCTGATGCCGTAATGGATATAGGATCCGAAATAGTGTTTCGCCGAGATGGGGTCTTGATCCTTTGCTTTCGTATTGTTAGATCCGGTCAGATCCGCCGAGCCGCCGATCAATTCCGGCAAGGCCTTAGTTAAAACCTCAAGGGTATTTCCGGAGGCTTGACGGGTTGCAAGGACGGGTCTTTCGGTTAAAAGGGCCTTTTTGTAAACTTTCAGATTTTCCGACCACTTAGAGGGGAGTTGGCCGAGGATGCGCCTTAAGAACTCTCCTTTGAGGGAAGAGTGCTGAAGGCGACCGGACCAGTCTTCATATTCTTTTTGGGAGCGCTGACCTGCCTCTCGCCACGCAGCGATGACATGGGGGGGAATCTCGAAAGGCTTATGCGACCAGCCGAGCGCCTTGCGGGTTGCTGCAATCTCTTCCTCGCCGAGGGGAGAGCCGTGAGTTGCCGCTGTGCCTGCTTTGGTAGGAGCGCCATACCCGATCGTCGTTTTGCAGGCGATCAAGCAAGGCTTAAATTTTTGTTTGGCTTGGATGATAGCCTCATGGACGGCCTCAAAATCATGGCCGTCGATGGAAGTTACATGCCAACCGCATGCATCAAAACGTTTTAGCTGATCGTCCGAACTCGAAAGGGAAAGTTTTCCGTCAATCGTGATACCGTTGTCGTCAAAGAAAACGATGAGTTTTCTGAGACCTAAATGCCCCGCGAGGGAAATGGCCTCCTGGGAAAGCCCTTCCATAAGGCATCCGTCTCCGACAAAAGCATAGGTGTAATGGTCAACAAGGGTGTCTCCAAAGTGAGCATTCATCAGCCGTTCCGCCAAGGCCATTCCGACCGCATTCCCAAGCCCCTGGCCGAGCGGCCCTGTTGTTGTCTCGATACCAAGTGATCGGTCAACTTCCGGATGACCGGCAGTGTGATATCCCAGTTGTCGGAAGTGTTTAAGTTGATCGAGCGTCATCTCCCGGTAGCCGAGAAGATAATTGACTGCGTAAAGAAGCATGGATCCGTGACCATTTGAAAGAACGAATCGATCCCGATCGGGCCAGAGAGGATCTTGAGGATTTGCTTTAAAATGACGCCGGAAAAGAACGGTGGCAATGTCCGCCATTCCCATGGGCATTCCGGGATGCCCAGATTTTGCCTGCTGTACCGCATCCAAGCTTAAAAAACGAATCGCGTTCGCACAATCCCGGTGGGAAGCTAAAGGATAACTGACTTTTGTGATATCCTGCATTACGTTTCTC
>CAYUCY010000042.1:11265-13980 GCA_964443525.1 uncultured Thiotrichales bacterium
ATGAAATGACAAGACCCCAAAATGAAAGTTCGGTCAAATCTTTTGGAAGAAGTTCTGTCAATGTCATTGGCTGACCAGTCGAATTTCTTGGCTTTGCATGGAAAGTGGTGCCGAAGAGAGGAGTCGAACCTCCGACCTATCGATTACGAATCGATTGCTCTACCAACTGAGCTACTTCGGCACAAACCGATGATAGGGCAAAACCTATAAGGTTTCGCCACTTTCGTCAACAGGGAAGTGAAAAGGAAGTTTAAGGAGGACGAGACAGATCTCTTACAGAAAAGTGACCATGAGGAGAGATTCATCCGGGTGATAAGAGGTATCTTGATAATCAAAGTGAATGAGGTTCAGGAGAGGATTTTAGATCAGACGCGTGTGGCTCGCAGGACTCTTTCATACCAAGCGAATAGAAGTCTAGGTTCTGTCAGATTTTTTAAGGGTCTTTTCATACGTGAGAACCATCGACTTTTCACTGCAGGAAAACCCGAGGTCACGAAGAGCTTTTTGCAGGTGGCGCGCTTGTTCCGAACAACCGAATTGAAGATGTCCGGTATCTCTATTTATGGATTGGATTTCAGGCAGAAAAACAAATTCGGCTTTTCCAGTCGGCACAAAACGAAGAAAATGCTCCAAAATATCTTTAAGGAGCTGGAAACTTTTAAATTGAGACAGATAAAGTGTGCAGTTTGTGGTTGAGAGGCTCGATGAAAAAAAGAATCCACATCCGACGGGTTTCTCGAACAAATGAATCAGAAAGAATGATTTTAAAGCAGACTTAGGAAGCCCGCTGGGAAGCTCGACCATGGCTAAAAAATGATCCCAAACAGCTGCTGGCTTTTGGTCCTTTATATTCGTTGCCGTACATTTTTGTCGAGCTAATGCCGAAAGAGAGTCTCTAAACGCTTCAAGCGTAGTCGTTGTTTCAATGACCTGTTCACTCCTTTGAGATTTCACATCCAATCGATCAAAGGTGATGTGAGAGGCTTCTGACGATTCTAAAAGAAGAGCAAGCGTCAGGATGAGCAAATGTTTGAATTTCATCGTCCCCTCCTTTTCAAAAAGTCGACCTAACTTACGATCCGATTAATTCCTTAAAGAAGAGTAAAAATGGACCGCTTTATAAAAAAGGGTAAAGAGGCTGCGTCTCCGATGTCAAATAAATCTTTACAACGCAAAAAATCCTGGTAGAAGCTAAGATTGACTTAACAAAGATCAAAGGAGTCATCGTCCATGAAGAATGCCATCTCGAAAATTGTTCTTGTCTCTCTTGCAGGACTTTCTCTTGCAGGATGTGCTCGCAACATTTCACCGAGCGTCTATTCGGAAGCACACGTCGGTGAAGCTTCCACGACATATCGCGGAATGGTTGTCAGTTTCAGGCAAGTTCGTGTTGCTCCTGAAAAGCTTGAAGAAAATGCAACGGGAACAGCCCTCGGCGGTATCACAGGCGGTGTCGCAGGGTATCAGTTCGGTAAAGGCCGCGGCCAAGTTGCAGCCACGGCAGCAGGGGCTCTTCTCGGAGCTATCGCCGGAAACTTGGCGGAAGGAGAGCTTAAATCTCAGGATGCTTTTGAATATGTTGTAGAGCTTGACAGTGGGACTCTTAAGACCGTCGTCCAAGGTATGGATGTGAAATTTAATCCGGGTGACAGGGTTCTTTTGATCGTCGGTCAAAAGGGACGTTCACGTCTTGTTGCAGACCGCTCCGGCCGTTAAATAATCTGGACAAAATGTCGTTGTACCGGTGATCTTCTAAAGAAAAGGGACGTTCATGAACCTCCCTTTAGAAGCACCGGTATCGACAAACAAGCTTTTTTCGCCGTAGGATAAGCAAGCGTTCGTCTTTCTTAAGAGGTTTTTTTCTTTTTCAATGAAAGAGGGATCTCGTCAGGGGGCAACCTGCTCTTTGCGATGAAGGCTTTACTTTCAGAGGAAGTCTCCTCCGTTTCAATAGGTTTCTTTTCGTCGTAAAAACCGACCAATCTATTTTCTTGCCCTTTAAGGGGTTTCCTGAAGCAATCCTTCCCTGAAAGGGTTTTATAGCAATAGACGGGTTCGGGTTCATATGGCTCGGGCGGCTCGGCCCATCCTTCTGCGATAATGCCTCTGGTGGTCAGAAAGGTTCCTCCTGCACACCCTTGAAGGGTCATCAGACCCAAAAGAAGAAGGCCGATATACTTTCTCTCCATGGATTCGATGGTGCCTCTTATTTTTTTATTTTCTTTAGAATGCCCGTGTTTCTTCTTTTTTTCTAGATTCTTTTTTCTTGTAAGCGGCTTCACTCGCGGCCAAAAACCATGTTGCCCCGATAATGATCGCACTGCCTAAGAAAGTCCAAAAGCTCACGACTTCATCAAAAATAAAATAGCCGATCGGAATAGCAAAGATCAGACGAAAATACTCAAAGGGTGCAAGGAGCGAAGGTTGCGCCCGTTTTAAGGCATTCACGCTGCAAAATTGGGAGAGCATACCGCTGGCTCCTAAAAGGATCAGCCATCTTAAGTCCTCCCAAGCAGGCATCTTCCAGAAAAGAGCCGCTCCAATACTAATGAAAAAGAAAGTAAAGAAGTTCCCGTAGAACATGATTTGAATTGTCGTTTCGGTTGAGGAGAGCTGTCTGACGATGATGCTGATACAGCTTGCAAGGAGATTTGCGGCCAACGGCGTTAAGGAAATTTTGGAGGGGCGCGCTCAAGGGGGGGTTTTTGTGTGCGG
>CAYUCY010000043.1:0-9974 GCA_964443525.1 uncultured Thiotrichales bacterium
ACACAATTTTATTATGATGCTGATCGAGGAATGAGAGAACTTTTGGCGACTCAGGCTCCCAAGAATGGTGCTTTTTTGATGGGAGCTGTTCGCTTTGTTCGAAATGCAGAAGATGGCTTTAAAGTTTGGAATAGCTTTTATGCCGTAACGGACCGAAGGGAAATCGAGGGGCTTTATGATAAATCTCATTTAGTCCCTTTTGGCGAATATATCCCTTTCAGATCCGTTGTACCAAAATTGATCCGCAAAGTGACCGCAGGGGCCGTCGATTATTCGAGTGGAACGGGTGTCAAAACGATCACAATTTCAGGGTTACCTCCTTTAAGTCCTCTCATTTGTTTTGAAGGTATTTTTCCTGCACAAGTCGTTTCAAAAGAGGCCCTGCGTCCCCATTGGATGTTAAACCTGACGAATGATGGTTGGTATGGGAGATCCTCAGGACCTTATCAACATCTTCAGTCTATCCAAGCAAGGGCTATTGAAGAGGGGCTTCCCGTGGTTCGGGCTGCCAATTCAGGAGTTTCGGCTCTGATTGATTCGAAAGGAACCATTTTAAAGAATCTTCCTCTCAACGAAGCAGGCGTCCTGGACTTTTATCTGCCGTCCTTTGAAAAAGAAATCCCTCCGTTCGGGCTCTACGGAAATAAGATTCCCCTTGCCTTGATTATTGTCTCTCTCTTGGGTTGCCTTGGTATTTCTTACCGATGTCGAGAGAGAAAAACTTCTCTCGCGAGTGCTTAAGTGATGTCTCTTAAAGACCAGCATAACTATCCAGATCATTTTTACGGACGTCGAAAAGGACGGCCTTTACGTGTTTACAAAAAACAGTTGATGGAGGATTTTCTTCAAAAACTTGAGATTCCGAGAGTCTCGGAAAACATTTTGGATCCCTCGACTCTTTTCCCGAGTCGAATCAACGCTTATGCTCTTGAAATCGGTTTCGGCGGGGGAGAGCACCTTGCTGTACTTGCAAAAACACATCAGCAAAGAGGTTTCATTGGATGCGAGGCTTTTGAAAACGGCGTGGCCTCTCTTCTTCAGCACCTCGAAGAAAATGGAGCTTCAGAAAATGTTCGTATTTACCCGAAGGACGTGCGGCCTTTTTTGAGAGTCCTTAAAGAGGGATCTATAGATTTTTCTTATATTTTATTTCCGGATCCTTGGCCTAAGAAAAGACATCACAAAAGGCGAATTATAAACACCGATCTCTTAAAAGAATTGTATCGCCTGATGAAACAGGGGGGAGAGCTCAGAATCGCAACCGACGACCCAAGCTATCAGGAATGGATTCGAGAAAAGCTAGAGGAATGTGCCTTACTCTTTCGCATTCAGGCTTGCTATTCTTCGGATTCAGGATCAAAGCCCCAAGACTGGCCCGACACCCGCTATGAGCAAAAAGCACTGAATGTGGGAAGGACATGTCTTTATTGGGTTTTGATCAGAAGATAGACAGACAGAAATCTTGACTTTTACGAGTCTGAAAAGGCAAAGTACTTTAGAGTATTTCTCGTTCACTTATTTAAAAGGCAGATGATGCAATCTCGTATTTTAGTCGTCGATGACGACACAAAACTGAGGGAGCTTTTAGAATCTTACCTTACGGAAAACGATTTTTCGGTAAAAAGCGCCAAAAATGCGGAAGAAGCAAGAGCTTTTCTTGAACAGGATTCTTTTGATTTGATGGTTTTGGATCTGATGATGCCTGGGGAAAGCGGCTTGAGCCTTGCAAAAAGTCTTCGTTCTGATTTGCAAGGGGCAGGCGGGCAAATCCCGATTCTCATGTTAACGGCAAAGGCGGACGGAGAGGACCGGGTAGCAGGGCTTGAAGCGGGTGCTGATGACTATTTAACCAAACCTTTTGAGCCCCGAGAACTCATTTTGAGACTTCATCGAATTCTTGAACGCACGCGACGTCCGGATCAAGAGGATTTTCTTGTAAAAATAGGTTCCTACATCTTTGACAAAAACACTCAAAAACTCTTTAAAGGGAAAGACGTTATTCATTTAACCTCACTGGAGCAAACTCTCCTGGCAGCTTTTTCAGAGACGCCGGGTAAGCCTCTCTCTCGGGATCAATTGGCGGAAGCAGGAGGCGTGTGTTTAAGTCCTCGGACGGTTGATGTCCAAATTACCCGCCTTAGAAAGAAGATCGAAGAAGATCCCAAAAAGCCTCTCTATCTCCAGACGGTCAGGCATAAGGGTTACGTTCTGAGGGTTGATTAATGAGTGTTCGTGTTACTCCTTTTAAGTGGCTGAAGTCATTGATGCCGAAGTCACTTTTCGGACGGACTTTGATTATTATTATCGCGCCCGTCCTTTTGGTTCAGGTGGTGACTTCGTATATTTTTATCGATCGTCATTTAGAAAAAGTGACGGACTTATTAGCGAAAAATATTGCAAACAAGATCGCAATCGCCGTTGATATGGCGAGTCCTCACGTCTTTAATCCCGAGCATTTTCAGAATCTTAGAAAGTACATCCGCTCGACGTTAGACATCGAGATCGACTTTGTTCCGACGGATGAACAGTTCCCGCTTAAAAGAACACCCGACCTTGGTTATACGGAGACATACCTGAAGAATGCTTTGGAGGAACGCGTGGGAAAACCCTCCACGGTTCGTATCCAAGAAGAGGATGTTTTGATTCGTGTCCAAGACATGCGCGGGCTTTTTCTCTTTAAAGATAAAACAAAACATCTGTTTCCCAAGACGACTTCAATTTTAATGTGGTGGGCGGTTTTAGCTCCGGTCCTTTTTTTGTGTATCGCGGTTCTTTTTATGCGGAATCAGATCAGGCCGCTTCGTCGATTGTCGGAAGCCGTCAGATCTTTCGGACGTGAGGAAGAGGATACACCCTTAAAGCCTGCGGGGTCTTTTGAGGTGCGACGGTTGACTTATGCTTTTAATGCCATGCGAGAGCGGATCAAGCGTCAAATGGAGCAACGCTTTGAAATGCTTGCTGGGATCTCGCATGACCTTAGGACGCCGCTCACCCGCATGGAGCTTCAGCTTGCCATGATGGGGGACAAAAAGGAAATCAAGGCGCTGCAAGAGGAAGTTAGAGATATGTCTCGTCTGGCGGGAGATTTCTTAGCTTTTGCAAAAGGAGAAAAAGGAGAGGCCTTACAGGAAACTTCTCTTCACGATCTGATACAAAAAGTTCTCGGAGGTTTCCCGTCTTCTAAGGTCGTTTATTTGAATGAAGATCATTCTGTCACCCTTCCCCTAAGACGCCAGGCTCTTTCAAGATGTTTGACAAATCTCTTGGAAAATGCCCTGAAATATGGATCACATGCCTGGATTAAGGTTGATCGGGGTGAGGATACGATCCAAGTTACATTGGAAGATGATGGCCCCGGCATTCCCGAGGAAGAGCGCATGAATGTTTTTAAGCCTTTTTACAGGATGGAGTCTTCCAGAAATTCGGAAACCGGGGGAACGGGACTTGGTCTCTCGATTGCACGCGATGCAATTCATACTCACGGTGGTGAGATCTACTTAGGAGACTCTTCCAAAGGTGGCCTTCGAGTTACGCTTGTTCTTCCATGCTAAAAAAACGCCGACTGGGGACAGTCGGCGTTTTTTGAATGCGAGCGGGATTTTTACTGCTCAATATCTCCAAAAAGAGGGTTGAGGTCGAGAGTAGTATCCTCATCATCCGAATCGGAAGCCCTTGGACCCTGAGAAGTCACAGGCTGCATAGTCTGATTCGCTGTTGCATGGAGATGACTTAAGGTATCTGCAATCGTATTTGCACTATTTTCTGGTGTTCCGATCTCGCCTGAAGCAGTGAGGCAAAGGCTTTTTGAAAGGAAATCGCTGGCTTCTTGGTTGACCCCTAAAAATGCAAGAAGTCTATCACGTCCAATGCCTTGCACTTCGAGTTGATCCAAGACATTTTGAAGAATTTCATCTTGAGTTTTTGTCAAAGGAGGAGCTGAGTGAGGATCGGAAACTTCTCTTGAGAGCGCCGTATCAAGCCCTTTGTCTCCGTCTGAAGAGTCTTTGATTTCGGACGAGGGTACCGTTGTGACAGGAGATGAACCCCACCAACGTTGCCAGAACCAACGGGTATCTTTCTCTTCGGCTTTTACCTCCGGAGAGACGAACTCATCATCTTTCTTCTTTTCTTTTGAAGGAGAGCTTGAACCTAGATCTTTAGAAGCACTGTCTTCTTCTTCAGTAACAAGGTTTGAATCCGAGACCGGTTGAGATGTACCTAAATTCGAACTTTCCTTATCTTCTTTTATAGGTGTCGAGACTGTTACGGGATCAGCCTTCGAACCCCAACTGAAAGGCCACCAACCACCGGATGAAGGCTCTGAAACGCTTCCGACAGTTGTGAGCTTCGCCCCTTCATCGACTTTTTCCGCTTGAGATGCCACAAGTGTCGAAAAGGTCGTTGCGACAAGAAATGATCCTGCCAAGGTGGTTGTTCTGAGTAGATACGTGTCTTTCATGGTGCCTCTCCTATAATGATATATTTTAGTGACTTTTATAATAGTCACCTCTCAGCGTAGCGATGATTTTAAACTCTGAAAACCCCCAAAATTTTCGGAAAGGCCATGTAAGGAAAAATTTAATCAAATAAAGGATTTATGATGAAGGGAACGCATAGAAGAGCTGAAAAAATCTTTATGCGGCGGGTGCGGTCGGAACTTTGGGAGATGGTGCACCTTCTTTTTTCTTCAGAAGTTTTTTGCGCACGGCTAGCTCCGTCATCAGATAAGAAGCCTTTTGAGGGTCCATTTTCGACAAGATCGGAGCTGCCTTGTTTTCTTTTATTTTCGACATGATTTCGAGGAGCACCTCAAAGTTTATTCCTTCTAAAACCTTTGCGGCCTCCGCCGGCTTCATTCCTTCGGCGATCTTGACGAGGCGCATTGTATTCGTATTTTCCTGTTCCTCCACATTCTTCAAAAGTTGATTGAGCTTGTCGAAAGATTCTTTAAGCTTTTGGGATTTCTCATCAATACGAGATTCAATAGCCTTCAAAGTGGCTTCCTTTTCAGGATCAGGCGAAGCTTTTTGAGCTGTATCCTTTTTCTCTGCAATGGATTGAAGCGCATTGTATTCTGCCGCGGAAATTTTGGCGGGATTAAGGTCAGCAAGTTTTTGGAGCTGAGGTTCTTGAGCCTGCGTTTCTTTCTTAGGGTCAGGGGCCTCTTTTTTTTCAGGAGTCTGGTTATTCTGTTCGGCAATCTCTGCCGTCTTTGAGGGAGTGGGCATTGGTATTTCTTGAGCAATTGCGTTCGAGCCTACGGACAGGAAGGATTCCTTATGACTCATCGTTGTCCAGAGAGAAGTAATCTTAACGGAAAGGAGAGTAACAGCACAGAAAACGACGAGAGGCAGGACGCGGACGCGCCCCATCATAAACCGTAGAAAACGTTCCAACGCGTTTTTCAACAGAGGATTTCCAAGTCGAGTTGGTTGCATCGTCGTCTTCAGCTCCTATCGCACTTTTAATAATTGGGGAACAATTTTTTCTTCCGATGTTTTCGGTCTTAACTCATTCGAAGGGACGGCTCTCAATTCAGGGATTTTCTCGACATCTCCTTTAAGGGCGCGTCCTTGACGGATAACCTCGTCAAGTTTTTCTGCGACGTTCTCTCCTCGCTCCAAAAGAAAGGCCAGTTCATCTCTCAAAGTGGTTGCTTTGGTTAATTGCTGAAGAACGGAATTAAGGGCGGATTCACCGGCACCTTTTAAGTCCTTGACACTCGCCTCCGCTTTGTTGAGGGAGGCTGTAAAATTTTCCAGGAACTTTTGAAGCTCATGTCGATTTTCATGCAGCGTTGTCAAGCGCTTATTCAGCATAACCGCATAGATAATGGTTGCTATTAAAAGACTTACAACGATCAAATCAAGAAGTATGGGAAAGTTCATGGTGGATCCTTATCGATTTTAAGGGTTTCAAGCCTCTCTCGGTTTTCTTTTATAAAATTTCTCTCCAATTGAACGGAGACAAAACGATTTCTCTGTCCTACTTTCCCGGAAAAAATAGGGGTATCCCCGCATTTGACATTGATCGTCGCATTAGGTTTGACGTTGAGCGGTAAAAAGCTCCCCTTCTTCCAGGAAAGAACCTCATTCAATTTCAAGGGAAGTTCATCTAAAACGGCATCTGCGCGAAGCTTTGTATTCCAAAGCTCACCACCTAAGTGATCTTCCCAGATACTGTCCTGGCCAAATTTTTCTCCCATAAACATCTGGAGAAGATCATCCCGAATAGGCTCGATGGTTGAATAAGGGATAAGAAACTCAATACAACCACCCTTTTCATCCATATCAACCAGAAGCTTGATCAGGATAGCGGCATTCATGGATCTTACAATCGTCGCAAAGCGGGGATTCGATTCGATTCTATCGTGCTGGAAAGTTACCTTGGACAAGGGTTCGAAAGCGCGTTCCGTATCCAAAAGAACAACCTTGATGAGTTTTTCAACGAGACTTCGTTCAATGGGTGTAAAGGAACGTGAATCAATGTGAGTCAGTTTTGCACCTTTTTTACCTCCTAAAAGGACTTCGATCATTGCGTAGATCAACTCGTTTTCAATCGTAATGAGTGCGGAGCCGTCCCATTCAACAGATTTAAAGACGCCGATGAGACAGGGGAGGGGAATTGAGTTCAGATAATCGCCGAAACGAATTGACGTCATCGTATGAAGAGAGACCTCGACATTGTCTGAGGTAAAGTTGCGGAGGGTCGTCGTTAAAAAGCGCACCAGCCTGTCAAAGATGACTTCCAGCATCGGAAGTCGCTCGTAGGAAATATTAGACGAGTTAATCAGAATTTTTAAACCTTGAGCCCCCACCTCTTCTTGCCCCAGAGAAAGAAGAGAGTTAATCTCATCCTGATCTAGGACACGATTTAGAGTCAGTTCTCCAGGATCCGCCTCAGGAGAAGGAGCCTGCTGTGTGGTCGGAATTTCCCACGTATCGCTGAGTTCTTCTTTTTCTTGCGTCGCTTGATCTGCCATTGCCGATCCCTTATTTCCTTACTGAATCAGAAGTGTTTCAAAGAGAACGTCTTTAATTTTGATAGGTGCCGTAACCGTATTGGTCCGTTTTAAAAGCTCTTCTCGGAGTCTTTGGAGTCCTGCGGATCCTTCAATATCGTCCATCCGAAGTTCTCTTAAATACATCTGAAAAGCGTCTATAATTCTCGGTTTTACAAGATCAAGTGTTTTGACCGCTTCTGCATTCGGGATTTCGAATTTCACAACAATGCGTAGGAAAGAAGATTTCTTGCCGGATGGAACGAGATTGACCATCATCTCAGGAAGATTATAATAAATGATCTGGTCGGGGAGCTTGGCTTCTTCTGCCTTATGTCCGATGCCGATCAGATGTTTCCCCGTCTCCGTCAAGAATAAAAAGACAGCAGCACCCGCAAGCAGAAGCGTCGGGATTCCTGCAAAGAGAAGAATTTTAAAGAGACTACCTGATTTCTTTTGGGCCTCTCCGTCACCTGCTTGCTCCCCCGTTTCATTGGGGGATATCTCTCCCTCTTTTTTCTCAGGAGCCTCTTCGACTTTGGGATCTTTTTTTTCGGCTGTTTCCGCCATTCTTTTCCTCCCTTGAATCTTTTTATCTTCCCTCATTTACAACGAATTTTAAAGAGAATTTTATTAAAGATTCGTAAAGAAAAGGAGTAAAGATCAGCTTTTTGAGAACCGTTTACATCATAAGTGCTTTATAAAAAAGATGAAATTCGACTTGGCACATGATCTGCATCACGGAAAGGGAATAAAGAAAAAATAGGATTTGGATATGACCACCACACTGGAAATTGCCTTATCAAAACAAATCGCTCTTCAAAATGCTTTGAATGTGACGGCATTTAACGTGGCTAGCCAGGCAACCGCGGGTTTTCAAGGAGAAAATCTGTTATTTCAGGAATATCTTAGTGGAGATACTTCCTACGTAACGGATATTGCAACCATAAGGGATACGAGGTCGGGTCCCGCTATAGCGACACATGATCCATTCCACATGATGATCTTCGGGCGGGGCTACTTCGCGGTTCAGACAAATGGAGGGATTAGATACACGAGAGCAGGTGTCTTTACCACTAATGAAAACGGGGACCTTATCACACCTCTAGGTCATCAGGTCTTGGATACGGGGGGATCTCCGATTCATATTCCCCCTGATTCAACGAACATCATTCTCGGGCCCGATGGCACTCTCTCTAATGACCAAGGTCAAATTGCGCAGGTCGGCGTTTATCAATTCGATCAGGAGCAGAACATGCACTATGACAATGATGGTTATTTGCAAACGGATCAGCCTCCGAGCGCGCCTTCTGACTATGTTCTGAAGCAAGGGATGTATGAGGGCTCAAACGTGAATAGCGTTGCCGCAACGACCGAGCTTGTACAAATTCTTCAAGCTTTTTCTCAAAACCAGAAAGTGATCGAAGAACAACTAAAACTGGAATCACAGTATACGCAACAAACAATTACAATTGCCGCTTAAGGGAGGAAAAAATGACGGAAACCGCACTTGGAATTGCCGCAACCGGGATGTCGGCTCAGCAGCTTCGCTTAGAAGTTGAGGCTCATAACATCGCAAATATGAATACAGCCGCTTACCAAAGAAGGACGGCTCTATTCACAACAATGATGTATCAGGATATGAAGCGGGTGGGGACGATTTCCTCATCAATGGGAACCGTCATTCCAGCCGGTATTCAGATGGGAATGGGCGTGAAACCCGCGGGAGTGATCCGAAGCCTTGAGATGGGGAACAATATTCAATCAAATGATGCTTATCATATGGCAATTCAAGGAAACGGGTATTTTCAGGTGGAGTTACCCTCGGGAAGTACGGCCTATACGAGAGCCGGACTCTTTACCACAAACGCGGAAGGTGTTCTTGTGACGCAAGAAGGGTACACGGTTTTGCCCAATATTACGGTCCCACAAGGAACAGTTGACGTAACGATCAACACTCATGGTGAAGTTTTCGCAAAAGTTGACGGGCAAGAAGAACCGCAAAATCTAGGGACGATTGAGCTTGCAAACTTCATGAATCCTCAAGGATTGGAAGCCATCTCGGATAACCTCTTTTTAGAAACTCCCGGATCTGGAAATGCAATTACGGGGACGCCCGGAGGAGAGGGTTTTGGAAAAATACTCCAACGTTGGTATGAGGGATCGAATACGAATGCGGTTACGGCCGTAACAGATTTGATTACAACCCAAAGGGCCTTTGAGATGAATACGAAGTCTATGAAAACGGCCGAAGAGATGATGAGAGAACTCAAGAGTGTCGGAGCTGCCTGATGAAGAGATTTTATAAACTCCTCCTTCTTTTGATCTTTTCTGGCCTTTCCGTGTTTTCTTGGGCACAGGAGCCGGAAGTCGCAAACCCTTTTGATCATCCTCAAAAAATTGAACAGCAAGCTATTGAGGAAGAGATCAAGACGATTCTCGAGAATGAAGTCGGGTCAGATTTTGAGGCCAGATTGACACAGCATCCTTTTCCTCTTGAAGTTGTGGCGGATCGGGAAGTGCACTACAAAATGGAAGATCTTCATGTGAATCCTCAAAAGACCAGATTTTCAGCTTCTCTCGTCTTTGAAGACTACGATGTGAAGCCCATCAAATTGGGAGGGTCTTTAACCGTCATGACAAAAGTTCCCGCCTTAACGCGTGTTATTAACCCGAGGGAAAAGATCGGGGAGTCCGATATTGAATGGATCACGATTCCAGCGCGACGTATTACGAAATCTTCTATTACAGAGGAAGAGCAGCTGATCGGTGCCGAGCCCAGAAATACTCCTTTAAAGCCGGGCGTCTTACTGCGCATGACGGACCTCAAAAGATCTCGTGCCGTTCAAAAAGGGCAAATAGTTCAAGTGAGTTTGACTCATCCAAAAATGTCTTTGGACTTAAAGGCAAAAACACTTGAGGACGGCGATATCGGGCAGATCATGCAGATTCTTCGGAATCGTCCGAGAGATTT
>CAYUCY010000043.1:9984-13877 GCA_964443525.1 uncultured Thiotrichales bacterium
CAGATCATCAAGCTAAACAACTTAGACAGTAATAAGACCTTTCATGCAAAAGTCTTGGAGGCTGGTCGTGCGGTCATAGAGATTAATGAAACTCAATAGGGGGAGGCTTTATGTATTTTTATCGTAAAGTAATGATGGCGGCACTTTTGGGAGCAACGGCTCTTTCAGGATGTCGGACAGTGGATCGGTTGGCGCAAGTAGGCAATCTCCCACCGCTTTCTCATATTCAGAACCCCCATGCAAGCCGAACTTATCAGCCTGTCACGATGCCTATGCCCGAACCCGAGGTGCCCGAAAAACGGATGAATTCTCTTTGGAGGTCCGGGTCTCGGACATTTTTTAAAGATCAGCGGGCCAGTCGGGTGGGCGACATTTTAACGGTTGTGGTGTCGGCATCCGATAGTGCGTCCGTTTCAAATGAGTCGAAAAGAGATCGAGATTCGAAGGAAAGCCTCTCGCTTGCAAATTTTATCGGGATAGAAACAAATTTTGAAAGCGTTGATCCGAAGAAATTAATTGAAGCCCAGTCAAAGCCCTCTCATCAAGGGAAAGGCAGCATTTCTCGCAAGGAAGAGGTAACAGCAAAAGTAGCCGCAACCGTCATTCAAATTTTGC
Source organism: uncultured Thiotrichales bacterium (assembly GCA_964443525.1). Taxonomy (GTDB): domain Bacteria; phylum Pseudomonadota; class Alphaproteobacteria; order Caedimonadales; family Caedimonadaceae; genus CAYUCY01. Next base: position 10,600 of record CAYUCY010000043.1, read on the forward strand.
CAAACGGCAACATGGTCGTCTCAGGTCGTCAGGAAATGCGTATTAATTATGAAGTGAGAGACCTTCATATCACAGGTATCGTGAGGCCTGAGGATATCAATTCGGACAATACGATCTCTTTGGATAAAATTGCGGAGGCAAGAGTGTCTTATGGCGGACGCGGGACGCTGGACGACGTTCAGCAACCTCCCTACGGGATGCAAGTTCTGGATGCAATATCTCCGCTATAGCGTATTTCTGCTATTCATCTAGAGCAGTTTCGATCTGAATTTTTCCAGTAAGAGTACGATGAACGGGGCACTTATTTGCAATTTTTAAAAGGGACTCCCTGTTTTCAGGAGTCAGAGCGCCTTCGAGCATAATATTCCTTTCAATCAGATCGATTTGCTGAGGAGTGCCCTCACATCCTTCGCAATCCTCCACATGCTTCTTGGAGTGTCGAAGTCGAACCGTCGTTTTTGTTAAAGAGATCCCTTTAAGGTCCGCATACATTCGAAGGGTCATGGAAGTGCAAGCCCCCAAGCCTGCCAAGAGAAAGTCATAAGGCGAGAGACCTATGTCAAGGCCTCCCGGGGCGGAGGTGGGCTCATCCGCTTTTAAGGCGTGGCGACCTACAAAGACGTCTTGAACGTATTTGCCTTCTCCTGTTTCTTGAACGATGACACGTCCTTCCGTGTCCTGGGGCTGTAGCTTCGGTGCTTCTTTTAAATAGTGGCTCGCCCAGGCGTTGATCAAACCTGCAATATACGTCGCATCTTCCGGCTTTGTGATTAAATGATCGATCTGATCCAGGCTAACGAAGCTTTTCGGGTGACGGGCCTGATCAAAGATGTACGCGGCATTTTTGATATGAACCGTCTCATCTAGGGGAGAGTGTAAAACGAGAAGAGCTGCGTTTAAGTTTCTTAAGATATCGTCCATATTATACTTTTCGAGCTCGTCAAAGAAATGTTGTTGGATCTTAAACGTGCGACCGGCAATTGAAATATCCGCTTCTCCTTTCCAGAGAATTTCCTCCCTTTTTTCTTTAAAATGATGGGTTACATGGTGTGGGTGGCAAGGAGAGTTTAAAGTTACGACAGCTTTTATTGACCCAAGCCGTGAACAAGCAACAAGAGCGGCCGCTCCCCCCAAACTATGCCCCATGAGGAGTTGAGGCGCCTCGTAAATATCTGTGAGAAAGCGCGCGGCCTCCAATATATCCTCAACATTTGTTGCGAAGTTGGTTGCAGAGAAGTCACCTGAACTGCTGCCGAGCCCCGCAAAATCAAATCGCAGGACGGCTATGCCCATCCCTGCAAGGGCCTGAGAAATTCGTTTTGTTGCATGAAATTCTTTCGAGCAGGTAAAGCAGTGGGCAAAGATCGCAAAAGCTCTCGGATAAGGGGGAAGGTCGAGGCGCCCATCCAGCGTTACACCATGGTGTCCTTGAAATTTAATGATTTCTGTTTTGTAGGGCATTTTCTTTTTTATTTCCTTACTAAGGTGTCAACAGCTTTCGGCACATTTCTTTAATTTGTTCTCGATCTTCATCGAAAAGAGGCTGGCCGTTAAAGTAAAGACGATTGTCCTTTAAATTAAAAGTAAATTCTCCTATCTCTGCGTAGTCCAGGTAACTTTGAGATTTCATATTTAATTGTTCCAGTTGAGAGGTAATGTTGGCAAGGTTTTTTTGGAGGGAGGGAATACTTTCAGTTGCTGTAGCAGTAATCTGATGAGCGGAAAAAGCTTGTTGGACCTGCTGTAAAAAGGTACCGACTTCCTGAAATTTTGATTTCAAGGCATCTTCTTGCGCTTCCCTCTGGTGCAGGGTTTTTTCAAACAAGGTTTTTGTATCTTGATAGATTTCCGCCGTCCGCTCCAATGAGGCGGTGCTCATGGTTGTATTCGATTGAGCGGATTGGGTTGATTGCGCAGCGGCATCCCGTAAAGTATAATTTTTCTCTAAAATCAATGGATCTTCCTCATAAGGATTAAATTGTTTCTTGAGAATTGACAGGCCTTGGTTCAATTTTTCCTGATCAGAGCTCAATCGGGAGGGTTGTTCAGAAAGGATCGTCAATCCTTCTTTCAGTTTGGTCAAGCTTTCGTCAAAAAGAGTATCAATTTTTTGTGAGTCGGGGAGGGGCTGGGCAACTTCATTTGTGATTTGTGTTAATCTGTTTAGGGCGTCCGAATTACGGGCGCTGATATCTCTAATCCCGGTTCTTAAAATCTCATCAGTCGCTGTGCGTTCTTGAAGAATGTTCTCAAGTTCTTGATGGTTTTTACGGGTTACTTCTTGAGGGGTTCTAAAATATTTTTTGAGATCAAATCGAATCGGGATTCTGATGACTTTGGGAACTTGAACTTTAAGGCCGTCTTCCAAGTCTGCTGAAGTCACAGGTTTTCCTTTAACATCAACTCCGGGCTTATATGCTACATCCGAGGAAAGATCTTCCTGAATCAGACGAAGGCAATCCGATTTTTTCAGAGTAAAGGCCTCTCCTTGATTTTGAGAAAAAAGAAGGTTAGGAAAGAGTGCCAAGTAGAGCAAAATTTTGGTCTTATTGAATATCACGGCTGACATGATCCAAAAAAAATATGCTATTTATTATTTGGTAAACTTTATAAAAAATACCTTAATAAAAAATTAAAAAATAAATTATCGGAGGCCCTATGAAAAAAAAATCTTTTTTATTCAATGCTTATTTCTATTTCGATAAGCGCTTTTTCCCTTGACGGCATAGCAAGTCAAAATCCTGAAGAGAAAGAAGCTTCGACCAGTTGGGTCTCATGGCAAATTTGGCCTTTTGCAGGAATGAGTAACACGAGTCAATCGTCTCAGGAAGTTCAAAAGCTCAATCTCCAAAGATCGGAAGGAGAAGAAGAGAAGAAAATTCCTACGGGTGAACAAGACTTATTTAAATCCTTTGTCATGGTCCCAAATCACGATCTCTCAACCGAAGAAGGTCAACAAAGGGAAAGGAGCCCTGATAAGTTAGACGTTGGGATCCCCGAAAAAGGCGCAGATGAAGAAGAAGGCAGCAGAGATAATCGCTTGCCCATTGATCCGCTTCTTTCTATATCTTCTATAGGGTCTATAGGAGAGGAAGGGGAAGGGGGATCTTCGAAGAGTCGAGAAGAAGAGGACTCAATCGGATCAAATAGCGACGAAAAAAATACTGAAGAGGAGCGACTTCCCTCGGAAGCGAGTAGAGATGCAGGGGTAGTTTGCGGCTGAGGGCAGAAATTAGGGTTTTGATTTTTGTGTTCATTTCTTATATATCCCTCACCAC
>CAYUCY010000044.1:0-12802 GCA_964443525.1 uncultured Thiotrichales bacterium
AAAGAACCTGAACGTTTTAAATTAAATCCATCCCATCACACTCTGGAACTAAACACCTAAGTGTGCAGCATAAGGTTAGACATGTTCGTGTAGCCTTTTTAGTAAATAAGGAAAACGAATCTTGCGCGATTTTAAGGGCTATATTTAAGGATTCTTATAATCGATGGGGAGGGAGAAGATCATTAATCGTCCCCATAGTTTCAAAAACAGCAAATCCAGAATATCTCGATTGGTTAGTTGATTATGACCCTGACATCGTTTACAGTTATGCAGACATTAATGAAGAGACTATTGAAAAGATTAATCGTAGGTGCTCTCCCGCTTTCTTAATAGTGCATAATTCGAGAAGGAATAGCCCTAATACTCTCGAACCAAACCTAGGCGTAACCCCAATAAGCGCCTTTTCACTTCTACCAAGTATATCAACAGGAAAAACGTTTCCTACGCTTGTTTCTTGTTACCCTGGTTGGGATGAATCTGAATTCATCACAGATAACTTTGGAATGGCCCCACATAGAGACCGCACTCTTTATAACTCTATTACAATGGCGCCCAATGTACTTAAGCCTGAAAATAGAAAGAGAAACATAGTCCGAAAAGTAATTTATGGAGAACCTTTTTATGATGAATACGGATTCTTAGAAAGACTTATAAAAGATGAAGGTATAAGGTCAATGAGTTTTTATTCCTCTTTAGAATCAGACATTAAGCTTCCACACGGAAACCACCAATGGCGCGACGGCTTGAATTTATTCATAGGTGATAATTTCGAGGACCGTTTATACTTTTGGAATTCCCGACACTTTATAAGTGATGTTCACCGTGTACATACACCTTCGCTTTGGCTTCCTGAAAAGTGCCTAGATGATGATTATTTTTTAGAGCTATTCATTCAGTATATTAGTTCATCTCATAGCCCGAGCGGAGAGATTTATGTCCGATCAACTTCTGTTGATGAAGGTAAAATCTCTCAATTTATTGAAAGGATAAAATCTAATAAGCCTTGGCGCACAATTGGATATATCAGAGGCGGATCAGAACCCCCACCACAAGATCGTTGGACAGGAGCTCGTAATGCATCTTTTTCAGGATATGAAATCTCCTCCCGGATTGATGAGAAACCTTTTCGATTAGTCCCTGATGAACCCCAACACTTCAAAGCGATACCTTATGGATTTGAGTTTCTAAAAAAAGGTTCTTGCATGGTTGACATCGCTCTTGATAGATATGACGACCATTCTCCATATGTTAATAAGGAGCACTTATGGCGATTACCCCGAAGAAAAGGGGTTACTCTTCTTTTTAGCCCTGGATATACGGGTCGTGTCAATTCTGATTATTTTCCATCGTTTTTCTATAATTTTTACAGAGACGATTATTTTAATCAGAATTTTTCGACGAAAGAGGTCATTGAAGTTACATTCCCAGATGATGAAAGTTTTTTCAGACACATACTTACAGAGAATTCCCCCTATTATGATAATGAGTTACGTAATACAAAGAATAATTTCAGGTATCAAAATATTCATATTTCAGATAAGGGAAAAGCTTTAAAGAAGCTTCTATCTATATTTGGAAATCTACATCTATTTCATAAAATCATTGAGAGCTATTTCTGGAGAGACCTTATAGAGGATCTCTGCTCAATTAAAAAAGTCAAGAATAATCCTAAAGTAGTCGCTAGATTCAAGCAGGGACTTGAGAGAGATTTTGGGACGGAAATAAAAATTTCTGATGAATCTTGCTCAAGGATCTTACGGGTATTATACCATCTACCCAAGGAAAGACCCATTATCACTTTCAAAGTGGTAGAAGAAAAATGGGATATAATATATAAAGATGCTCTTTCTAAACTTAATGAAAAAGAAAGGTCTGAAGTTGAAATTCAGTCCGATGAAATTAAGGACCAATTTATTGGAAACCTAAAAAAGCTTGTCTCTATGGGTGTCTTTTTTCAAGGAAAAGAATGGAAATGCAAAGAATGTGACCATAATAATTGGATATCAATAGAACGTATCTCTTTAAATTTCGAATGTGAGGTTTGTAAGGATATTCAACAAATTGACCCTCAAAATTTAGTATGGGATTTTCATCTGAATCCAAAAATTTCAGGGGCATTATATAAACAAAATTCTCTTGGTGAGCTCTGGGTTCTCGGCCAGTTACTCGATGGACCAGACCCTGTAGATAGTTTTTATTACATACCTCAGGTAAACTTATACAAATCCAGTGACGAAAAGCAGCCGAGTAATGAAATCGATATAATATGTGTTAGAAATGGAAAGCTCATTGTTGGGGAAGTAAAAGATGATTCCAATCAATTCAATGAAGAAGCTATTAAGAAGATCATTTCCATTGCAAAAGAGATAAAACCTGACTTAGTCTTATTAGGGTATTTGTCAGGTAAAGAGCCCCTCGAAGCTCGCGGTAAATTAGAAAAATTAGGAATTGAAGTTATCATAGCGGGACCACTACCTTCAAAGTCAGATTATTTTCCTTGGTTTGATCTCTTTAACTCCGTCAAGTCAATTTTCAGATTGTTGTAAAGGTGAAGTTTAAATTAGAGGGCAGCTAATAATTAGCTTATAGTCTTAATCATCAGATTAAAGTATGCCCTATACTAATGCCAGATCTCCATACCCTAACATGTCAGTTTAAAGTCGACTTTTTCTTTCATTGGCTAACACCTTCATTTCTCTTAAAACCAAACCTGACACCTTATTTTCGGGTTCTTCAATTTTTGCTTCTCCGTGAGCGATATAATCATAGAGGGTTATTGGTGGGATTTGAAATGTCCTGCAGGGCACCGTCAAGTTAAGTGAAATTTTAAAAATCTATTTTCTTAATCTATTGAGTAAACGAATTTATATGTGACCATAAGAGATGTTATGACTTAACTTGACGGTGCCCTCCTGATTTCTCACTAGTTATAATCTGGGGAGGTTTGAGGCATTTTATAGGCTCTTCTCGACAGAATTTTCTTTACCAATGTCGATGCCTTGTAGTTTAAGGTGAATAAAGAAAGAAAATGATACTAATAGAATAATTTTTCCCGAAAAGCTATTTATTTTAATATCATATAGTTTTGCTCCCCATATGCTCCCCAAATGATTTTTCTTATAAAGGGAGGTCTTTAAAACCCTTGGATTTTCTGGTGGGCACTACAGGGCTCGAACCTGTGACCCTCTGATTAAAAGTCAGATGCTCTACCAACTGAGCTAAGTGCCCGAGGGATCATTTAAAGACTTTGAAAACTTATGCTGAGATTCAGATTTGGTCAACCCTAAAGTGATGGACGCTTACTTTTTTCTTCCTCAAAAGCCGCCAAAAGAGCTATGGTTGTGTGATTTTTTCAGGAAAGAAACGGGATGTCAGATCGGGTTAAAATTCTTGAGGTGAAAGCGTGTAACGCGGGGCGTAAGGTGCTTCCTTATCTGAAGGGGGCGCTTTCTTTGCCTTATCCCGCTCTCCAAAAAATAATGCGGACCGGACAGGTTCGCCTAAATGGCAAGAGAGTGAAAGGGACTGAAATTCTGCGGGCTGGCGATCAACTTAGGATTCCCTCTCTTGAGGAGAGAAAGGCGGAAATCTCTCCCGTCTCTCCTCCTTCCCAAAAAGACATCACCCTTCTTAAAAAGCAGATGCTTTACGAGGATGAGGATCTTCTTGTGCTCAACAAACCTTTCGGCCTTGCAGTTCAAGGAGGATCGGGGATGACAAGGCATCTCGATCAAATGATTCAGGCTTTTGCAAAAGAGGAACCTTTACGTCTGACCCACCGTCTCGATAAAGATACGAGCGGCGTCATTGTTTTTGCCAAAAACTACGAGGCGGCGCGGGCGATCACGACTCTTTTTAAGGAAGGGGCCGTGACAAAGGAATACATCGCAGTTGTGGTTGGACATCTTACACCGCCGAAAGGGCTGATTGAGGCTGCGATCTCAAAGCGTCCCGGGAAAGGGGGAGAACGCATGGAAATCGATGAAGCGGGTCTTTCTGCCGTGACTCATTACGAAGTTCTGAAAGAGAGGGAAGGTCTAACGCTCCTCAAGCTTAATCCTAAGACGGGTCGGACTCATCAATTGCGCGTCCACTGTGCCGACATCCTCAACACCCCGATTCTGGGAGACGGGAAATACGGCGGGAAAAAGGCACATCCGCGAGGACGAAGAAACCTCCACCTTCATGCACTCTCTTTAAAGTTTATGTTTAAGCAGAAGACTTTTCACTTCGAAGCTCCCTTGCCGGCTCATATGCAAAAGACTTTAGAGCATTTTTAATTTCCCGTGACAAGAGCACATCCCTCTCATAGGATTGAAAGAAAAAGGAGGGAGGAGACATGAAAACGGCACTTCTACAGCTTGAGACCATGCAGAGGGAAGCCTTCGTAGCCGGAGGCGAAGAACGGCTCAAAGTCCAACATGAAAAAGGAAAGTTGACAGCGCGAGAGCGCCTCGATGTCCTGCTGGATCCAGGTTCTTTTGAAGAGTGGGGGATGTACGTCACTCATCGGTGTCAGGACTTCGGCATGGAAAGCCAAAAGATTCGGGGTGATGGCGTTGTAACGGGGTTCGGGAAGATCGACGGACGGCCTGTCTTTGTATTCTCGCAAGACTTCACTGTTTTCGGAGGCTCGCTCTCGGAAGCTCATGCCGAGAAAATCTGTAAAATTCTGGATCAGGCCATTCGGCTTGGTATTCCCATCATTGGCCTGAATGATTCGGGCGGTGCACGTATACAGGAAGGTGTTGCTTCCCTCGGCGGCTATGCCGAGGTCTTTCAAAGAAATGTTCTGGCTTCCGGTGTGGTCCCTCAAATCTCCTTGATTATGGGACCCTGTGCGGGGGGAGCCGTCTACTCCCCCGCCATGACGGATTTCACTTTTATGGTCAGAAATTCCTCCTACATGTACGTGACGGGGCCGGATGTCGTAAAGACGGTCACCCACGAGACAGTTTCCCATGAAGAATTAGGTGGGGCCGAGGTCCATGCAACTAAATCGGGGATTGCCGACCATGCCTTTGAAAACGATATTGATGCTCTTTTAATGACGCGAAAGCTGATGGGTTTTTTGCCGTCCTCGAATCGAGAAAAGCCTCCTTTTCAGGAAACGAAAGACCCTTTTGATCGACAAGAGAGGGATCTCGATCGTCTGGTGCCGTCCACTTCCCAAAAACCCTATGACATCAAAGAGCTCATTTACCGTATGGTTGATGACGAGGATTTCTTTGAAATACAGCCGCATTTTGCAGGTAATATTGTTATCGGATTTGCGCGCTTGGGCGGCCGTGTAGCTGGTCTCGTTGCGAATCAGCCCATGGTGCTTGCAGGGTGTCTTGACATTAATGGATCCCGAAAAGCGGCACGATTCGTGCGATTTTGTGATTGTTTTCATATTCCGATCGTGACCTTTGTCGATGTTCCCGGCTTTCTTCCAGGGGTTTCACAAGAACATAACGGAATTATTAGGCATGGGTCGAAACTTCTGTTTGCGTATGCGGAGGCAACCGTTCCGAAGATCACTCTCATTATTCGCAAGGCCTATGGAGGCGCTTATGATGTGATGGCATCCAAACATTTGAGGGGAGATCTAAATTACGCCTGGCCTTCGGCCGAGATTGCCGTAATGGGGCCTAAGGGAGCTGTTGAAGTTCTCTATAAAAAAAGCAAACTCACAGAGGCGCAGATCGAAGAAAAAATCGAGGCTTATAAAGAGAAGTTTGCTAACCCTTATGTTGCTGCCGAGAGGGGATATGTGGACGATGTCTTTGCACCTCGAGAGACGCGCCTTCGTCTTGTACGGGCGCTCGAACTTCTTGAAAATAAAGAACTTGAAAATCCCTGGAAAAAGCATGACAATATACCCCTATAAGACTCAAATAAAGAAGGGGAGATAACGATGACAAATCAGGAAAAAGAATTGGAAATTCGGGCTCGGGTAAAGGCTCTTCGCAACTTTTACAGGGACTCAATCTATTCCGCTTTGATGTCTTTGGGGGTTATTATTATCTGGGCATTTTCAGGGGGAGGGTATTTTTGGCCGATTTTCGTGATTGTTGTTTTTGCGATTTCTCTGATTCAGAAAGCTTTGGACATCGGAGTTTTTCCGAAGCTGACCGAACTGCTTCCTTTTGTTGATGAGAAATGGGAGGAGCAACAAGTCTCAGCTCTTTTGCAGAAAAAAGAGGGCAAGAAAGAGGCTTCTTCTACCGAGACATCTTCCCCTGCGATAAAAGTTGCGTCTGCAACAGTCTCGGCTCCGAAGAAAAAAGCGCCGGCTAAAAAAATACCTCAAAAGAAAGCCGCATTGAAAAAAACGGAAAAGTAACGTTTGCGGGAGCCGGGATGACGGTTCGTGTTCAAGCGCCTTCTCATCGCAAATCGAGGTGAAATCGCCTGCCGAATCATTAAGACGGCACGGCGCCTCGGGATTAAGTCTATCGTCCCATATTCCGAGGCTGATGAGGATGCAAAACATGTGAGGCTTGCGGATGAAGCTTATTTCCTCGGTCCCGCACAACCCGCTCAAAGTTACCTGAACATTCCTGCGATCCTCAACCTTGCAAAACACTATCACATCGAGGCGATTCATCCGGGATACGGATTTTTAGCAGAAAACGCGGCCTTTGCCAGCGCCGTGAGAGAAGCGGGCTTTGTCTTTGTGGGCCCTCCGCCTGATGTAATTGCATTGATGGGGGATAAGCTTAAGGCGAAGAAAGCCGCGCAGGAGGCGGGTGTTACGACGCTGCCCGGGACGGATGAGGCTTTGAAAGATCTTGATACAGCTCTTCTGGCCGCTCGAGAAATCGGGTATCCGGTTCTCTTGAAAGCAGCTGCCGGTGGCGGTGGAAAAGGCATGCGGGTTTGCCGATCTGAAGAAGAATTAAGGGATTCTATGAGCTCTACGATTCGAGAAGCAGAAAAGAGCTTTAAAGACGGACGCATTTTCCTGGAGAAGTATATCGAACGCTCGCGTCATATAGAAGTTCAAGTCCTTGGAGATTCTTTCGGATCTCTTTTTATTTTGGGGGAGAGGGACTGCTCTTTGCAGCGGCGACATCAAAAGATTTTGGAAGAAGCACCGGCGGTTCACTTGTCGGACAAAACTAGGCAAGCTCTCTATGAGGATGCGCGTCATCTGGCCAGCCATGTCGGCTATACCTCGGCGGGAACGATCGAATTTATCATGGATGCTCAGGAAAACTTTTACTTCCTTGAGATGAATACCCGACTTCAAGTGGAGCACCCGGTCACGGAAATGGTATGGGGAATCGATCTGGTCGAACAGATGCTGAGAATCGCCGCAGGTGAAAAACTTAATCTGCAGGGCTTAAAGTCGAAGGGTCATGCGATTGAGGTGCGTTTGTGTGCAGAAGATCCCGATCTTGACTTTCTTCCCTCCGTCGGTCGCATCACACGTTATTCTATACCCGAGGAGGAAAAAATCTTTCGGCTGGATTCGGGGGTTGAGGCCGGAGACGAGGTTTCCGTTTTTTACGACTCTCTTCTAGCGAAAGCAATTTCCTGGGGAAGGACGCGTGAGGAGGCTTTAGAGACGCTTCAAAATAAACTCAATCAAATCGTTATTCGAGGATTGACTCATAACGGCTCATTTTTACAAAGGCTTTTAAAATGGCCCGAGGTTTTATCAGGACACCTTCATACGGGGCTCTTGTCGGAGAAAAAGAGGCTGAAGGAAGCTCCTCTTTCCGAAGAACTCAAAGATGCTTTTTTGGGAGTCGTTCTTGACTGTTACGCGCGATCGGATGGAAAAAACCAGGACTCGAGAGAATTAAGCGTTCAGTGGGGTGAATCGATTATCCCTCTGCACTTTGAAAGGTTGGGGGAAGAGGTATCGCTTGAGCTTGAAGGCCGCCCCCTCTTTGTGAAGAGGAGACGCTTTGAATCCCCCCTTCTTTGGGAAGGTGAAGTGAACGGTGTTTTCTATATCTTTCAGGTGGAAAAGCGCGGACTTGTATGGCGGGTCTCCGGATGGGGCTGGGATGCGCGTCTTAGAATCTATCAAAATCATATGGTTCCTTACCTACCGTTCATGGCAAAGCATGCCTTAGATCAGGAGCATCATTTTCTTCTCTCTCCCATGCCGGGGAAGTTAATTGAACTCGATTTGGAGGAGGGGCAGAAAGTTAAATACGGTCAGCGTATTGCTGTAATAGAAGCCATGAAAATGGAAAATATTCTGAGAGCTCCTTTCGAGGGAACCGTTTTATCCATTCATGTCAGGCAGGGGGAAACACTCTCTGCCCATCAAAGAATTGCTGAAATAGCCTCATCTTAGAAGACTGTAACTTTGTATGAGTACGGAATTTGTACGAGTACAGAAAAAGGGAAGATGAAGGCTCCTCTTAAGAGTTTATTAAATTTTCCATAGCATTCTTGAACGCACACACTTTGGGATATGTGGAGAACCGCCGATGATACGTAGTATGGTATTATTTCTTCTTATTTTTTGCCTATCTGAAATATGTATTGCACAAACTTTTGATGAAGCCATAAAAAAAGAATCGTTTAAGGTTGAGCCAAGTAAAATAGATCTTGAAAAGACGCATGAGGCTTCAACTCTAGTGATAAGCTGCGTGGATTTTCGCTTGCGAGACGAGACAGAAAAGTTTTTGCGTGAGCAACTTTACTTGTTGGATGATTATGATGAGATTTCCCTCCCAGGAGCTAGCCTAGCCTTTGTTGAAAAAAAATATCCTCACTGGGGACAAACGGTTGAGGAAATCATAGGACTCCTCAAAGATCTGCATCATATTAAACGTGTTATTTTTATCGATCATATGGGGTGTGGCGCCTATAAATTGATAAAGGGAGAAGAGATTATGAAAACTCCAGATACGGAAAGAGAAGCTCATCGTAAAGAATTTAAAAAGGTACGCAAAAAGATGAAGCAAAAATTTCCTCACCTTGAGGTGCATACGCTTCTGATGAATTTAGATGGAAAGGTTGAGAACGTCTTTATTCGGTAAACGTCTCATTAACCTGAGCTGTAGGCAGGGATAAAGTTGATTATGTTAATGCCTCTCCTTGAACACAGTTAGGGTTAATTTTGAAAGTTATGTCGCAAATTTTTGAAAGGATAAATTCAGACTATCTTAAATTTGCATATAAAAAAGCTCGGGAAATTCCCGAGCTTTTTTAAAAGGAAGAAGGATCGCTTAAGCGGCTTTTACGTCGGATTTACGCTTGCGTCCCAGCCCGATCTTCATGGCAAGGCTGGATCGTTGCTTCGCGTAATTCGGCGCGACCATTGGATAATCCGCAGGAAGACCCCAACGTTCACGATATTGCTCAGGGGACATATTATAGGCGGTCTTCAAGTGACGCTTCAACATCTTCAATTTCTTTCCGTCTTCAAGACAGATAATATAATCATCATGAATAGACTTCTTAACGGGCACAGCCGGTTCCGGACGATCCGTGTTTGCAACGGGATGTCCACCGAGTTCTGCTAAAGATGTATAAACCTGACGAATAATCTTTGGAAGATCTGCAACATCTACGCTGTTATTTGAAACATGAGCAGAAACAATATCTGTTGTCATGCTCAGTAGTTCAGTCGTCATCATTTCACTTGTTGGTTTATTTGAGTTTGCTGACATTTTACCCTCTCTTTTTTTCTCGTTATTATGTTAATTTATAAACAATCCACACTATTATCAATAAATTGAATAACGATAATCATATACGTTTAATAGAATATTCAATTCGATAGATCAAGTCTTTTTTTTAAAATTAATTGTTTTTGTATTCAAGGATTAAAGCATCGTCCGTTCTGTTATCAGAAAAAACGTAGTATTCCTGGCGGATAGAGACGACTTTGAAACCATGCTGTTTATAAATTTTTTGGGCTTTTGTATTGCTTTTTGCAACTTCAAGGAAGATGTTGTTGACTTTTTTTTCTAAGCAGTCTTCCAAGGTTATTTCCACCAAAGTTGAACCGATTCCTTTGTTTTGATGGTGAGGGTCAACGGCCAGCGTCATAATTTCGGCTTCTTCGGGAAGAAGACGATATAAGATAAATCCTGTGATCTCCCCGTTTATTTCGCAAACAAGAGTATGAAGAGTCTTATCTTGTAAAAAGCTTAGAAAAGAGACTTCATCCCATCCTCGATCAAAAGCCCTTTGATGAATGTGTGTAAGGAGAGACGCTTCTTCAAGACAGGCGAGTCGGAAGCTTAGAGAATGTGTCATGGCTTCACCGTTACATCTGGAGGGCGGACATAAAAAGGGTCGCATTGATCCCTGAAATTTGTCGGATTTTGCTCTGCCAAAAGGACGAGGTCCCGGGCGGAAGGCTTATAAAACCTTTCACCCCACCCGTCACCTATATGCAGTCCGGGATCGTGAATATCAGAGAGAAGACGCATACAAGGCTCATCGATAGCGGCTCCATTAGAATTGAATTTTTGGAAATATTTCTCATCTCGGCGTGATTCAAGGCAGACAAGGATATCCGCTTCTGGTGGATTTTTATCTCTCAAATAACTTTTGACGGTGAAAGTAAAAGAATCAAGACATTTAAGTGGAGCCCCCGTTGCCAGGTGAAGACCATGCGCTGCGGCAAGTGCGAGTCGAATGCCTGTAAAAGAACCCGGGCCCGTCGTTGTCACGATGAGACGCAGATCTTGAAAGGAGAGGCCCGCTTTGTCCATAAGGCCTTCAACTTTAGGCAACAATACTTGATCTTGTCCTCGAAGCCCCTGAAAATCATCAATAAAGACGGTATGATGATTCGTCATAAGGGCAAGGGAAAGAGTAAAGTTTGCACACTCAAAAGCTAAGATCGCCACAAAAACCTCTTGAATTTATCCTCAACTCATTACTAAGCTTTTTTTAGGAAGAATTGCAAACTTTTCGTGGAGGTCTACCAATGGCTCTTGTCGCTGTGAATACCGGTCATCCTTATCTTGTCTTTGATCTGGCATACGCATCTGAAAATAATTTCACGGGACGCAAGATTTATGCTCGAGCCGATTGCTACCTTCATCAGGAAGCACTCGAGAAACTTTATGTAGCGGCGAAGCTCGGGGGGGCCATCGGTTATAAACTTAAAATCTTTGATGCTTTTAGGCCTTCCGAGGCCCAATGGAAACTTTGGGATATTTGTCCGGACGAGACGTTTGTGGCGCATCCTGAAAAAGGCTCTCCTCATAGTAGGGGGGCGGCGGTGGACTTGACGCTCACAACAATGGATAATCAGGAGCTTGAGATGGGAACGCCTTTCGATGATTTTACCGAGCTTTCATTTCATAAATCGACGAACGTTTCAAAAGAAGCTCAGCAAAACCGTTTTATTTTGCTCGGCCTTATGACGGCGGCAGGCTGGGACTTTTATGAAAACGAGTGGTGGCATTATCAGCTGTTTAATGCCCGGACCTACCCGCTTTTATCTGATTCTGATTTGCCGGTCTCTATGATGAAAGAGGCGGAAGCCGCTTGATCGTTACCTGATTTCTAAAACGGCATTCAAAAGCGTCAGATAATCTCTGAAAAAACGTCCTGCATATCCCGGAAAACACCCGCCTTCCGTGTTGAGGCCTTCCGGCATAGAGATATGAACAATCATCTGGACGGAGTTGCGGACCTCATGACCGATTCCGGTTGCAAAGCGAAAATTCGGGTTATTGTTGGCCAAATCCCAAACCCGTGAGAGCAGGGTGGGGACATGTATTCCCGTTTCTCCATCAAAGGATGTCTTAGCAAGGTGCGCTTCTAGGACTTGAATGGCTTTTTCCGTATTGCTCGAATCACCTTCTTCTCTAAGAATTCTTCTCATTTGATCAAATACGGTTACGGGAGGAATATCTTCTCTGGATGGGAGATAACGTTGCCCAACTTCCATCAGTTTTACAAGATTCGGTGCGACAATGGTTTTGTTAAACACATGAACATCCTTGTCATCGTATAGAAGAGAAGATTTTGCGAGATCGCTCAAAAAGCGGGCATCCTCAACCGATATGAGAATACGGACTTCATCTTGACTTAGAGATCGCGCAAGTTCATCGTCTCTTTTTAACAGCTCTTCACGGACTAAAAATTCCCGTGTTAGTCTTTCCTCTTCTCGATGATTTTCCTGCTTGAGAAATTCTCTCGTCAGTCTTTCTTCTTCTTGTTCTTGTTCTTTTTTTAGAAACTCGTGGGTGCGTCTCTCTTCTTCTTCTCTCAAGAGACGGGGAGCGGAATTTGAAGAAGGAAGGGAGTACGAGGGAAGAGAGTCAAAAAGCGAATTCCAGAACTGAATCCCCGATTGATCTCCTACTTCAAGGGCGCTCGTTAAGTTTTGCAGAATTTCTTCTTGGCTCATAAAACTAGCAAATGTTAGGGAAGGTGCCGACAAAAGGAATGCGGTCGAAAGGAATAATTTTTTCATCATATATCTCCGAAGTTTTTCGTATACACTTTGTATTCTTTAATAGTCGCTTTGTCAAATTATTAATCTCCGTAGGGTAATGACAGGGAACCTTAAATTCGCTAAGGTGGTCCAATGTTTATTGATCAAAGGAGATATGACCCTCATGCAAGCCGTAGCCAAAGACCCTTTTTCCTATCAAGATAAACTTGTTTCTTTAAGAGAAGTTCTTGAAAAAAATCAGTTTTCCGGTTTTTTAATTCCGCGGACGGATGCACATCAAGGAGAATACGTAGGGCCCCATACGGAGCGTCTTGGCTATCTGACCGGATTTACGGGTTCGGCAGGCACTGCGATCGTCTTGAAAAAGAAGGTGGCCGTTTTTGTAGACGGGCGGTATATTTTGCAGGCAAAGCAGGAATGTGACAC
>CAYUCY010000045.1:0-1974 GCA_964443525.1 uncultured Thiotrichales bacterium
GCGTCTCGTTTACACCGAGAAGGCCAGGGGTTCGAATCCCTTCGGGCGCACCACTTCTTTAAGGATACCATCCGTGACGAAGCCGACTTTTCCCAATTTAATTAAAAAATATGAGTCGCATTCTCTCGTTTCTCCCGAGAAATATATCGCCTACCAACGCAGACACGGCCATGTTCCCGACACTCCTTTTCCTGAGGATATTATTCTTTGTTATCAAAAAGCTCTCATGACTCATATTGAGGCTAATCACGTTCTCTCAAAAGGCTACGGCTTTCTTCACTCTCTTTATTTTCTGGATTGTAACGGGAAGACCATCGGGCTTCACCAAATTAAAAATGCACCTGAAGCGGTCATTAAGCTTGAAGAAATGACCCATTTGGGTGCCAAAAGATTTCTTTCCATCGGAACGGCAGGTAGCCTTCAACCCTCCCTTACTTACGGCGACATTGTACTTTGCAGCGGCGCTCTTCGAGATGACGGCGTCTCTCAGCATTATCTCCCTCAAGAGATTCCCGCAACGCCATCCCCTCTGCTCCTTAAGAAGCTTCAAAATGCTCTTGAGGCACACGGCTTGCCGTATCACGCGGGGGAGACTTGGACGACTCCTGCAATTTACAGGGAGACTGAAGCAGAACTCGCACATTATCAAAAACAAGGGATTCTCTGCGTCGACATGGAGGCAGCGGCTCTTTTTACCGTTGCAAAGTACCTGAAAGTAGAGTTGGCATCTCTCTTTACCATTAGCGATGATTTAAGTTCAGGCGAGTGGGAACCCGACTTTCATTCAAACCGCGTCCAAGGCGGCCTTGAAACCCTCTTCAGAATCGCGTGTGAAACCCTCAGCTAAATCTCACAGTTTTCACCCTTTTTTAGGATTTTCTTAAATCTTCCTTCACAAACCTAGGGTTTAATAAGGATATTCTTTTGACAAGAAAGGATCCGATATTGGTTAAGAAGATTATGGAAAAACTGGCTCATATCCTCCCTCCTCGCAAAGATAAAGGAGATAAAAAAGAGAGAGTAACAAGAAAAGTGAAACTCTCTCGACCGACAGGCCCCTTCTCGGACCTCCTCGAATATTTTCAGCTCATGGAGGAACGAGAAAACCAAGCTCATTGTAGGGATACTCAATAACCCTCAGTTATAAGTTTCTTTTAAGTTTTGCGCTTTTTCGTATTCGGCCATAGTATCGAGAAAGCACATTCCCTCATATATAACACGACCTTCCACTTCTTGAAATGAAGATGGAAGAGGCGCACCATTGTTTAACTTGCCATAAAATTCAACAATAGGGTTCCGCCGCCTAAACCCATACTTAGAAAATAAATGATCATACTCTTGGAATATTTTCTCTCTTACAGCCTTATCAAAGAGAATAAGATAAGGCATCTGATGCAAATAGAGCTCTTCCTGAGATAACCTCTCTTCTTCTCTTTCTTTTTCTCTTGTAAGAGCTTCTAATTTTTCTCGATCCCCGATATAATTGCTGGTCAAGAGGCGATATATTTCATCTTTATTTGAAGATCCTAATAATTTAGAGATATATTTTGCTCTATCCCTAAAATTATAATTCAGAGATAATTCAACAAAAAAATCTGGATCTTTTTTCTGCATTTCCTCAATTTTTCGACGTGCGTCCGAAACGCATAAATTCTTATCAAAATTTGGATCTGGCGCAAAACGTATATATCTTAAATCGACAAAAAGCTTTCCTCCTATCTTTAATTTTTTGTTTACTTGACGAAGAATATAATCGTCTTTCTTTAATCGTCCCTGCTCATCACCTGCTCCATAGAGAAAAAGCGCCCCGGGAACTTCAATATGGGTTAAATCAATAGCTCCGTCCTCAATTTGTCTCCAAAGATCATCATTAAAAATTGATCCTTTTAAATGAGGATTATATTTCCCACTCCAATCAGTGTCTATCGTATAGAAACCCGAATGCTTTTGTTGATCCCCTCTAAGATCATCTTT
>CAYUCY010000045.1:1984-12789 GCA_964443525.1 uncultured Thiotrichales bacterium
ATCTTGAAGATCTCTCCCCCCTGGAAAGAGAAGTTTCAGAGGTTCATGCCCTCTTTCCTTTTTATAGTCATCAAAACTTTGATCGACGACCGTCGGCTCTTTAGAGGCATTTTCAATTTCATAACACGATGCTTCTAAGGTGTTTACATCCATCCAAAAAAGTAGAGAAGAAATTAAGAATGCTTTTTTCATTTTAAGACCTTTGTCTATGAATGAAGAAATTAAGAATGCTTTTTTCATTTTAAGACCTTTGTCTATGAATATAGGTTTATTTGTTATTTTACCACTAAAGGAGGTGAGGCTAAGCAGTACATCTCCCCTCTCAGAGGATGATCTGCTAAATCAGCCTCATTTAAAGATGAAGTAAACTGCGCCCAATAAACATAACCCCGCCCAAACATAATTAAGAGTAAAGGGCTGCTTCATATAAAATAGCGCAAAGGGAACAAACACAGAAAGGGTAATTATTTCTTGGGTAATTTTGAGTTGAGCCAAGCTAAATGCGCCACTTTCGAATCCAATACGATTCGCTGGAACTTGAAAAAGATATTCAAAAAAAGCAATCCCCCAACTGATGATAATTGCAAGGAACAAAGGGGTTTTAGAAGTGCCTCTCAAATGTGCATACCATGCAAATGTCATAAAAATATTAGAGCACAATAAAAGAAGAATGGTTTTGAGATAAAAAGACATTATGAAGAACCCGTATAAGATCTTTGTTCAATATCCTAAAAATAGGACTTAGTCTTCCGATTGACGACTCAACCGCTTGCGCTCATTGGGATCAAGCACCCGTTTGCGAAGGCGGATATTGTGGGGTGTTACCTCCACCAACTCATCATCGGCAATATAAGAGAGAGCCTGTTCGAGCGTCAAGCGTCGAGGAGGTGTCAGGCGGATCGCCTCGTCCTTACCCGCAGCCCGAATGTTCGTCAATTGCTTTTCCTTGAGCGGATTCACTTCAAGATCGTTATTGCGGTTATTCTCTCCAATGATCATCCCACCGTAAACTTCATCACCCGGCTCCACAAAGAAAATACCCCGATCTTCAAGCTGGAAGAGTGCGTAGCCGACTGCCTTCCCCTGCCCCGTTGAGATCAGGACGCCGTTACGGTTTTTGGGGATCGGACCTTTATGAGGGCCATAAGAGTTGAAAACACGGCTCATGATGCCGGTTCCGCGTGTATCCGTTAAAAATTCGGACTGATAACCGATGAGCCCTCTGGTAGGCGCCAAAAAGGTAATACGGGTTTTTCCTCCACCTGAGGGTCTCATTTCTGACATCTCAGCTCGGCGCAACCCCATCTTCTCAACCACAACCCCTGCAAATTCATCATCAACATCAACTTGAACCTCTTCGATCGGCTCGAGACGTACACCGCTTTCATCCATTTTATAGACAACGCGGGGACGGCTGACGGAAAGCTCGAAACCCTCCCGGCGCATGGTCTCGATCAAAACCCCCAGTTGAAGCTCCCCTCGCCCGGCCACTTCAAAGGAATCTTTTTGATCGGACTCCTTCACCTGGATCGCAACATTACTTTCAGCCTCCGCAAAGAGACGATCCCGAATCATGCGAGAGGTGACTTTCTTGCCTTCCCGACCCGCCAAAGGTGAATCATTGATGGAAAAAGTCATGGAGAGGGTCGGTGGATCAATAGGCTGAGCCGGCAAAGGTTCGGTCACGTCAATGTCGCAAATAGTGTCGGAGACAGTCGTTTCTTCAAGGCCCGCCACCACAATAATATCGCCCGCATAAGCCTCCGTAATGGGCTCGCGCTTTAAGCCCCGAAAAGCGAGCAATTTTGAAAGGCGGGCCTGCTCTTTAACCTTGCCTTCGCGACTCAATGTTTTGACAGGCATATTAAGCTTGGCTGCCCCTGCATAAATCCGCCCCGTTAAAATACGCCCCAGATAGGGATCCGCCTCGAGGGTCGTCACCAACATCTTAAAGGGCGCCTCCGGATCTGTCTCCGGTGCCGGTACGTGAGAAACAATCGTCTCGAAAAGAGGCGTCAAATTTTCTCTCGGATCCGTCAAGCTGCGAGCAGCCCAACCGCTTCTGCCCGAGGCATAAAGAATCGGGAAATCAAGCTGCTTATCGTTGGCATCCAAGGCCACGAACAAGTCAAAAACTTCATTCACCACTTCCTCTGTACGCGCATCGGGCCGGTCGACTTTATTGATGACCACAATCGGGCAAAGCCCCAATTTTAAGGCCTTCATTACAACGAATTTCGTTTGCGGCATGGGACCTTCCGCCGCATCCACCAGAAGAATCACACCGTCCACCATGGTCAGAATCCGTTCGACTTCGCCTCCGAAATCGGCATGCCCCGGCGTGTCTACGATATTGAGCTGATAATCCTGCCAAGGCACCGACGTACATTTGGCCAAAATTGTAATACCCCGTTCTCGTTCAAGATCGTTGGAATCCATAGCCCGCTCTTGCAGGACCTGATTATCCCTGAAAAGACCGCTTTGTCGAAAAAGGGCGTCGACGAGTGTGGTCTTCCCGTGGTCGACGTGCGCAATGATTGCAAAGTTTCTGATGTGTTGATTCTTCATGGGTTCCTACGACCGATTAATGATGACTAAAAGTCATCCTCTTTTTAAGGTTGTCCGAGTTATATCATTAAAAGATGAAAAAAGGGATAAAAAAGTACAAAAGAAGGCCGCTTCGGATCACTTTTGAATATTGACGCATCGAATCTTCCTTGCCTCTTTAACAAAAGGGCAAGCTGAGAAAATGACGGCTGAAGTCCCTTAATTATTGTAAGAATTTCTTTATTAGCATATCTTTTTTCAAAAAGCATGTAGAGAAGCTTCTCATTTCATTCGCAACACGCATCATACTTTTTGGAAACGCCTTGCCTTGATTATTTTACGACACGGATCTTGGTGAGTGTTTGGCCAATCTTTTCAAAGGCATCATACAGTTGGCTAGCGTTACTAGCAAGGTAATAGTTTTGTTCTGTCGTCGCACAGTCTTTATAGATTTGCTGAGTCTCAGCATCATTCACCTGAAACAAAACCGTGTAAATGGCAATTCCTTTCTCCTTGATCATCTGGCATGCAGCTGTAATATTTTGGTTAATTTTGATCCTTGTTGCTGATTGCGTCGTCGCTCCATCGATAAAACGTCTGCCAGACGAACTTCCCAGAGCCACATTCGGGTAAGCATTCGTAGCATAAGGCTGCCCCAGATGATTTTTGAAACGATCAGGCGTATTTCCAACATGAGACACATAGGCGGTCGGATCTCCCACCGGAGAGACGCTACTATTATCAAACCATTGGTTCTCCCCATCTGTCATAAATATAACGGCTTTTACATTGCTGGGAGCATCATAAGCTTTAATGGGCTCCCCACCCCATAAGCCTGCCCACCGGGGCGATATGGTCCTCCACCCCCAAACAATATGAGTACCATCTGTGCCGCCTCCATAAATGGGAATTAAAGTATCGATTTTTGCTTTCAAAGCGTCTCTATCATTTGTCAACGGCATAATAGGAGGACCGCAACTGCGGTTGGGGCCACGATTGCTATCTCCAGAAAAGCCATTATCCTCCGACCTGATCTGACTGAGATCATTCGGGTTCCAGTTCCCAGGACTCCCTGCCATCCAGGAATTGTCATATGAGGTGCCCCCGGTTGATCTGCGCGTTGGATCAGCAAAATAAGCAAACCATTTCTGAACGGAGGGAGGATCATCATTAATCTCCTTAACCCCATAGGTCCTATTCATGACGCATCCCTTCCATTTTCCGACTGATGAACCAGAGGAGGAAACGTCTACCGGAAAAAGCCTTGTATTCCCTTGATTATAAGAAGGAGTCGGATTTACGTTTCCCGTCCAAGAAACGCCCCCTCCTGTCACCGTCTCTGGATCCACAAGCCAATCCACTTTGTCAGGACCTACATTCACAGACATCACATAAGGGATAATGGAAATTGCCGTCTTATCCTTGGTATTGTCGTCTCCATAAATCGTGTCGATAAAATTCTTTGCAGCATCTCGAAGGGCAACAATCTTTGATCCAGCCATGGACCCTGTCACATCTAATACGAGGGCAGCTTCAATCCCTGTAAGTTCTCGAAGAACTTCTGCCTCCGCAGAAATACTTAACTCATTAACTCCGAAAAATCTTCCTATAACGGTCGGCAATTCGCTAGAAGCGGATACACTGACTTTCTTCTGGCTGGAATCAACATTGATAATGGGAGTTATCTCTATTCCCATCGTGCCATTTGCGAAGTTAGCGTAGAAAAACTTACTTCCGATTTCTTGAGGGTCCTCAAATCGAAAGCGAGCAACAGCAACTGAGGCAGCGTCAACTGCATTGGCGAGCATGGTCTCTGCATACATATAGCGGCCTGTCTCTACAGAAATGGTAATTATTGCAAGAAGAGGAATGAAAGTTACCGCAAATATGATGGCAACTGCCCCTTCTCGTAAGGAACAGAATAACCTCACGTTTTTCAAAAATTGAATTATTTTTAACCTATAATTCATTTCTCCCCGTGATATATTACTCTAATTTACACATATATTTTAATTTATAAATATGAAACTGTCAACCCAACAAAAAATCACATATAATATTCAGAACAATCTTCACACTAAAATTTCTTAAACTTTTGTAAGAAAGAGCCCTTCTTCATCGGTCTACCTAAGATTCTGCCTAAGATACAGAACGCTAAGGAAGAGAATACTTTTGATATTTACTATCTACACCCCCTCATTCACCCTTAAAGAGCGGCCGCAATCTGTGAAAACAAATTAGAAAGCGCCGTCCCGACATCTGTCAAGGCAGTAATAATTACAACGGAGATCAGTCCCGCGATAAGACCGTACTCAATGGCGGAAGCTCCCTCTTGGTTTATAAGAAATAATGATAATGTCATTTCTAGAAAAAACCTCCCTTACTTTAATTAATTATATTATATTATTTTAATTATTATATCACAAAATATATATTTTCATAATAAATTTAAATTCATAAATTTATTGATAAAAATAAAAAAATTTGAGAAAAGAAATTATAAGTCCTTCAAAAATTTATAATTTATTTTTATGAGAGAGTTCTAAAAATTAGGTAATAAAGAATAAGTATATAACATTCCACGGCCCTGAATACTACACCCCTCACCATTCCTTCTCCATTCGGATAACGTCGATGGATACGTTGTCGGGAAGAAGAGTCTTTTCTTCTCCCGATACCTTCCAACCTTTTTTCTTATAAAAATCGAGACCTGAGAAAGTGGCACCCAGCACCACTTTAAGGAAGTCTTTCTTTTTTGCGGCTTCCTCCGCAGCATTCAGAATAAGGGATCCAACACTCTTTCCCCCAAAAGCTGGATAAACAAACATGGCTCTGATTCGAGTGGGATTCGTCTTCGAGTTCAAGATTTCACACTTTGCGCTCCAGGTTTGAGGACCTGCATATAACGTTGTTCGAAAACTCCATCCTCCACATCCCGGGACTAAACATCTATTTTTGATCAACAGAAATCCTTGTCTGCTAACGTTTAAATCCTTTCATCAAGTGATCTTTCTCTGGATTAACTTTTCATTAATCATTTTTTTGTAAAATAAGAATAGAAATAAAAAGGGAGGTTAAAGTGAAAAACAAATTAAAAACAGTACTGACTGTATCGTCTTTACTGTTATCTACGGTTCCGGCATCGGCTTATGTTTATTCTATCACCAATGGAACGCCTGAAACGATCGCAGTTGATCTTTACGGAATTGCTGTCATCGGCGGATCCATGTTTCAGGGGAGTATGCCCGACTGGGGAATCAACCCTTATAGAGTCTCTAACTATGGAAAAACGATCCATGTCAGAAATGCGGGACATGCAAGCGGACCCCAAAGAATAGGTCCGGGACAAACAGCTGAGTATGACTTTAATTCTCTCGATTTCGGCATTTGTCTTGATCTTGCAAACGTCAAAGTCGGCATCCAATCACAAGGTTTTTCAATGATTGCAAGGGACGTCGTGAATTTGCCCAACCAATATTATGATGCTCTGTTCGGCAGCATTGCGGAATTCGGGACAGACATTGGTAAAATGGCCCAAGCTGCCAAAGTTGCAGGCGGTAAAGGACAGGCGATTGCCGCTGCAGGTGAAGGCCTCGGCAGCCTGATCGGCACCATCGGAAATCTGGTGAGGCACAGTACCTGTAAGAACGTTTCCTTTATCGTGATTAAGGATGAAAATAAAGCCATCAAAGTAACCACAAAAGGCTTGTAGATTTCACAGCACCAAAAAAGGCCCGCTTCTCGGGCCTTTTTTATATCCCTACTCCACCCCTTCTTGAAAGATATAACAATTTAAATAAGCGAAAAGCCTTCCTCCCAAAGGGAGGTGAGGTTAAACGCTTAACTTTTTAAAGTTACGACTCCAAGAAAAAGTCAAAGGTGGAGACAACGCGAATCTTTTTCATCAATGTGGTCTGACCAGAATCCCAGCTTTCGGAAGGGCCGGCATTGGGGTCTTGAATGGTGATCACGCCCTGATTCGCGCGTCTGATGGCGCCGACTTTACTCCCTGAATCTTTCGCAAACTGCTCGGCCATAGCGCGAGCATTCTTGGTTGCCTCTGCGAGGATTTCAGGCCGCATTTCATTAAAGTTGCTCATGGTATAACGAGGGTTCGAGTCCATCAAGGTGACACCTTCTTTAATCAACTGAGCGAGCTTTGTATTAACTTTCTCAACCAAATCCACTTTTTTCGATTTGACCTGGTACCCTGCCTGGATCAGATATCGATTGGGGGGTAACTTATCTAAATACTCACGGGCATGAGTATCCGTAATCCGGGACGGAAGAACGAGAATTTCATCCTCGGAGAACCCCTGCCCTTTCAAGAAGGCTGCTACTTTTTCCATATGGGCCGCACTTTGGGTATTAAGCTCCGCCAAATCATTGCCCGCCACATTGAAACGGAGATCCCACTCAGCCACATCGGATTTTACAACTCTCTCAACAAGACCCTTCACCGTAACAAACCGTTCGCTCGCCCGGGCCGCCATCATACCTTTATAGACAAAAAATCCAGCAAGCATCGGACCGGATGCAATTGAAAGGCCGAGTGCAAGGGCGGGAAGGGCTAATTTTTTCGGTTGATCCATTGGGAGCTCCTCTCTCAAGAAGATAACAATCTCATCACACAGAATTAGGCTATCACTTCTGAAATGGGATGCCTAGGGGCTCCTCAAAAATTTTTTTCAGGAAGCCCTGTATGTGCCGCTTTCATATAATCTCGCCAAAGATCGGCGGGCAAGGTTCCGCCCGTGACGCGTTTCATGGGGCTGTTATCATCGTTCCCCATCCACACCCCCGTAATAAGGTCGGGTGTAAACCCGATTACCCAGGCATCTTTATGGTTTTGACTCGTCCCCGTTTTCCCTGCACAGGGACGGCCGATATGCGCTCTCTTGCCCGTCCCGTAAGAAAAAGAGGCTTGAAGCAGTTTGGTCATCTCTCCCGCTTGCTCTTCTGTTATTTTTTGAAGAGCACTTTCCCTTTTTTTCCTGTAGAGGATTTTTCCCTCGGAATCTCTGATTTCCTCAATGCCGTAGGGCTCTACCCCATAGCCGTGATTGGCGACGACGCCATAGGCCGCCGTAACCTCCAAAAGGGTTGCTTCCCCCGATCCTAAAGCAATCGTCAAATCGCAGGGTTGAGGACTTCTGAGGCCAAGTTTAAAGGCCATCTTTGCAAGAGCATCTCGTCCGGCTTGATGGGCGAGCCGGACGGTAGTGGTGTTGATCGAATAAGCGAAGCTGTCTTGTAGACTCACCTCTCCTCGAGGTATCCAAGAATAATTTTTAGGTTGCCACTTTCCAAGACGAATAGGGAGATCGCTCACTTGGGTCTGTGCATTCAACCCTTTTTGAAGAACCGTCAGGTAGATAAAAAGCTTGAAAGCCGACCCTGGTTGCCTTTTCGCTTGCGTGGCCCGATTGAATTGACTGTGCACATAGTCGACCCCTCCGACAAGTGCTCTGACCGCACCTCTCGGCGTGATGGAGACGAGAGCCGCCTGCGAAACATTTTTCTCTCGCCCTTGTTTTTCAACAACTGTTTTCAAACTTTCCTCAGCCAAGTTTTGCAGACGGATGTCCAACGTCGTTTTAACGATGACATCCTGATTAAGCCCACCCAACAGGATTTCCAAATTTTCGAAAATCCAGTCAGCAAAATATCGCCCCGTAGAAGCTTTTTGCCGTGCCCTATATAAATCAGGAGGGGGAATTTCATAGCGCGCTCGAAGAGCTGCGTCAATCATACCTGCCTCCGCCATTGCAGAGAGGACGACCTTTGCTCTTGCATGCGCCTCTTCGGGGTGAGCTTGCGGGGAATATTTGGTAGGCGCCTTTAACAAGCCTGCAATGACGGCCGCTTCATAAAGCGTCAGGTTTCTAGCAGATTTTCCGAAATATTTATGAGCGGCCGCATCAATCCCGTAAACTCCTGCTCCCAGATAAACGCGATTCAAATAGAGAGTCAGAATTTGATCTTTCGAAAATTTTGTCTCGAGCCAGAAGGCGAGGATCACCTCTTGGATCTTCCGCCTGAGAGATTTATCTTGATAAGTATAAAGCCCCTCACTGAGAAGAAAGTTTTTGGCCAGCTGTTGGGTAAGGGTGCTCCCTCCTTGCCGCACACCTCCGGATCGCCAGTTATTGACAACAGCCCGCAGGATCCCCCAAGGATCAACGCCGAAATGATTGTAAAAGCGTCTATCTTCGATCGCCATCAAAGCCTTGGGCACATGGTCGGGAAGGTCTTTCAACGTTACAAACCGTCCGTACAGGTCCCCGTAAGTTGCAAGCACGGAATTATCTCGAGCAAGCAAGGTAACACCCGGTTTTCTTGTAGCCGTCATCATCCGGGTCACATCCGGAAGATCGTAAGTAAACCAAACAAAAAGACCCGCAAAAAGGGTGCCTCCCCAAATAAAGAGATTTAAGATGAGCGTGAAAAAGAGCCCACGGCGCGGCTTTAAGAATTTCTTTTTGGCCTCTCGGGATTGAGATTTATTCTTAAAAACCTTCTTTTTCCGCGGAGCCATCGATCATCAGGCCGCCTGCAAAAAGGGTAAATTCATCTGCGCAAAAACAGGCTCGTAATACTTGAGGAGGTAAAGACGGAACCACCTCGCATAGAGGTGGGGATTCCGTTTTACATCTTCTCGTAAGTCACGCGGCGGTATCCAAGTGTATTCCGAAACCTCGTCAGGATTCGGGCGAATTTCAATTTGCCTCACATGCCCCTCAAAAACATGCACATATTCGTGTTCAAAAAGACCATCCCTGAGACGCAAAAAATATTTAACATGCGTCACAGGCACGATCGGACAAGAAAAACCGAGCTCTTCATCCAGTCTTCTTTTGGCTGCCTGCCAAACGGGCTCACCAGGATAAGGATGACCGCAAACCGTATTGGCCCAAAGACCCGCCGAGTGATATTTGGTTGGGGCCCGCCTTTGGATCAACAATTCTCCTTTCGGATTATAAATCATGACGGAAAACGCTCGATGGAGAAGCCCCTTCCGATGCGCCTCGAGCTTTTCTGAAATACCGATGTCCTCATCGGCCTCATTAATCAGAACAAGGTCAATTTGGTTTTTTTGGTGCATTGGCTTTTTCCCTTAAGCGAATTTTAGTTTTATCCGGCTCTGACGTTGAAAGCCTTAAAACGGAAGATCCCATTTTGATCTCGGTTGCGGGTGCCTCATCCAAAATCGAGGAAACGCTGTGCTGTGGCCGATCCCATGGCTTCTCTTTCTTGGTAGGAGTTTCGTTTCTTTCAAAAAAGTTCTCTTGCACAAAACATCTTTCACCTGAGCAGTGACAACCGGCCAGAGTCAAACTGAAGAGGAAACTTACCCTTTTCAACGCCTTCATTATTCTTGAAAAACTCATCTATTTTTCTTAGAAATTACATACTTTTAAAGGCTTGTCGATCCTTTTTTGCCCTACAAATATATCCGTTCCCTCTGGAAAGGCACCACTTTATTGCCCATAAAATTGAGAGATCCGTTGCTTCATTTTTAATTGAAATATCAATGAGATAATGTACCTTTTCAATTTGAGTTAAATGTGAGTTAAATAAAATCTTTTGACCTAGGTTTCACTTTTTCTCTACTTCCTAACCCCGAAGAGACCCATGCCGGCCCTTGGGAGAGCCGGATACTGTTAGCTAAAACCGATAAGTAAAGGAGCGCAAAGAAATGAATGTTTTTTGGGAAACGGTAAGGGATGGATTGCCTCAGAAAAGGCCTTTTAGAGAAAAATTAAGGAATCTTTTCCAACAAGGTGAGAGCTTCTTCTTTAAATTATTTTATAAATCTCGCATCATAAAGATAGCTATAATGCTTGCTTTCTACGGTGCGACACCCCTTTGGGCTAGCCAAAATCAAACTAATACGGAGGCTCCTCCTTTGGTGACCTCTTCTCTTCAACAAGAAGAAAAGAATATCCCCCAAAACATAAACACGATATCAATGAAGAATCCTGATGTAGGAGAGAGCGATCCCGAGGAATCTTGGCAAGAGTATGAAGTACTTCCTAAGATCAAGGGATCCCCCAGGATTGGAGCTCTCCCCGGCGGGAACTTCGTCATCACTTGGAAGGAACGTCCATCGCCTTATGATCCTTGGTACGTCTATGCCCGCCTTTATAATGCAAACGGGGCACCGCAAACAGGTGTTTTGCAAATAGATGGAGCAGGAGCTCCGGACGCAATTTTCCCCGAGGAGCTGAGGATTTTAGGGGAGGTGGTTCCCTTTT
>CAYUCY010000046.1:0-11854 GCA_964443525.1 uncultured Thiotrichales bacterium
TGATAGATGTTTGATAAAAACTTCGAGTTGAAGCTTGGTAAGATGAACCTTCATAAGGCCATCGACGGACTGGAGCAATTTCCTAGCCTAATCTTATTGTGGGCAATCCCGAGAGGAACTTCCATTCCTTCCAGCAGAAGCCTGATGATTTTTGATTTTCCATCATGCATCTAACTTTTAAATCGTGCATCTAACTTTTAATCAGAGGGTCACAGATCCGATCCCTATAGCGCTATTAGACCTGGATGCAGCTTCTCTCACACTACCCCATATAAGGGGGTGGATAGCATTCAGAAAGCCCCTAAAGAACAGAGATTTCATGACCATTAAATTAGTTCGTGCATACGCTGTGTTCTAAAATGAAGTGCAACGTCTTTCCTTGGTTCTCTTCAAACTAAATCTTAAGTCGCTGCCCTTCATTTTAGAACACGGCGATTTGGAAGCAAACACTCTCAACTGAAACAATACTATTTCTTAGAAAAACTCCCAAGTCCGGAAGACTGACGTGTGTAGGGTGAATCCGTCGAAGAATAGAGACGGTATTTTCGGGAGTCGCTTCGGGTTGGAATTAGTTTTTCTTCCTTCTTTTCTTCTTCAGATTGTTGGGAGGAGAAGGATGATGATTTTTCACTCGATTCGGGTGCCTTCTCTCCGACGATTTTTCGACCGTTCATCTCCGGCAAAGCTTCTCTGGCTTGACGATTCTTCTCAAGAATATCCTTTTCCAGGCTCTCGATTTTGGCTTTCAATTTCGAGAGATCCTCTTCTCCCCACGCACCTTGGATAAAAGCTCCTATCAACATGGCGGAGAATAATTGAATTTTTTTGTACATCGGATGTCTCCCTATCTTTTTAATTTAGAATACAAAAAAACCCTGCCCTCTGCAAGAAACAGAAAGCAGGGCTTCCCAATCGAATTTATTACTTATCCGAAGGCTCAGATTCATTAGCCGGATTCATAGGCGCCCCCTGGTCAACACGTGTCCAGGTCTGTGTCTTACCCAGTAACGGCACAAAAACGTAACCTCTTAAGGCAAGTGTATTATTATCAGCCATCGTGAATTCGGCTGTATAGGTTTTTCCTTCACGCGGGCTGTAGATGGTTCCGCCCGTCCACTTGTTGGGCTCATCATCCTTATAGAAATCCTTAACAATCTCAAGCCCCATTAAAGGACGAGACTGAAGGTTCGAATCGGGGTTGTGTTTGTCAAGTTTCGGTTGTTGGGTCACCGGATCGATCGGCCACTTCAAATCAATGATCTTCCCGCAAATTTTTGAGGCATCAGATGCACAGGGACCGAATTGAACTTTTGCGCGACCGTCTTCGGATTTCCAAAATCCGGCCGGATCATGAGCAGCAAAGGAAAGGGTGGAGACTGTCATCCCCATAAGAGTAAAGATAGTTATCTTCAGTCGATTTTTATATTGTGTCATTTGTGCAACTCCCGTTTTTCATATTAAACTTCTGAACCCCTTGAAAATCCTTGGTTCAAACATGAATAGGATACCTTCCTTCAAAAATTCTGCAACCAAAATTCCATGTTGCTGCATTTTTAGTTGAATTTGAGTCTAATCTATTTTTAATTTTAGAAGTCAGTCCATTTTTTATAAACAAAGATTAATATGGAGGAAAGAATGAGAAAATTGAATTGGCGACTCACATCAATGTTTACGGCCGTTGGCGTCATGGGGGCTGTTGCCTCGGCAACTGCAGCCGGATTTGAGGTTCGCCTTCAAAGCGGTAACGGTGTCGGTCGAGCCAACGCCGGAAGTGCGGCAATCCTGGGTGATGCTGCCACTATGGTCTTTAACCCCGCAAGTCTTGCCTCCCATACCAAACATCAGGTGGGCCTCGTCGGAAACTACATTCATCCCAGTACCAAGTTCGATATCGGGACGGGAACAACAGGACCTCTCGGCGCAGCTCATAACGGAGATGCAGGCGGTAATGCCTCTTCCGGTACCTTCGTACCGGCTGCTTACCTTGTCTGGAACTATAATGATCAGCTTAAATTCGGTCTCGCGGCAACGGTTCCTTGGGGCCTGAAAACAGAATGGGGCGCCAACTGGGTTGGTCGTTATCATAACCTCAAATCGGAAATGCGCACGATCAACATCAGTCCCATGTTCGGGTACAAGTGCTGTGATCAGCTCATGATTGGTGGCGGTGTCCAAGTTCAATATATCGATGTTGAGTTGACAAAATTGGTAACACCTGCTCTCGCTGCTCTTGCAAACCAAAAGGCAACCGTTCGGGGAAGCGATTGGGGTGTGGGATGGACAGCAGGTCTGTTATGGAAACCCTTTAATAACACACGTTTGGGCTTGAGCTACAGAAGTCACGTAACACATAACGTAAAAGGTGATTTTTCAACACCTAATGGTCTCCTGAATTCAAAAGCTCAGGGATCCGTGATTATTCCTGAAAAAGTTATCGCAAGCTTAGCATATGACTTCAATCAAGACTGGACGGGATACGCGGATATCACTTGGACTCGCTGGGGACGAATTCAGGAAATTACTTTCAAAACCAACAACGCTGCAACGACTAGCACGACACCTTATAAGTGGACGAATACGTTTACCTACGCCCTTGGTCTTGAATGGCGTCCTGACAAAGAGTGGACCCTTCGCATCGGTGGTGCTTATGATATGACACCGGCACAAGACAACTTCAGAACACCCGCAGTGCCTGATGCCGCGCGTTGGTGGGCAGCCGCGGGTGTCGGATATCAATTTACCGACGATATCGGTCTGAACCTCAATTATGCTCACGAGTTTGTCAAGAATGCTAAGAGCAACCTTAATGGAACGACGCCCACTTCTGGTGGTGTAAACGTTTTAGGTGCCTTGGTCGGAACCTACAAACAACACGTGGACATCGTGAACTTGCAACTGAATTGGAAATTCTAAGAGTTTCATCGAGAAGGGTAGTAAACTATCCTTCGACCTCCGAAAAAGTGCGTGGGTTTCTCACGCACTTTTTTTATATGCGAATAAAACCACTGGAGTAGTCCTGTGAAGTGGCTATAAAAAACATTATTATGGCTCCCTCCTTCACCCGAATAATCCAAAGAGCAGCTCTTTTAAAGGTTCAAAAAACATGACCTGTACCTGTTTTGTACTTCAATGAAGTATGCTATAGGTTTTCATGATAAAATTTAATTTTCGAAGCTTTAAATGACACCTTTTATTTTTCCAGAGATTGACCCCGTTGCCTTTCATTTAGGTCCTTTAGCCGTGAGATGGTACGGAATTGCTTATCTTTCAGGCATTCTGCTCGGATGGCGATATGCCGTTTGGCTTGCGCGGAAAACAATCTCAGAGGTGCTTCCCTCTTTCATTGACGAGTACGTCCCTTGGGCGGTCTTTGGCATTGTGGTGGGAGGGCGTCTAGGTCAGGTCATTTTCTATAGCCCCGCTTATTATTTTGCAAACCCTTTGAAGATTTTTGCTCTTTGGGAGCCGGGGATGTCCTTTCACGGGGGACTGTTAGGCGTTGTGATTTCCATTCTTTGGTTTTCAAGGAAGAAAAAAATTAATCCTTTTGCTTTAGGTGACCTCATTTCGGTGGGTGCCACAATCGGGCTTTTCTTCGGCCGGCTTGCAAACTTTATCAACGGTGAGCTCTGGGGGCGACCCACTGATGTACCCTGGGGAATTGTTTTTCCTCATGTTGATCCCCTTCCTCGACATCCCAGTCAACTTTATGAAGCCGCTCTTGAAGGGGGTTTTCTTTTTCTCCTCCTATCCGTCATCAGCCTTAAATCGACTCTGATCCGAAGGCGCCCGGGTGTCGTTTTTGCAATCTTTCTGTTAGGCTATAGCATCTCTCGAATTCTGATCGAGTTTTTTAAAGAGCCTGAATCTTATGGAGACTACTTCTGGGCAGGAACGACAAAAGGTCAGTGGCTCACCCTCCCTCTCATTATCGGCGCTTTTCTGATTTTAAAATATGTGAAACCTAAAAATAGTAACTTCTCATGACTCCTTGCGAAATCTTTATTCGCCAGTGCATCAAAGAGCACGGACCGATGACGATTGCGGACTATATGAGGGTAGCCCTGACCCACCCCGAATTCGGTTTTTATATGACCCAAGATCCGTTCGGAACCCGAGGACACTTCACAACAGCCCCTGAAATCAGCCAGCTTTTTGGGGAGTTAATAAGTCTTTGGGCCCTGGATCAATGGATTCAAATGGGGTCCCCATCGGCAGTCGCCCTCCTTGAGCTCGGCCCCGGTCGCGGCACGTTGATGAAAGACTTTTTAAGAGCCGCCAACATTCGCCCGGACTTTCTCAAAGCACTTCGTCTTCATCTCGTTGAGATCAGCCCCATCCTGACCCGACTTCAATATGAAGCTCTGGAGGGGCATTCCTTTGAGCATCACCAAACCCTTTTAGAGGCTCTTAACCGCTTTCACGGTCTTCCCCTGATTGTGGTGGGTAATGAATATCTTGATGCTCTTCCTTTGCATCAATATGAAAGGGTCGGAGACGCTTGGGAGGAGCGTGTTATCACCTTGAACGTCACCCAAGCGGAAGCTTCTCTTTGTTTCTCTCACAGGCCTTTTCAAAGTCCCCTCATTTTTCCGAATGCCCCAGAAGGTTCAATTTATGAAATCAACCCTTATGCCATCAATGAGATGAACAGCATCGGTGCTTACAATCAAGAGTTCTGAGGAGCGTGTCTTTTGATAGAGTACGGGTACGAAGGCCCCACCTTCGGGGATACATTCCAAGCCCTTTCTCAACATCAATCTTGTAATCCTCTTAAAAGAGCAGGACTTGCCGATTTAACGGCACACGTGGATTTTACACCTCTGATCAAGATCATAAGGAGTCACCCTTCTCTTTTCTCTCAATTCATAACGCAAGGAACATTTCTGAAGGCACTCGGCATTGATCTGAGACTTCAAAATTTGTACCGTCAAGCAAATGACCGTCAAAAAGAGAATCTTCGTTCCGAGGCTGAGCGCTTGACAAGTTCTGATCAAATGGGAACCCTGTTTAAAGTTCTTGAAATTCGAAACCGGGAAAAGATTTATGGATAATGCAAAAAAGATACAATCGCCCTCTCCTATCACTTCCTCTCTTCTCTCAACGCAGAATGCGGTGAAGCATGGTTTTTTCACCCGCCAAGGAGGAAGCTCGAAAGGCTTCTTTGCTTCCCTTAATCTGGCACGCACAAAAGGAGACATTCCATCTCATGTAGAAGCTAATCATGATAAAATTGCAGCTTGGTTCGACATTCCTTCCTCTCATCTCCTAATTGCCAATCAGGTTCACCAAGATCAGGTTCTTTTTCTCGAGAAGCCTTTTTTTTCTTCTGCAAGACCCTCGTGTGATGCTCTTGTCACTCGAACCCCGAAGCTTGCACTCGGTATCATTACCGCCGATTGCGTCCCCCTTCTCCTCTATGATCCGAAACAAAAAATCATTGCAGCCGTTCATTCAGGCTGGAAAGGAGCCTCCCTTAATATCGCCCTCAAGACTCTTCAATTGATGATTCTTCAAGGGACAAATCCGTCCGACGTCCTCGCTGCGATCGGCCCTTGTATCCATCAAAACTCTTATGAAGTCGGCCCCGAAGTTCAAAAAACTTTTCTTGAAAAATCCCCCGAATCCCACGTCTTTTTTCAGCCGAGCCCGACCAAAGATCATTTTTTCTTTGATCTGCCCGGTCTTGTGACGTCTCAACTTAAGAAGGCAGGCGTTCAAAATGTCGATGTTCTCCCCTTCAATACTTATAAAGAAGAAGATTTATTTTATAGCTGCCGCCGCGCTTCCCATCGTGGAGAACCAACATTCGGTTGCTTTTTATCAGTGATCATGCTGAAATAAAAAACTAATTTTTCGTAAATTTGGAGACAGTGGATGAAACAACTTTCAACTTTAATGTCCGGGAAAAAGGGCTTAATTATGGGTGTGGCCAATGACCACTCACTGGCGTGGGGTGTTGCTGAAACACTCGCGCAACACGGTGCCCAACTTGCCTTTACCTATCAGGGTGAAGCTCTTTTAAAGCGCGTTACTCCGCTTGCCCAATCGGTCGGGTCTTCCCTCATCCTTCCTTGTGACGTAAAAAATGATAGTGAGGTTGAGGCAATCTTTAAAACTCTTGAGAATGAATGGGGTAAAATTGACTTCGTTGTTCATGCCATTGCCTTTTCGGACAAAGAAGAGCTTAAAGGAAAATATATAAACACCACGAGAGCGAATTTTCTCAATTCCCTTGATATTTCCTGCTATTCTTTTACGGCCGTTTGTAAATATGCCGCTCAGATCATGAATCCAGGTGGAAGCCTCCTGACCTTGACCTATTACGGCGCCGAAAAAGTCATGCCCCATTATAACGTTATGGGTATTGCGAAAGCCGCCCTTGAGGCGAGCGTCCGGTATCTAGCCGTCGACTTGGGCAGTGAAAATATTCGTGTCAATGCACTTTCTTGTGGCCCTGTTCGAACCCTAGCCGCCGCCGGGATCGGTGATTTCAGATATATCCTTAAGTGGAATCAGTATAATGCTCCACTTAAACGTAATACGACGCTTGGGGATGTGGGCGGTGCAGGTCTCTATTTCCTCAGCAACCTTTCCCAAGGTGTCACCGGTGAAGTGCATCATGTGGATTGTGGATATCACGTCGTCGGCATGAAAGCCGTTGATGCGCCTGATATTGCGGTCGAAAAATCAACCGATGTCTCTCAAACAGGACAAGCATGCGTCGCACCTTAGTCACAATCCTCGCCACGCTTGGCGGTTTTTTTGTACTTATTTCTGCAGCAATCATTGTTTTGCTTTTCAGCATCACAAGCAGGTTCGGACAGATTCAAACAGAGCCCAGAGTCTTAAAAGACAACACGGTCCTCGAATTGACGTTAACGGGACCATTGCTTGAGACAAGTACCGAATCGGATCTCCCTTCTCTTTTTAAGCGTTCTTATTCTTTGCATAGTGTTATCTCAACATTAGATCAAGCAGCAGAAAATCCTAAAATTAAAGGACTTTTAATCCGACTCGATTTTGCAGCAGGCATCGGCTTTGCCCATTTGCAAGAACTTCGTACAGCGCTTCTGCGTTTTAAGGAAGCAGGAAAATTTATTTACGGTCATGCCTCTGCTTTAGGAGAGCTCTCAAGCGCCTTATCTACCTATTACCTTGCAACGGCATGTACGGAAATCTGGCTGCAACCTTACGCACCCGTCAACTTATCTGGGATGAGTATCGAAATGCCTTTTGCCAAGAAGCTTCTCGAAGATTACGAAGTTAATCCTCAGTTCGCCAGGCGAGAAGAATATAAAACACTCATGGATTCTCTGACTCAAAAGGAAATGACAGAAGCAAATCGAACTTCTCTCCAAGGCCTTCTGGATTCTTTCTTCACTCAGGTGAGCCAAGGAATTACCAAAACTCGAAAGATTTCCAAAACATCTTTGCTTGAGTTGATGAACACGAAGCCCACTCTTTTTGCAGAAGAAGCCTTTGAGGAAAAACTGATTGACCGTGTCGCTTACTTTGACGAATTGAAAGATCATATCAAAGATAGACTGGAGAGGGAGCCCGATTATCTCGAACTGGAATATTATATGCATCCCAAGGAAAAGCAAATCCACCCCGATACGATAGCCGTCATCTACGGCGTTGGAACCATTATGACGACGACCGAAGGCAATAATCCTTTCTTTGATCAGGCTGTCATGGGTTCTGAGGAAATTCGGAATTCTTTTAAGAGGGCTCTTGAAGATGAATCGGTTAAAGCCATCGTGTTTCGAATCAATAGCGGAGGAGGTTCCCAAACGGCTTCCGAAACCATCTGGCGAGAAGTTCAATTAGCCCAAAAAAGAGGGGTTCCGGTGATTGCTTCTTTCAGTAATTATGCAGCCTCAGGTGGCTATTGGATTGCCTCCCACTGCAATAAGATTGTGGCAAATCCCGGAACGATTACGGGATCTATCGGGGTGATCGCCGGAAAAGTAGCCTCTGAAAACGCTTTCAAAAAATTCGGTGTCAATTGGGATGGTGTTAAAATCGGACGCCATGCCGATATGTGGAGTCAAGTCAAACCGTTCGACCCCGAGGCTTGGGAAATCATGGATGCCTGGGTCGGCAAAGTCTATGACACCTTCCTCAAAAAAGTATCGGAGGGAAGAAAGCTTCCCCTTGAAAAAGTACGTGACATTGCTAAAGGGCGCATTTGGTCCGGAGAAGAGGCGTACCGTTTGGGACTTGTCGATGATCTGGGAGATCTTAATAAAGCCATTGAAATTGCAAAGCTTGAAGCAGGCCTGAAAGGCGACACTCCTGTCAATGTCTTAACCTATCCCCGGGTTGAACCCATGATTCGCCGCGTGATCGAATTCTTCGGGCATGACTTTAGTTTCTTGGGTCGTATGAAAGAGAGTGCTTTGCAGCTCTTGAAATCTCTCGGTGTCCTTCGAGAAGATCTTCTTGAAATGCCTCCTGTGACGGTTCGGGGATAATATGCAAAAAATTTTTAGGGTTGATTACCTCCTCAAATTAATTTAAATTTTATTAAAAATAAAAGTATAATAGGGAGCCAAACAATGAGAAAAAAAGTTTCAATTATTGTTACATCTATAGTTACGCTTTCAACATCCCTCATGGCTGAGGACGGCCTGCAAAAAGGATTTTATGCAGGGGTTTCAATAGGTGGAAGTGATACAAGTGGCGATCGCTCTGACCGTCATATAAGCGCGGGCCCTCCTCCAGTAACGTTTCAACTTTCTCAAAATAAATCTATTGGGGATATTTCTGAGCGGGGAGAGGTGTTTTTAGGATATTTCTACCCCTTCATGAAGCCCGGTATAGGCGTAAGTGTCGAAGGATTTTATGGATTTTCTCGCCTCAAAGATCCTGTTCGTTCTGACTTGGGGCTATTGGCCCCCGCTGCTGGTGTTTTCATCGAAGAAAACCTAGAGGTTTCTCGCTCCTTCGGAGGAAATGTGAGACTCGGACCAATCATCCGTCAGAATCATTTTTTGGCGGCAATCCTTGGATTTGAAACAGCCCGTTTTTCACGTCGTCATGAAGATGGCATCGGAAAAGAATTCCATCACACGTCAAAATTTGTAACCGGATTTCAGTATGGAATTTCTTATCAATACGGCTGGGGGAATTCCACGATTGGAATTGAGCTCAAACAAACGCGTTTCCCATCAACGAAACTTGAAAAACTGTCTCCAACAAATGCTCTATCAACGACAAACTTTAAACTAAATATTAACTCTTTAATGCTAAGATATACGTATAGATTTTACTAAAAGGGCAATAAATTAGAGGAGATTAATCATGAAGAAGCTCTCTGTATCGGTTTTTGCATTAACTTCTGCGCTCATGGTGCCAGCTACCCTTTCAGCAGACGCCTTGACGGCCTTACGCCAATTAGGGATCGTTAAGCCCCCCGCTCAACAGCCCTCTCCTAACCCAGAAGTAGTTAGCACACATAAAGAAGAACCACATAAAAAAGAAGAGCAGCTACAACAAGTTCATGTGGATCAAAATAAGATTCTGCGACTAAAAGAAAAAATACGAGCGCTAAAATTAGAGCTTGAAAGATTACGTCAAGGCGCAGCGAGAGATAATATTATTAATGAGCCTGCTCCTATCGCTAAAAAATTTATGCAAGATTATGGTAATCTCAACAGCGCGCAGAGAAATCAAGAATTTAATCCGGTATTCATAGACATAAGAGATAAGCAGGATGTTGATACAGCCTATGCGGTTTATGATTTTTTGATGAAAAGATATGAACAAATTGCACAGAAGAATAACCCCGACCAAAATGATATAAAAGAAGCAGAAGATCTTTTAGGGCAAATGGCAAAAATAGGTGAAGCGCCTGGTGCTTTCGCGCAGGCTGTGGAACGTCATACCAAAGAGCAAGAAGCAAAGTTAATTCAAAAGCAGATCTTAGAAGATCAACCATTTTTCCAAAATGTAGCCCAAGATGCTGCGGCTAGACTTAATAATGCTCAAAATCCTCCGATGCTTCTTCTTTTATTGCTTAGGAACCCTGCTCTAATTGTGAAGTCACCTAATTTAAAGAAAGAACAGTGGAGAGCTCTTGGTGGCTATTTGGAGTATTTAAGTATTAATCAATTACGGGCATTACGCTATCATTTGCAAAAAGATAATAACAGAGCAAATATTCCGGAAGGAGAAGACGGAGATTCTATCAAAGCATTTCTTGAAGCCCTTACAAATAAAATTAATATTAATGCTCCTCCAAAAGCAATTCGACCTTTTACAAGAAACAGCTTCCGACAATATGCTATGTTGATAAATGATATATTGACTCCAGAAGAAAAAGCCGAGAGGGAAATTCAAGCAGATGGATTATCGTATCAAGCTGTTCTGGTAGATGCAAGAAATAGAGAGCATGATGTTAATAATCCACCCATGCTTCTTCTGTTTCTTTTGAAAGATCCCACACGTATAGTGCAATCAGGCGCTCTTAGCGCTGTCGATTGGCAACGCCTTGAGGGATTCCTTCCATACTTAACTGTAAATCAATTGAGAGCGCTCCGCTATCATCTTCAAAAGGATAATAACAGAAATAACATACCAAACAACGAAGTTGGAAATGCAATTAAAGCTTTCATCTCTTCTATGCGCGTTCATATCGAGAGAGGAGGTAATCCAACGCCCCTAGATAATGTTACTAAAGCTAGATTTCAACAAACATACCCAGCTTTAATAAATGGGATTCACTGAGGCACCGTCAAGTTAATGTGAGCGGATGTGGGTAAGTAGATTTGAGGAAAATTTAGGAGCAACGAAGCCCTTGGGCAACCTCCGGCCAAATGGTGCAGGCTTGTTTGAAAGATTGTCTTTGATGAGAGGCTGGATTTGAATACCGACCACCCTCCAAGGAAAAGAGATTCTGACTTTCCCCATGAGAGACAGAGTTCTCTGGATGCCTTGAGGAGACTTGAACCGAATCAGACATTTCTCTTTTCTTCGAGTCGGCTGATGGGCATTTTCGACACGATTATTGAGGTCCTTATAAGGACGATGTGCTGTCAAAGGACATAAAGATTTAATCGGCTTATTGTAACTTCTCAATTTACGATGACGATGACGCGGGGCTCAGGATAGAAGCCAAAGAGACGGGTCAGGAACCTCTTCGCTGCTTTCTTCTCTCTGCGCTTTTGAAGAAAGACATCAAGCTCACACCCCTCAGAGTCAATGACCCTCCACAAAATAAAAAGCTCTCCATTGGCTTTGACAAGCATTCCATCCAGAGGCTATTTGTCGGAGGGATTCCTCTCCCGTTTTTTTGAGGATATCTCTGAAATGGCTTGCGAACGTAATGTTCCAGTCCCGAATGGTCTCATAGCTGACGCCAACCTCTCCATAAGCCACTTGCTCTTTTACATCCCGAAGGCTGTTATTGAACGTGTGATATAGTCTCACACAGCCTCAGAGATAATGGAAACAGAATAGCGGTGTCTTTTTGGTGCTTTCGTCGGTGGCGTATAGGGCCTTTCTCAATTCACATCACCAACCCTTATACCATATCCTCAATTAACTTGATGGTGCCCTTAAGCCTCCTGAAGAAAGAAAACTTCCTGAACGGAAGATTCCTTACCTCTTCCTACTCGATGCGCTCCTCCAGATCCATATAGTTTAGAAACTATATTCCTTAAAAAGCCTCTCCAATTTGAAGAGGCTTTTTCGGAAGAAAGTTTAGTGAGTGAAATCTAACATTTCTCTGTTAATTTTTTCAAGGTCCAGCCTTGCTGCTTCAAGATTTTCATTTGCTTGGCGAAGAAGATCCGTTGCAATTTTAAGCTGATCTAATGATCCACCATCTAAAATGACAGGAGATTCT
>CAYUCY010000047.1:0-11533 GCA_964443525.1 uncultured Thiotrichales bacterium
ACTGGCACGCCCTTTCGTACTGCAGATTTTAAGTCTGCTGTTTCTACCATTCCACCAAGCGGGCGCCTGATGCTTTTAGACCCTAGCGAAAACACCGAAATTTATCAAGAGGCAAACCGAAAAGCCTCCTCAAAAAAGAAGACCGTAAAGACCTTTAATCCTCGGTGCTTTGACTATCGTCTTTGATGAATTCCTTGAAATCAGCAGGCGCATGAAAGTCTCGATATACGGAAGCAAATCGAACATAGGCAACCTGATCCAGGTCTTTTAAGGACTCCATCACCATCTCGCCGATGACGGTTGAGGGAATTTCGGTTTCACCACGGGTTTCCAACTGTCTCACAATACTGCTGATGATACGATCTATTTTCTCTGCATCTACAGGGCGCTTGTGAAGGGCTAGCTCCATCGACTTAACCAGCTTTTCTCTTTCAAACGGCTCGACTTTTCCATTTTTCTTTATGACTTTGAGCGGAACCAGTTGAACTCGCTCAATCGTGGTGAAACGAGCACTACACTCAAGGCAATGACGACGGCGCCTCACACTGTTACTTTCATCCACGGCGCGCGAGTCTTTGACAGATGTATCCGGGTGACCACAGAAGGGACAACGCATGATACCTCCTTCTATCCCAATTCAGGGTAGAGTAAATAAT
Source organism: uncultured Thiotrichales bacterium (assembly GCA_964443525.1). GTDB lineage: Bacteria > Pseudomonadota > Alphaproteobacteria > Caedimonadales > Caedimonadaceae > CAYUCY01. Next base: position 657 of record CAYUCY010000047.1, read on the forward strand.
GATCCGTTAGTTTTTTAACTTCAAATCGGGTCTTTCCAATGGCTGCCGCCTCAGCACCGGCCGCAAGCCCCTGCAGAACATCCATGATCAAGTGTCCGATCGTCTCAAAATCCTTTTCCAGAAAACCACGCGTGGTTAAAGCAGGTGACCCGAATCTAAGCCCTGAGGTTTTGACAGGCGGCAAAGGATCAAAAGGAACACTGTTTTTATTGGCTGTCATGTGAGCAGCCTCTAAAGCATCACACGCAGACCTGCCATCGAGTCCCAAAGGACGAAGGTCGGCTAACAACAAATGACAATCGGTGCCCCTCGTTACAAGATCGAGTCCTCGATCCACCAAAACTTTACCGAGCGCCTTACAGTTTGCAATGACTTGGGCGGCATATGTTTTAAAAGACGGATCAAGTGCCTCTTTAAAAGCAACCGCTTTGGCTGCGATAACGTGCATTAAAGGTCCTCCCTGGTTTCCGGGGAAAACGGCCGAGTTCAATTTTTTACCCAACTCCTCATCGTTACTGAGGATCATGCCGCCTCGAGGACCTCTTAAGGTCTTGTGGGTTGTGGTCGTTACGACGTGCGCGTGGGGGAGAGGGTTCGGGAAAACACTCCCTGCCACAAGTCCTGCAAAGTGGGCCATATCCACCATAAAGTAAGCTCCAACCTCATCTGCAAGCTCTCTGAACCACTTGAAGTCAATAAAGCGCGGATAAGCAGAACCGCCCGCGATAATCAACTTCGGCTTGTGTTTGCGAGCAAGGCGTGCCACTTGATCCGTGTCAATAAATCCGTCTTCTTCCCGAACATCATAGCCGTAGGCTTGGAACCATTTTCCGGACATATTAACCTTAGAGCCATGCGTCAGGTGCCCTCCACTATTGAGCGTCATCCCGAGAATGGGGTCTCCCGGTTGAAGAAGTGCCAAGAAAACCTCCTGATTTGCTTGCGCACCCGAATGCGGCTGGACGTTGACGAAAGAAGCACCGAAAAGCTTTTTTGCCCGCTCTATCGCGATCTGTTCCGCAACGTCGACGAACTCGCATCCCCCGTAATATCTACGTCCCGGGTACCCTTCTGCATACTTGTTCGTCATCACACCCCCTTGCGCTTCCATAACCGCAAGAGATGCGAAGTTTTCGGAGGCGATCAACTCAAGGGAGTTGCGTTGCCGTTCAAGTTCGCTCCGATTGGCTTGCGCGATCTCGGGATCAGTTTTTTTCAGGGAAGATAAGGGAAGCGTCAGTGCAGGCATGGCCATTTCTTTCTCCGTTTCAAGTTTTAAAGAGTTTAACAAAAGTTAAGAAGATTCACTAGTCCGCAGCTTTTGCTTTCGGAAAAACCCGCGAAAGAAGGGCGAAATCAAAAGCAAAACTAGACCGGCTCCTAAAGACCAAAGAACAAGTTGACCGAATGCGTCACAGTAAAGATGAAGAGATTTTGCGTAGTGCCCTGCCTCACAAAATCCTTGGGCTTCAGCAGTCATGCGGGCAATGAGACTTGCAAACCATTGAGAGGCTGAAAAACTTAAAAAGACCGATCCCATGGCAATCGACATATATTGGGGCGGCGCCAGTCGCACGACGAGAGACATAGAAAAGGGAGCAAGACATAACTCGGCAATAACGATAGTACCATAAGCGAAAACGGTCCACCATAAGCTAACTTTCCCCGTTCCGTCATCATAAAGTCGGCTATACCACAAAATGGCAAAAGAAAAGGCTGCCAAGATAAGAGCAAATGAGAACTTGTAAGGTTCCATAGGATTTAACTTCAGCCGATCGAGTCCTTTCCAAAACCACACGAAAAAACCGCCGAAGACAAGGTTGAAGAAAGGATCAATGCCGTTAAAAAAAGTGGTGGGAAGCGTTTTCATTGTGCGATCGAAAAGGTCCAGCTCCGTAATACCGAAAGCCGTAACGAAGCTTCGATCTACATTTCTATCGGCAAACAAAATAACAGAACTCGATCCCTGCTCATAAAGAGCGAAAAAGATGATTTGAAAAAGCGTCAGAGTAAAGAGAACAAGAATGGATCTGCCGACCTCAGGACTGATTTTATAACTCAGACGAAGGAGAACAGCATAAGTCCCAACAATCAATACGGGGACAAGAAAGGAAAGAAAAACCGTTGCTTCTAAAACGATAAAAATAAAAAGCCAAACGATGCCGATGCCGCAAAATAGAAGACCGCCTTGCAAAATCTTGCTTTTTGTCAGCGTTGACGTCGGCGGAATACCTCCCTTCAGATTAAGTATCTTGGCAGCAAAAAGAAGCAGCAACAACGCACCAACATAAACACCGAATGCAACGGAAAATCCTTTGATCCAGCCATAGGTTTCTCCAACCATCGCACAAAAGATCATTCCTAAGAGAGCTCCTAAATTAAAGCTCAGATAAAGAAGCGTAAAAATTGAATCTCTTTGCCGATCATCATTTTGAAAGAATTTCCCAACAAGAGTTGCAAGACTTGATCGAACCAAACCATTTCCCAAGACAAGGGCGGAAACCGCCAAGAAGAAGAAAATTTCTGACGGGATAAAAAAAAGGGCCCCGCCCAAGACCGAGATCAGAGCCCCTAAAACAATCATCCGATAATTGCCTAGGAATTTATCCGCCATCCACCCGCCTAAAAGAGGTGTGGCAAAGGCGATGGTCATCATCCCTCCAATGATGCCGTAGGCCCGAGTATCCGTAAAGTTGAGAGATCTGATCATATACAGCAATAACATCCCCTTAATGCCGAAAAAACCGAATCTCTCAAGGGCGGAGACGGTCCAAAGCGTTGCAAACGCTCTTTTCTTCACGAAGGGGGTTAACGTCATCGAGAAGAGGTCCCTTCTTTCTGACAAGGATTGATCACTTGAAGGCCTTGCGCTTTACGCTCTGACTCATGGATCTTTGTAAGAGTGGCATGGTGAGATCTCAAGGTTGCCTCTTTTTCTTGATAAAAGGTGGCGGGCCTTTTTGCAGGGCGATCGGGAACCGTATGAAGGCTATCAAAGGGTTTCATTTCCGAATCCCCGTAAACAACGTAAGATCCCGCACAACCGGAGAGCATGATAGAAAGAAGAGACAAGAACCGCTTCATAAAATCAAGCCTCCAGTAAATCTAAAAGAGAATCGGTCGCATATGAAATGATCCCGTCCGCCCCTGCCCGCTTGAAGGCTATCATTGTCTCGAGGAGGGTCTTTTCGTAATCAAGCCACTCTTTTTCGGCTGCTGCCTTCAGCATGGCATATTCGCCGCTTACATGAAACGCGAAAGTAGGCGCGCCGAAATGATCTTTGACACGGGCGATGACATCAAGGTAGGGAAGCCCCGGTTTGACGATAAGAAGATCGGCTCCTTCCTTCAGATCAAGAGCGACCTCTCTCAGAGCTTCTCGGATGTTTGCCGGGTTCATTTGATAGGTTTTCTTATGACCTTGCCCCAAGCATTGAGCAGAACCGAGCGCTTCCCGAAAAGGGCCATAGAAGGCCGAAGCATACTTGGCTGCATATGCCATAATCCCTACGTTCTGAAACCCGGCCGCATCCAGGTTTCGGCGAATCGCCCCCACGCGACCATCCATCATGTCGGAAGGAGCAACGATGTCCGCCCCTGCCATAGCAAGAAGAACGGCTTGTTTGGTCAAGACGTCAAGGGTTCCGTCATTATCTACGTCATCCCCCTCAAGGACGCCGTCGTGGCCGTGGGAAGTATAGGGATCAAGAGCTACATCACAAATGATGCCAATATGGGGATAATTTTGCTTCAGAACCCTTACCGATCGTGTCACCAAGTTATCGGGATTCAGAGCCTCTTCTCCACGGTGACACTTTTTTCCTTTTTCTACGGCAGGGAAGAGAGCCAAAGCCTTAAGACCTTTTTCAGCAAGCAACCCGACCCGATCCACAAGCTCTTGCGGCGTATATCTTTTAATGCCGGGCATAGAGGAAATGAGCTCTGGATGTGTTTCCTCTCTCACAAAACAAGACCAGATCAGATCCTTTTTAAGAACGGTTGTCTCGCAAACCAAATCTCGAATCCAATCAAAACGGCGCAGGCGTCTCAATCTGGTTTCCGGGAAAGAACCTGCTGAATAAAGTGCCGTTGTTACTGCCATTCTAATTCCCTATTAAGATGTCCTGCCTCTTGTCTACCCTTATCTTGGCCATAGGACAATCACTTTTTTAGACGAGGAAAGAGACAGTTATGACATGGGGTGTAAAAAGGCTATTCCCTTTTGCCTTTTTTTTTTCTAGGATGCGAGCAATGAGTTGAAATAAAGGCCTGAAGCTGATGTCACTCGCAAAAGCCATTTCCCAAAGTGTTTCTGTTGCCTTTGAGAAACTTCAAACCCTCGAGTCGGGATCCTTCCGTTATTGGCGTATCCGTATCATGTATGCCTCTATTATCGGGTACGCCGCCTTTTATTTAGTGCGATCCAACTTTTCCATGGCAATGACCGCCATGGGGCAAGAGTTCGGTTATGATAAAATCCAGCTCGGCTGGATCATTACCATGTTCTCAATCATCTACGGCGTCGGAAAGTTCATCAACGGGTATATCAGCGACCGTTCCGACTCCCGTCTTTTTATGACTGTAGGACTTTTAGGTTCGGCCATCGTCAGTTTCTTTATCAGCTTTTCACACGGCATTGCCATGCTTCCTTTCCTCTGGGCACTGAATGCCTGGTTCCAGTCCATGGGGTGGCCTCCTGCAGCCCGTCTCATTACCCATTGGTTCAGTCCTAAAGAATTGGGGACCAAGTGGGCACTCTGGGCATCGTCTCACCAGATCGGTGCTTGCGCCGTTTTCCTGATTGCAGGTCCCTTGATCAGCAACTACGGATGGCGTTCGGCCTTTTACGTCCCTGCCGTTCTTGCATTGTGCTTTGCTTTCTTTATCTTCAACCGTCTGCGAGATACACCCCAAGAACTTGGATTTCCTCCCGTTGAAGAGTACAAGGGCGAAATGCAACACGTAGATCCCTCCCATTGCGAAAGAATTACCCTTAAGGAGGTTTTGCCTCTCGTCCTCAAGAACAGGCTTGTGTGGTACGTCAGCCTTGCAAACATGTGTCTTTATATCCCCCGCATGGGCATTTTTACATGGGCCCCTATGTTTTTGATGGAGCACAAAGGGACAGAAATCACGATTGCGGGCATTCAAACCTTTGCATTTGAACTTGCGGGTCTCATCGGGGGTATTGTCGCCGGAAGTATTTCCGATAAGATCTTTAACGGACGACGAGGTCCGATCGGTGCTCTTTTCCTCGCTGCCCTTGCTTTTGTTTTTATTTTGCTCGCCCTTGTTCCCGCAGGTCACCCCGTCCTTGACACCTTTATCTTGTTTATGGCCGGTTTTCTGGTCTACGGCCCTCAGGTATTGGCAGGGTTGGCCGCAGCAGATTTCGCTTCTAAAAGAGCTGCAGGGATCGCGACAGGGTTCGCAGGCGTCTTTGCCTATACGGGTTCTGCAATCGCTGGGGTCGGCATCGGTAAGATCGTCACCGACTATGGATGGAATGGAGGATTCATCTTGTTTGTCGTAACTTCTCTCGTAGGGGCCGTTTTCTTTGCTCTTACCTGGAACCACCGCGCGCGCGTTTACGGGGACGTTCCCGAAAAAGCAAGTGCATAGATTTGCGGTTCTCCTTAATTTATTAATATTCCGGCAATCATTTTCTCAGCTCTTCTTAATTTTCTTTGTGTTAGGATAAGAAGACACATAAGAAGAAAAGAAGCTGGGAGGCCCGCATGTTTGAAAAATACCTTGATCCTCATCTATTTTTTAAAGGATCTTATACCGGTAACGTTCAGTCGGATCTTTTCCTCTATCAAGAGATGTCCTATCTTTACTACATTAAAGATTTTTTTGAAGCTTCTTACAAACCCCTTAATCACGCCTCATTGATCGGACGCCACGTCACCTCCAGCCCTCTTCTCCCATTTATGAAAACGTCTTTGGGACGCGCTACCGTTGCGGGAATTGATATTTTTGAGCGCTATACACACCGTTACCGAAAACCTAGTTTTGGCTTTGACATGGTCACCTCCTCGGGAAAACGAGTTTATAAAATCAAAGAGGTGATTAAGTCTGACAAAGCCTTCTGCCGGCTGATTCATTTCGAAAAAACTTATATCGAATCGGAATTTTCTCGTGGAAAAGCCCCTGAGTTTTTTCCGAAAGTCCTGGTGGTAGCCCCTTACTCGGGACACTACGCCACTCTTCTCAGGGATACGGTTTTAAGTCTTTTAAAAGATCATGACGTCTATATTACGGACTGGGCGAATGCGCGGGACGTTCCTCTTTTCGAAGGAAAATTTACCCTTGAGGACTATATGACGTATCTGATCGACTTTATCCGTCTGATCGACGACGAGGTCAACATGGTTGCGGTTTGCCAGCCGTCCGTTCCGGTTCTTGCGACAACGGCCTTGCTATCAGGCGCGGAAGATGTCAATCGACTAAGGTCGATGACCCTTATGGGAGGTCCTATCGACACCCGCGTCAATCCGACAAAAGTCAATAAGCTGGCCCACGAGAAACCTCTCTCCTGGTTTGAGCAATCCGTGATCGGGCGGGTTCCCGGCTATTATCCCGGGGCTGGACGTCGGGTTATTCCGGGATTCCTGATGCTTACAGGCTTTATGAGCCTCAATCTCGAACGGCATATGATGGCACCTGCTTCCCTTTTTAACCATCTCGTTCAAGGGGATTTAGAGAGCGCTGAAAACCATAGATCCTTTTACGATGAATATCGCTCAGTCCTTGATTTGCCCGCCGACTATTTTCTCGATTCGGTCAAGACGGCCTTCCAGGAGCATCTTCTTCCCAAGGGCGAGATGCGCTACAAGGGAGAGCTCATCGACCCAAGAGCCATTGAAAAAACGGGACTCCTTACCGTTGAAGGAGAAAAGGACGATATCTCAGGCGTCGGCCAAACAAGGGCAGCCCATGATATTTGCACGAGAATTCCAAAGGATCACAGAAAACATCATCTCCAAAAGGACGTAGGACATTATGGCGTTTTCAACGGAAAAAGATGGCGGGAGGAAATCATGCCTCACCTTCATAATTTCATGAGAAGAGACGCCTCCCCAAAGCTTGTTGTAAAAGCAGGGTAGAAATTCATTGAGATAACTTCATCAGATTCATCGAATAAATTCTGCTTAATCAAAAATCAAAAAATCCTGTTCCTCGTGTACCCTCATACTTTGTTCGTTCAGAATGAACATTCTTATGAGAATAGCCTCGCAAGTCCGCATAATAAAAATTTACAGCTACCAGAGTCGCCTTATCAAAATTGGAATTTCTAAGGTTGGCTCGATCAAATCCCGTGGATTCTATTTTTGCGTTTTCAAAATGTGCTTCTTCCAGGACGGCCCGATTAAACCCGCTATAGAGAATATCTGCATTCGCAAAGTTTATCCCGTGCCCTTTTATGTTTCTAAAATTGCAGCTAGAGATTCTAGCTCCTTTAAAGTTTGCTGATTCTAAATTGGCACCCGCGAAATCAAAATGACAAATCTCCATTCCTGAAAAATCTGCCCCTTTAAAGTTAACACCTTTAAAATTAATCTTTCTCCTTTTGGAACCACATAAGTCGTAAGAATGCATATCAGCCCCCGACAAATCCAAGACTTTTACCGATGACTTGACTTTCTTTGGAAGCACCTCTTCAAGAACTCGAAGGCTCTCGGGGGTTGCAGCATAAATAGCCGTCGCATCAAAAAATAAAAGAGCTGAAACTAAAATTTTGTACACCATAAAAGTCTCCTTATCGAAAATTAATCAGAAAAAAACCGAAAGTTGAAAGAAACAAAGTTAAAAAGCTAGGTCTCAGTTGAGTAAAGAAAATGTGATTTAAAGTCAATCTCCTTATCCCTTAAAGGGACTGTTCGCATTCCACAGACCTTTGAACTGATCATAATCGATCGTTAAGGAAAAATCACCGGCCACATAGGCTGCAACGTCGTAAGGGCTAAAGATTATTCGAAGCCCCGCCTCGGCAAACCCCACCCGATACTTGAAGAGAGCTTTGAGTTCCTCTTTTTTGATCTGTAAATATTCCTTCCGATCCGTCGCATGAAGCGCTTTATAGGTCAGAAGGGAGGTCACATCCGAGACCTCTTCTCCCGTTTTAAGGTTAAGGTTCAGGACTCGTGTATACTTATTGGGATGAGCACCCCCCGTATCATAAAAGACCTGAAAAACAAGGCTGAGAATCCCGGGAACTTCCGTTACCTCTTTCATCTCAAGACGAATAAAAACACCCTCCTTGCGATACGTCACCTGATTGGCCTTAAGCCAGGCAGAGGCAAATTTTGCGAACGCTTCATAAGACGTCATCTGTGGAAAATCGGCTTGAGGGCCATCGGGCCACATATGAGCCTTCACAAATGTGTAAATGGTCCCGTTCATTTTTTTTGTGAGTTTTTCATCGGGAACAAAAACCTGAGGCATTTGTATGGAGACGTCACCCTTTTCGTTTGAAAGCTGAAAACTTTGAAATGCAAGATCTGCCGCCCATCCATTAAAATAGAAAAAGAGAAGAAAGAGGGGTAAAAAAATTCTGGTCATATGTCACTCCTGAACGGACAAGGGCTACCCTTTTCGCTCTACCATTTTTTTCTTTGTCTCTGCAATGGCCTTTGCCGGATTCAATCCCTTCGGACAGGTCTTGGTACAGTTCAGAATCGTGTGACACCGATAAAGTCTGAAGGGATCTTCGAGATTATCCAGACGCTCCCCCATATGTTCATCTCGACTGTCCTGAATCCACCTGTAGGACTGAAGAAGAACGGCCGGCCCTAAGTAGCGATCCCCGTTCCACCAATAACTGGGGCAGGAGGTCGAACAACACATGCAGAGAACACATTCCCACAGACCATCCAGCTTGGCCCGCTCTTCAGGGCTTTGAAGCCGTTCCTTATCAGGGGCTTCCGGAGATTCGGCCTTAAGCCAGGGTTCGACCGATGCGTATTGGGCATAAGGAACCGACAGGTCAGGCACCAAATCCTTGACAACGGGCAAATGTGGCAGAGGATAGACCTTCACATCTCCGCTGATATCTCTCCAGTCCTTTGTACAGGCGAGGGTATTCGTGCCGTCGATGTTCATGGCACAACTGCCGCAGACCCCTTCCCGGCAAGATCTCCTGAAGGTCAGAGTCGGGTCAATTTCGTTCTTAATCTTGATGAGAGCGTCAAGCACCATGGGACCGCAAGCCTCCATGTCGACTTCATACGTATCAAGCCGAGGATTCTCATCGGGCTGATCCGGGTTCCATCGATAAACGTGAAAGGAACGTACCTTTTTAGCACCCTTGGGTGCTTTATACATTTTACCCTTTGTTACTTTCGAGTTTTTGGGGAGTATAAATTCAACCATCCGTCCCTCTTTTTTATTTAATAAACGCGCTTACTGAGCGGCACCACTTCGACCTCATCGGTCAAAGTATACATATGAACGGGCCGATAACCCAGTTTAACCTTGTATTTCTCATCCAGCCAAGCCTCCGTATGCTTCAGCCAGTTTTTGTCATCCCGCTCGGGATAGTCATCCCTTGCGTGCCCCCCTCGGCTCTCTTTTCGAGCGTGTGCCGAATGAAGCGTCACAACGGCTTGTTGTATCAGATTTTCAAGCTCCAAAGCTTCCATCAAGTCCGAGTTCCAGATCATGGATTTATCGGTAACGTGAATGTCCGAAAAAGAGGCGGCCGTCTCCTCCAGTTTTTGAATCCCCTTCGCCATAATGTCTTCTCGTCTGAAGACAGAGGCATGAGCTTGCATGATCTTTTGCATATTGATTCGAATTTCTGCCGTCTTCAGCTTGCCTTTAGACTGTCTCAAACGATCCAGACGAGAAAGAACCAAATCCGCCGAATCCTTGGAAAGAGGTTTATGAGGCGCACCAGGTTTTATAAGCTCCGCCGCTCGAATTGAAGCTGCTCGACCAAAGACGACCAAATCTAAGAGAGAATTTGTTCCCAAACGATTGGCTCCATGCACCGATACACAAGCACCCTCACCGATCGCCATCAACCCGGAAACTACAGTCTCGGGGTCCTTAGCCGTAGGATTCACGACCTCGGCATGGTAATTAGTCGGGACACCGCCCATATTGTAATGCACCGTGGGCACGACGGGAATAGGCTCCTTGGTTGTATCAACGCCCGCAAAGATGCGCGCCGTCTCGGAAATACCAGGGAGGCGTTCTCGGATGATGTCGGGCGACAGATGTTCAATGTGAAGCTCGATATAATCTTTATGGGGTCCGCATCCCCGCCCCTCATTGATCTCGATGGTAATGGCACGACTTACGACGTCTCGGGAAGCAAGGTCTTTCGCATTAGGCGCATACTTTTCCATAAAACGCTCACCCTTCGCATTTGTGAGGTAGCCACCCTCCCCTCGGACACCTTCCGAAATCAAGCATCCCGCCCCGTAGATGCCGGTCGGATGGAATTGAATAAACTCCATGTCTTGAAGAGGAAGCCCCGCCCTAAGCGCCATGCCGTTCCCATCCCCTGTGCAGGTATGTGCTCCCGTGCAGGTAAAAAATGTCCGACCATGTCCACCCGTTGCAAGCACAACCATATGGGCCGAGAATCTGTGAATGGTACCGTCTTCAAGAGACCAGGCCATCACTCCTCGACAGGCGCCCTCCTGATCCATAATCAAATCAAGGGCGAAATACTCGATAAAAAAGTTGGTCTTGTGTTTTAAAGATTGCTGGTAAAGGGTATGTAAAATGGCGTGGCCCGTTCGATCCGCCGCAGCACAAGCCCTCTGTGCCATCGATTTTCCGTATTCAATCGTATGGCCGCCGAACTTTCGTTGATAAATGGTTCCTCCATCTGTACGAGAGAAAGGCACGCCGAAATGCTCGAG
>CAYUCY010000048.1:0-11380 GCA_964443525.1 uncultured Thiotrichales bacterium
ATGTCAAAATTGACTCACAAAAGCATTTTTCTCAGTCAACCGTCAACACTTTTTCAGTAACCTGCGCTCGTGAGGTTAGATGCTTCTATTGATCGATTCTTTATCATGAATTTGTAACTCGGAGATCTTGACAGATAACAGCTTCGGGTGCGAAGATATAGTTAATAAATTTTTAAAAAAATTTTTCCTAATATTAACCCTTTTTTAATATCTTATTTATGCTTCCTTTACTTTTTACCACTTATTCTCCGATTAACAAACATCACTTTGCCAATGATAAATTCATTTTGAGGGAGAGTAAAAATGAATCCGAATAAACTTGAAAGAATAATGGTTCTTACCTGCGTTTCAGGTCTCTTTTTTATTGCCGGGGTTTTGTTCCCCGAATCTGAAGAGTTCAAAGGTTTCATGAACCAGCACATTAAAGCAACGCACGCCAAATCATTAAAAGAGCGCGAACAAAGTAAGCATCAGATGCAGGTGTATAAAAATCTTTTTCCGAGCTTATAGACCGACCTTTAACCTCCACATTCTCGCGCGGCCCTTGTGCCGCGCTTTTTTATTGCGTATGGTAGCGTAAAAAATCAGGGATACTCGAATGAATTTCCTAGATGTCTATCCTATCCCGTGCCTGAAAGATAATTATGCATATCTTGTGGTAGATCGCGCGTCTAAAGTGACGGCTTGCGTTGATCCCTCGGAAGCCGAACCCGTCCTTAAAGCCTTAGACACTTGGAAGCTCAAGCTTCATTACATTTTGAACACCCATCACCACCCCGATCACGTGGGCGGCAACATCGATTTAATGAATAAAACAAAATGTAAAATCATCGGCTTTCGAGATGATGCCAGACGCATTCCCGGCATTGATGAGCTTTTAGAGGATCGAGCGATCTGTAACCTCGGCATTTCGCAGTTTCAGGCCCTCCATGTGCCTGGTCACACCAAAGGAGCACTGGCTTATTTTTTTGCTGAGGGGAAAGCGGTCTTTACGGGCGATACACTGTTCTCTCTCGGGTGCGGCCGACTTTTTGAGGGAACGCCTGAGGAGATGTGGCAGTCACTCCAAAGATTGAGACGACTCCCGCCTGATACCCGCCTTTACTGCGGCCATGAGTATACAGAAGCCAACGGCACCTTTGCCCTTACACTGGATCCGCAGAATAAACATCTCATCAAGCACTTGGAGGTCGTTCGGTCTTTGCGCAGTCAGGGGAAACCTTCCCTCCCCTCCGTCCTTGCTTTGGAGAAGCTGGCGAATCCTTTTTTGAGGTGTGATGATCCTGCCTTTCAAGAGATCTTAAGACTTTCAGGTAAATCTCCCGAAGATGTTTTTGCGCATATCAGAAATCTAAAAGACCGCTTTTAAATCCGCCAAATTCGCTTCTCAGATCTTTCCTGAAAAGAAATTTTGAAATGCGCTTTTTTTCCTTATAATTTTAACGAAATTTTTGTAAATTAAGGGCAATTATAATAATCACAAGGGAAAGGCAAGCTCCATGAAAAATGCTGTTATCGTTGGTTACAAGCGCTCTCCGTTTCATTTTGCGAATAAAGGAGCGCTCATTAAGGTACGTGCTGATGATCTCGCGTCGGCGGTTATTCAGGCTTTGATTAAAGAAACAGGCGTTAAAGTAGATGACATCGAGGATCTCCTCCTCGGGTGCGCTTTTCCGGAAGGAGAACAAGGACTGAACCTGGCCCGCCTCATTGTTTTAAATGCGGACCTCCCACAAAGCATAGCCGGTGCCACGGTAAACCGTTTCTGCGGCTCATCCATGCAAACAATTCACATGGCAGCAGGCGCCATTGCGTGCGGTGCAGGGGATGTTTTTATTGCAGCTGGCGTTGAACAAATGACCCGCGTTCCCATGGGCGGGTTTAATCCCATGCCAAATCCGAGACTGTATGAGAAATCTCCGGGAGCCTATATGTCGATGGGAGAAACAGCCGAAAATGTAGCGGAACGCTGGAAGATTTCTCGCAAAGATCAAGAACAACTTGCCGTTGAAAGCCACCAAAAAGCCTCAGCCGCCCGAGAAGCGAAGAAGCTTAAAGAGGAAATCGTTCCCATCCAAACCAAAGAAGGACTTGTTGAAGAAGATGGTTGTATTCGGCCCGACACCTCCCTTGAAGGACTTGCAGGGTTAAAGCCTGCGTTTGATGAAAACGGTGTGGTAACAGCAGGCACCTCCTCCCCCCTGACCGATGGTGCCGCGGCAACTCTTGTTTGTTCCGAGGATTATGCTAAGAAAAATAATCTTCCCATGATCGCCCGAATTAAGAGTTTTGCCGTTGCAGGATGTGATCCTGAAATCATGGGAATCGGCCCTGTTGCAGCATCTAAAAAAGCTCTCGCCCGTGCGGGTCTTAAAATAGAAGACATTGATATCGTTGAGCTGAATGAAGCTTTTGCTTCCCAAGCTTTGGCTTGCATGCAAGAACTCAATATCGATCGAAAAAAGATCAATCTAGACGGTGGTGCTATTGCTCTCGGTCATCCCTTAGGAGCCACGGGCGCACGAATTACAGGGAAAGCTGCAACCCTCTTAAAAAGAGAGGGAGGCAAATACGCTCTTTCAACTCAGTGTATCGGCGGCGGCCAAGGAATTGCAACGATTTTGGAGGCACTTTAATCATGACACGTGACATTAAGCAAGCAGCCGTAATCGGTGCCGGCGTCATGGGCAGCGGTATCGCCGCCCACATTGCAAATGCCGGCATTCCCGTTCTACTTCTCGATGTTCCTCAAAAAGGCTTCGGGAAAAAGAATTCTTTGGCTGAGAGTGCGATTGAACGCATGCAAAAAACGGAGCCGGCCGCCTTCATGTCGAAGGATGCTGTGAAACGCGTTACACCCGGCAATGTTGAGGATGACCTAAAAAAGCTCAAAGACTGTGATTGGGTCGTTGAAGCGATCGTGGAAAAACTCGACATTAAGCGCGACCTTTACGAAAAGTTAGAAAAGATAGTCCGCCCCGACACGATCGTCTCCTCTAACACGTCAACAATTCCTCTTCATGATTTGGTTGAGGGACGGGGATCCGATTTTCAAAAGAATTTTTTGATCACCCATTTCTTTAATCCGCCTCGCTACATGAGACTGCTTGAGCTTATCAAAGGACCGAAAACTGATCGTGAAGTTGTTGAGGCCATTCATGATTTTTGCGACATCCGTCTCGGGAAAGGTGTTGTTCTTTGCCATGATACGCCCGGGTTCATCGGCAATCGAATTGGAACTTTTTGGCTTCAAGCCGCCGTTCTGGAAGCGATGGACCAAGACATCACGGTTGAGGAAGCAGACGCCCTTTTCTCAAAACCCATGGGCATTCCAAAGACGGGGGTTTTCGGGCTTATTGATCTTGTAGGTCTTGATCTGATGCCGCTGATCGGCAAAAGTATGAATGCGTCCCTCCCCAAGGAAGATCCCTACTGCAAGATCTATCGTGAACCTGAGCTGATTCAAAAGATGATTGCCGATGGCTATACGGGTCGAAAAGGCAAAGGCGGCTTTTACCGCATGAATAAGAAAGAGGACGGCACCAAAGTCAAAGAATCCATTAATCTCCAGACGGGAGAATATGCACCCTCCAAAAAAGCAATGTTCGCAAGCCTGGAAGCCGCAAAAACAGGACTGCGTCCTCTTTTGGAGTATAAAGACAAAACGGGGGAGTATGCTTGGAAAGTTCTCTCCATGACGCTGTCTTATACAGCCTCGCTCATTCCTGAGATCGCGGATGATATTACCGCCGTCGACACGGCAATGAAACTCGGCTATGGCTGGAAATACGGTCCTTTTGAGTTGCTTGACCAGATTGGACCCAAATGGTTTGCGGAGCGTCTTAAAGCTGAAAATAGGGAAGTGCCTGAGCTTCTCAAGAAAGTAGGGGATGGAACGTTCTATAGGGTTGAAAACGGGATCCTTCAGTACTTTACTTTGAAAGGTACTTATGAAAATGTCGCGAGAAGACCAGGGCAACTCTTGCTCTCCGACATTAAACGAAAAAGTCAGCCTCTTGCAAAGAACCCTTCCGCAAAACTCTGGGATATCGGGGATGGGGTGATTTGCCTCGAATTCACCTCCAAGATGAACGCAATCGATTTCGAGATCATGAAAATGATCCGAAAAGCAATTGAGCTTATTGAAGGATCGGATCAGTACAAGGCCCTCGTCATTCATAATGAAGGAGATAACTTCTCAGTCGGTGCCAATATCGGGCTTGCCCTCTTTGCAGCCAATACGGCCCTTTGGCAGCAAATCGAAGAGTCCGTCGCAGGCGGCCAACAAACTTATAAAGCTCTCAAGTATTCGAACTTTCCCGTTGTGGCAGCACCCTCCGGCATGGCCTTGGGGGGTGGGTGTGAAGTTCTTCTTCACTGTGACGCCATTCAAGCACACGCTGAAAGCTATGTAGGCCTCGTTGAGGTCGGTGTCGGCCTAGTACCTGCCTGGGGCGGTTGTAAGGAAATGATCACAAGGTGGCTCAATAATAATCGTCGCCCGGGAGGCTCAATGGTAGCTCTTGCTAAGGTCTTTGAGATCATAGGCACCGCCAAGGTTGCGAAGTCGGCTTTTGAGGCAAAAGAAATGCTTTTCTTCCGTGAGGGAGATCAAATCACCATGAATCGAGATCGCCTGTTGGCAGATGCAAAAGCAAAAGCCCTTTCCATGGTTAAGGATTATAAACCACCCGTTGAGCAGGAAATTCAGCTGCCCGGCGGTGTCGCAAAAGTTGCCATGCTCATGGCCGTCAAAGGGATGGTTAAGGCCGGAAAAGCCACAGCTTATGACGAGGAAATAGCCAAGAAACTTGCTAATATTCTCAGCGGTGGAGACACGGATATTTCCGACAAAATGAATGAAAATGCCATCTTAGATCTTGAGCGCGCCGCCTTTATGACCCTCATTCGGGACGCGCGAACCCTCGCCCGTATGGAACATATTTTAGAAACAGGTAAACCCTTAAGGAACTAATCAAATGCCAATTTATCAAGCTCCTGCCCGTGATATGACCTTTGTTCTGAGGGAACTCCTTAATGCCCAGCCTAAGCTACAAAAATTTCCGGGTTTCGAGGACTTCACCGATGATCTTATTGATGCCGTCCTGGCCGAAGGTGCTAAATTTGCAGAAAATGTGCTCTTCCCGATTAATCTTTCCGGAGATCAAGAGGGGTGCCATTTCAAGGACGGCGAAGTTAAAACTCCCAAAGGTTTCAAGGAAGCCTATCAACAATTCATAGAAGGTGGGTGGTCCACCTTGACTTGCGACCCCAAATACGGCGGGCAAGGAATGCCGGAGCTTCTCGGGTTTTTCCTTGAGGAGATGACGTGCTCGGCCAATCTTTCGTTCGGTCTTTATCCGGGCCTTACACGAGGCGCTTATATTCTTCTTAACATGCATGGATCCGATGCTCTTAAGGAAAAATATCTCCACAAGCTGGTCGCGGGCACATGGACAGGAACCATGTGTTTGACCGAACCTCACTGCGGGACGGATTTGGGCCTTTTGCGCACGAAAGCAACGCCTCAGAAAGATGGCTCCTATATGCTTGAAGGCACAAAGATTTTCATCTCTTCAGGCGAGCATGACCTCTCGGATAATATCCTTCACTTCGTCATTGCGCGGACCCCCGAGGCTCCCCCAGGCATCAAAGGGATCAGCCTTTTTCTGGTACCTAAGTTCCTCCCCGATCAAGATGGAAACCCTGGAGAGAGGAATCCGGTCTACTGTGCCTCCATTGAGCATAAGATGGGGATTAAGGCGTCTTCGACCTGCGTTATGAATTTTGACGGAGCAAAGGGCTGGCTTGTCGGCGACCTTTACAAGGGCATGTCCAACATGTTCACTATGATGAATACGGAAAGGCTCGGTGTCGGAAACCAAGGCCTCGGCATTGGAGAAATCTCATATCAGAATGCCCTCGCCTATGCTCGGGAACGCCTCCAAGGACGCGCGCTCACGGGTCCTAAATTCCCGAATAAACCAGCGGATCCGATTATCGTCCATCCCGACGTTCGTAAAATGCTCTTGACGATGAAGACTTTTAACGAAGGAAATCGAATGATGGCAGCTTGGGTTGCTATGAATCTTGACATCTCAAAGCATTCTCCTGACGAGACAGAACGCAAAGAAGCCGATGACCTGATTCAGCTGATGACACCCATTGTGAAGGCCTTTCTAACCGATACGGGAACGGATATTGCCAACCTCGCCATCCAAGTTTACGGGGGTCACGGCTATATTAAGGAGCATGGCGTCGAACAATTCGCTCGAGATGCTCGGATCGCACAAATTTATGAAGGGACCAACGGCATTCAAGCCATGGATCTGATCGGGCGCAAATTACCCGCTCATACAGGCCGATATTTACGACAATTTTTCCACCCCGTTCAGGCTTATATCGATACAAAACAGTCGGATGAAAGTCTGGCCGAGTTCCTTTTACCGCTTGCTAAAGTTTTCGGTCGTCTTCAACAGGCAACAGCTGCGCTCGCTCAAAAAAGTATGGCAAATCCGAATGAAGCCGGAGCTGCTGCAACGGATTACTTAAAGCTTTTTGGATTTACGTGTCAAGCATACCTCTGGTGTCGAGCCGTTGAAGTCACAAAATCAAAGCTCGGAGGGGCGGAAGACGCCTTTTACACCGCTAAATTGGAGACAGCCCGGTTCTTCATGCAAAAGCTTTTGCCTCAGACATCAAGTCTGTTTGCTTGCATTATGGCGGGCGCTGCTCCTCTTATGGATTATAAAGAAGAAAGTTTCGGGCCTTTCTAAACTTGGCCTTACAGGATGCGGAAAGGATGATCATCTTGAAAGGTGCTTACGTATTATGAACCTACTCTTAAGGCTCCTTCGAGTCATCCTTCATGCCATGATGCGCCCTAAACTGGGTTTTTTTGATGAATCCGTCGTACACTTCCGGGTCTACCCCCATGATCTCGACATCAACCTTCATATGACGAATTCTCGTTATTTAAGCTTGATGGACTTGGGGCGAACGGATCTTATTATCCGAACGGGCCTCTTTGATTACTTCAGAAAACATAAGTGGCAAGCAATTTTAGGGTCGGCCAACGTGCGTTTTCGACGAGCCCTTGGTGTCTTTGAAAAATTCACCCTTCATACGCGCGTGATTGGGTGGGACGAGAAGTGGATCTATATCCATCAACGTATTGAATCCAAGGGCCATTTGATTGCATCAGCCCTTGTCAAAGGTATTTTTTTGAGAAAAAAGAAAAAAATTCCGACACAAGATCTCTTTCATGCCTTGCAAATTGAGCAACCTCTGAAGCAAATCAACCCGGCCATCGAACATTGGCTTCAGATGGAGGAAGAGCTGCGCAACCTACATTTGAAAGGAGAAGAGGAATGATCGAAAATACTCTAGCGCTTGATATTACAGACGGCATCGCGACCCTTACCTTGAATCGCCCAAAACTCCTCAATGCCTTGAATGAAGACCTAGCAAAAGAACTTGTTGCAAAGACGGCCCAAGTCGAGTTCGACCCGAAAGTCAGATGTGTCGTTTTAAGAGGGAGCGGTGGCAATTTCATGGCCGGCGGGGACATTAATATGTTTGTCGCCGAGCTGGACAAAGACCCAGAAGAACGCCGCTTTCGTTTTCATACCTTTATCCAGCACGTCCACCCGGCTATCCTTTCCTTAAACCGAATGGCAAAGCCTGTGATCGCCAGTCTGGAAGGGGCCGTTGCGGGATTCGGTGTGAGCCTGATGGCAGCTTGCGATTTAGCGATCGCCGCCGACTCAGCATTCTTCACTCTTGCCTACACAAATATCGGAACATCCCCCGACGGTGGATCGACGTATCACCTGCCACGGATCGGGGGGGCACGAAAAGCAAAAGAGCTCATGATGCTTAATGAAAAACTCGATGCTCAAAGAGCACTTGCCTATGGGCTTGTTAATTGGGTTGTTCCCGCACCGAAGCTCGAGGAAGAGACTTTTCGGCTTGCAAAGCGACTCGCCGATGGCCCCACATTGGCTCTCGCCCATAGCAAGTTTCTAGTCAACCAATCCTTTGACAACAATCTACCAACCCAACTCCAGGCAGAAGAGGAAGCCTTTGCCGACTGCAGTACATCCCAGGACTTCGGTGAAGCGACGACTGCCTTCGTTCAAAAGAGAAAAGCAACATTTAACGGATACTAAAGGAAACGAAAGGAAGACGTCATGAAGCCACTTCAGGGAAAAACCATGTTCATCACGGGGGGCTCCCGCGGCATCGGAAAAGCCATCGCACTGAGGGCCGCAAGGGACGGCGCAAATATCGTGATTGCCGCCAAAACGACAGAGCCCCATCCGAAGTTGGAAGGGACTATTTTTTCAGCAGCTAAAGAAATTGAAGCCGTAGGAGGCAAAGCTCTGCCTGTTCAGTGTGATGTTCGGGATGATGACCAAATGCACGCGGCTGTTCAAAAGGCCGTCGATACCTTCGGCGGCATCGATATTCTCGTCAACAATTGCAGCGCCATCCAACTGACGGGAACCCTTGAGACGCCGATGAAACGATTTGACCTGATGCACCAAGTCAACGTGCGCGCCACGTTCTCCGCCTCCCAATCCTGTATTCCCCATTTAAAGAAAGCCCAGAACCCCCATATCCTAACTCTCTCCCCTCCCCTCAACATGGATGCGAAGTGGTTTAAAAATCACTGCGCCTATACCATGTCAAAGTATGGCATGAGCATGTGCGTTCTCGGCATGTCGGAAGAGTTCCGAAAGGATGGGATCGCCGTTAATGCTCTATGGCCGAGAACGGCCATTGCGACGGCCGCCATTCGGATGATCGGCGGTGATATTCTGATCCCCGGGTGTCGAGAGCCGGAGATTGTTGCGGATGCCGCTTATCTCATTTTTACAAAGAACTCGAGAGAATGCACCGGGAATTTCTTCGTCGACGAAGATGTTCTTCGAGATGAAGGGATTGCGGACATGGACCGATACGCGGTCGAACCCGGCAAACCGCTCGTTCCTGATTTTTTCTTGAATTAGATTTTTTCTTACCTCGGCCATAGATCAGTCTATGACCGAGGAATTTTTATCAGCGTTAATTCCCTAGAAGACAACCTTCTAAGTTGTGCTCGTTAACAATTCTTCCCAAGTTTTAGGCCACTTGTTAACTCTTTAGTAACTTTTTCGCCGCAGCGTTACAAAGATGTCGTTCGAAACGGGAGTTCTTTATAATGCCTCGAAAAATTGCCTTTATCGCTTTTCTCATCTCCTCAACAACAGCTGCAACCGTCTCAGCGTCGTTCTCTCTTGAAGAGCTCAAGCAGGGTTCCTCAAATTTAAAAAGAGCTTCGACCGAGCCTTCTGCTCCCGTTTCGGAACGTCCTCATTTTGTCTCGGGCGAGGCGCTTCAACTTCAGTTAAGTTGTCTAAAAAAAGCCTCTGAGAGAAAATTGGCGGACCTTGTTGTCGCTAAGCCCCTTCGAGCAGAATTCCTAGGCGAGATCAAAACAAGAACGCCCCATCGCAGCGGAGCTAGCTCCGGAATCAAGTTGATGGAGCACCAGAGATTCACAGCATTCAAACAGATGTTAGCTGATATGAAAGCTCTTCCAAAACCTAATTCTGAAGAAGAAAGGCGTGCATTAAATGCAGCTTATGAAGGCTACCTAACGCAGGCCGTCTTAAGATATACCGATGCTTTGAAAGAATATTTGGAGAAATGCAGGACAAACCTTTCACCTCTAAGCCCATCCGATTTAGACTTCGTAAGATCTGAAAGTCTTGAGTTTAAACAACGGGTTGCAAAATCTTTCCAAGAAATTGGCGCCGAATTTAAATCAAAAAAAACCTCCCAACAATATACGCAAAGAGATCTCCTTGAAGGGACGCTTACCAGCTCAATAGTGAAAGAGCAGCTTGAACAACTCGTCTATCAAGAGATGAAATTCCCGGAAGCTCAAGCTTTTATCCAGAAAAGGAAGGAATCGGAGATTGAAAAAATCGTCTCAGGAAAAGTGAAAGTACTTTTTGACAAAGCACGAGAGACGTGGAAACCTATCTTTGAACAACTTACAAGCCGACCCCTTTCTCCTGCTTTTGAACTTGAGACGACAGGTCAAGAATACAACCGATCATCGCATCTCATAGAAGCCCGCCAACGCATCTCAGAACATTTTAAAGAATCGAAAGTAAAAGGAAACACAGAGATTTCTTTGCTCACACTTAGCTGGCGAGAGGCTACCGATTTGGATAAAGCTCTTATCTTCGGCGCACATGAGTTAGAAAAGCCCGAAGAAACAAGAGACAGAACGAGCCTTGAACGTCTCTTAATCCTTATGGATGGAGAGCTGCGATCTCAAAAACTAACGTTCCCAGAAAAAGCAGATGAAAGAACAATCCGAGCGTTGGCTCCTAAAATCCAAGCTTATATAGAAGAGAAAATCCGAAACTTCGCATCCTTAGGATTCTTTGTGCGACTCTCCTCTCAAAAAAGCATCCAGCGCTTCATTCCTCTCACCAAACTTGAAGAGATTCCCGAATCCTTTGAGATCGGGTTTTCTATCCGCCTCAGCCAACCAGTTTATTATGGAGAAGCCCTCTATGTCCAAACCTGCTCTGCTTTTTCTAAACCATGGATGTCTTATTCCACAAGACTTCATACCTCGGTTGAGGCCTCTTCAAGCACATATCTTGAACAAGGAGATTTGCAACTGGCAAAACCGCACTATAAAGGTCATCCTATTTACCTCCTTGAAGATTTTTCTCCTCAGGAGACTGTAGAAGAAATCAAGAAACGCATCCTTAAAATGCGGGAGCTCAAAGATCAAAAAGAGGGCGTAAAAAACCTCTGATGATTTTATCTAGCCCTTCAGGAAAACATCCGCTAAAGTCAGCTCAGATTGAGTTTAGAGGAAAGTTTAAATGAATTGGATACGTGATTTTGTAAAGCCGAAGTTACGCAGGCTTGTGGGCAAGGATGTCCCCGATAATCTCTGGCACAAGTGTCCGTCCTGCGAACAAATGCTCTTTCATAGAGACTTGGCCGAGACGAAGCAGGTCTGTCGCCATTGCGGCCATCATATGCGTATCGGGGCGAAAGAACGTTTTGAGATGCTTTTCGATGAAGGAATGTATACCAGAATTTCTTACCCGAAACCCATCACTGACCCGCTTAAATTCAAGGACTTGAAAAAATATACAGACCGTCATAAAGAGTCCCGCCAGAAAACAGGAGAGGATGACGCCATTCTGGTTGCGGAAGGACCTCTTTGCGGTATCACCGTCGTGATCGCTTGCTTTGACTTTAATTTTATGGGTGGCTCTATGGGAATGGCGGTCGGGAACGGCATTCTTGCAGCATCTCAAACAGCTGTGAAGAAAAAGGCGCCTCTCATTATCATCCCATC
>CAYUCY010000049.1:0-11160 GCA_964443525.1 uncultured Thiotrichales bacterium
CCGCACGGAAAATCCTCCGTTACGAAATCCTGCCCTTTGATCAGACCCTCTATTTGTACGGCGTTTACGAAGGAGGTTTCATGCTTCCTCTCTATATTATCCCTTGATCCGTTTACAGATAGATAGATTCGAGGCATACTCAGCTGAGGAGGAAATGACTTATGGATCAAGCCTTGGCTTCAGCAACACCCGCCTATGAAGAGTCTCTTTTGACCCGAAAAGATCATCATATCGGATGGATGTTACTCAACAGGCCAAATACCCTGAATGCCCTTACTCTTTCTATGATCAGAGCAGCACGGCCTTTTTTGACGGACTGTGCCTCCAATCCGAGTATTCATATGATCATTGTAGAGGGAGCCGGAGAGAGAGCCTTTTGTGCGGGAGGCGATCTTAAAACGGTCTATGAAGCAAAACAGAGGCGAGACTTGAGCTTCCTGGACGACCTTTTTAAGGAAGAATACCGCTTTAATACACTGATCCATACCTATCCCAAACCTTATCTGTCTCTCATCCAGGGAATTGCTATGGGGGGAGGCTTGGGGGTTTCCGTACACGGCACCCATCGGGTCGTCTCCGAACATGCTCTTTTCGCGATGCCGGAGGTGGGGATCGGTTATTTTCCGGACATCGGTGCAAGCTATTTCTTAAATAAGTGCCCCGGAAAGCTGGGGCTTTATCTAGGATTAACGGGCACCTCCATTAAAGCAGGAGACGCCCTTTATACAGGTCTTGCAACCCATTTCGTTCCGCGTGCGCGTCATGAAGATCTAAAACGATCCCTTATTGAAGTAGGCCCGAAGACACGTGAACAGGTGAGTGAAATTGTAGAAAGATATGTGTCGAACGCACCCCAAGCAGAACTCAAACCCCATCAAACTGAAATTGACAGCTGCTTTGAGGGAACATCGGTTGAGGAAATTTTGGGGAATCTTCAAGAGTGCGGCTCCGATTTTGCTCTGCAGGCCCGAAAGACGATCCTTTCTAAGTCTCCTCTCAGCGTCAAAATTACTTTCGAACAATTGAAGCGCGCTCAACCCATGTCTTTTCTTGAGGCCATTGAGATGGAGTATCAACTCTCCCGCTCTTTTATCGAAAATCCTGATTTTTTCGAAGGCATCAGGGCCGTTGTCGTGGATAAGGATAAAAACCCTCGTTGGAGCACCCAAGCGCTCAATTCCATCACGCCGGAGATTATCGAAGCTTACTTCTCAACTCACAAGAACCTCCCCCTTTTCGAAGGGTAATCCTTGCGGTCTTCCCTCGATTTCGTGTATTGAAAAGAGACAATCAAATTACGAAAAAGATTATGACAGATTTGTCTTTTCTTTCTTTTCAAGAGCCTCAGCATCGAGTCCTTTACGGGATTCCGCAAAGCTATGAAGCTTTTGTCTTGAAGGGTCTTCTTTTCACTTCTCAAAAGCCGATCCTTCACGTTTGTCGACATGAGGCGCGGATGGAGATGCTGGCAAGCTTTGCCCGGTTTTTGGATCCGACTTATTCCGTCTCCACCTTTCCCGCTTGGGACTGCCTTCCGTATGATCGAGTCTCTCCCCATCGGGACATCGTCGCCAAACGAGCGGAGGTCCTCTCTAAAATTCTCACCTTGAAATCTCCCTACCTTCTCCTAACAACCCCAAGCAGTTTCTTACAACGGATCCCGCCTAAAGAAGTTTACAAAAATGCTTCCCTCCTTTTAACAGCTGGGAGCGATATTTCTTTAGAAAGCCTGGAAGCATTTTTTCTTCATCATGGGTATACGCGCGTCACCACCGTTAGAGAACCAGGAGAGTATGCAATCCGCGGGGGACTTTTAGATGTTTATCCCGCAGGAAGCGAAATCCCCTACCGATTAGATCTCTTCGGAGACCACCTCGAATCTATAAAAGCACTTGATCCTGTAACTCAAAGGTCTCAAGAGTCTTGCCTGATTTTAGAGCTCACGGGAGGGGCCGAGCTAACCCTCACCCCCGAACGAGCTAAGTACTTCCGACAAACTTATAGAAATCGTTTCGGGATCAGCGAAAAAGATTCCCTCTATGAATCAATCAGTGAAGAGAGGCCTTATCCCGGGATGGAGCATTGGCTTCCCCTTTTTTACCCTTCTCTCGAAACTCTTTTGAGCTATCTGCCTGATGCTCTCGTCACCTTTGACGATCATGCACATGATGCAGTCCAAAAAAGATGGGATCAAATAGTAGAACATTATCAAGCGCGTAAAGAATTTGAAGACGTTGAAAAGAGAAACGGTTTTCCTTATCATCCCCTTACCCCTGAGGAACTCTACTTATCCCCCGATGAGGTCGGAGAAAATCTTAAAGCACGAGCCACTTTTACTTTTTCCTCTTTTAAAAGCCCTCAGAAGACAGGCCTTGATTTTGCTGTTAAAGCAGTTCTCGATTTCTCAACCGAACGAGCCCAAAAGGAAGCCCATCTTATCGACGCGCTGCTTGAACGTCTTAAAAAGGCGCGACACAAAATAAGGCTCATAACCTCTTTTACCCATACGTCTCTAACCCGTTTTATAAGAATTTTGGAGGATCGTGAGATTCCCTGCCGCATGGTTGATTCTTTCCAGAGTTTGAAGGGTTTGGAAAAAGAGATTATCGCGCTTGCTCTTCTTCCTCTCGAGCAAGGTTTTGAGACGGAAGAACTCCTCCTTATCACCGAACAGGATCTTTTCGGAGAGCGTCAGGCCAGACCCCAAAAGAAAAAAATCAGGGCGGATCTTTTGATCCAAGAGGCCACGGCCCTTGAGGTCGGAGATTTTATCGTTCATCAGGAGCACGGAATCGGTCGGTATGAAGGGCTTGAAACCCTTCATGTCCTTAACGTCCCCCATGACTGTGTCGTCTTAAGTTATGGCGGCGGGGATAAGCTCTTCGTGCCCGTCGAAAACTTGGAAATGCTTTCCCGATACGGAGGAGAAAGAAGCACCGCCCATCTCGACAAGCTGGGCTCCAGTGCCTGGCAGCATCGGAAAGCAAAGGTAAAAAAACGCCTGCTTGAGATGGCAGGACATCTCATTCAGCTGGCAGCAGAACGGGAGCTTCAAAAGGGTGAAATTTATCACCCGTCATCGGGACTTTACGAAGAATTTTCCGCACGCTTTCCCTACACGGAAACGGAAGATCAACAAAATGCAATTGCGGATGTACTCCGGGATCTTGAATCAGGTCGCCCTATGGATCGGCTCATCTGCGGGGATGTCGGTTTCGGCAAGACTGAAGTGGCTTTAAGGGCAACCTTCGTTGTAGCCTCAAACGGGAAACAGGTGGCAATTCTAACACCTACGACTCTCCTTGCCCGTCAACATGCCCTCAATTTCAAGGAGCGTTTTGAAGGCCTGAATCTTCAAATCGAAGAACTCTCTCGCATGGTGACTCCTAAAAAAGCGAAGGAAATCAAGGAAGAGATGAGGAAAGGACAGGTCGATATCGTCATCGGAACTCACGGTCTTTTAGCGAAATCTCTAGATTTCAAAGATTTAGGTCTTTTGATCGTGGATGAAGAACAACACTTCGGCGTGAAGCAGAAAGAACGCCTTAAGGAGCTTCAAAAAAACGTTCATATCCTGACCCTGAGCGCAACCCCAATCCCGCGGACTCTCCAAATGGCACTGACAGGCGTAAGAGACATGAGCGTGATTGCCACTCCGCCCGTGGATCGTTTGGCTGTACGGACTTTTGTCTTGCCTTTTGATCCCGTGATCGTCAGAGAGGCCCTTTTACGGGAGCATTATCGGGGTGGGCAAAGTTTTTATGTAGCTCCCTTTATCGAGGATCTGGAACCTCTCAGGGAACGCCTGCGGGAACTTGTCCCCGAGGTTCGTATTGCAATTGCTCACGGACAAATGGGTGCTCATGCCCTTGAAAAAATCATGACGGACTTTACGGAAGGCCACTATGATGTCCTTTTGGCGACGAATATTATCGAATCGGGACTTGATATTCCGAGGGCTAACACCCTCTTCGTCCATCGGGCAGACCGGTTCGGTCTGGCCCAGCTTTATCAGCTCCGGGGACGCGTCGGACGTGCAAAATTAAGGGCCCATGCTTATCTCATGTTGCCGGAGAAGGGGGCTCTTTCTCCAAATGCCCTGAAACGCCTTGAAGTAATGCAAACTTTGGATACCTTAGGGGCAGGTTTTCAAGTAGCAAGCCATGACATGGACATCCGTGGAACCGGAAATCTTTTGGGCGAGGAACAATCGGGACACATAAAAGAGGTGGGGGTCGAGCTCTATCAGACTATGCTTCAGGAAGCCATCGAGGATGTTCGCTCAAAACACCTTGGAGGACCTGCGGAGGTTGCTTCATCCAGCTGGTCTCCGACCATTACGATTTCTCTTCCCGTGCTGATTCCTGAAACTTACGTAGAGGATCTCCCGATTCGACTAAATTTATATCGTCGTCTTTCCCATCTTGAAACCAGGGAGGAACTCGACGCTTTCAGCGGAGAACTTCTGGACCGGTTCGGGCCGCTTCCTGAGGAGGTGCGTAATTTGCTCGAGATCATGACCCTCAAACAGCTGTGCCGTAAAAGCCATATTGAGCGCTGTGACATTGGCGAAAAAGGAATTGTTCTCCAATTCTATCAAAATACCTTCCCGAATCCCACCGCCCTGCTAGCTTTTGTTCAGGCTCAAAAAGGAACTGCTAAAGTAAGGCCTGATCAAAAAGTAGCCTTCCTTCGTTCTTACCAAGGGAAGCGCCAAGGTCTTCAAAATGCACAAAAGATTGTAGGAGCCATCGCCGACCTTTTGTAATGAAATCTATTGTTTTTAAGGAAACCGCTCTTTGGGGCAGGCGATGTTTTTTTCTTGACGAAAATTTCCCGACCGATCCACTCTTGAGCGGATTTTACTGAGAAAAGCCGAATCGGTTTTTTGACTTCTTTGATGGAGACATTCTTCGCAACCCCAAAAGATAACTTAATTAAAGATTCTAACCTGCCAAAAGAGAAGACAGGGACCCTGCCTTGTGGAGGGTGTAAAGATCATCAAAGCCACCCACATGAGTTGTTCCGATAAAAATCTGAGGAACCGTTCGGCTCCCTCCGGCCTTCCGGGTCATCTCCTCCCGTGCTTCAGGATCAGTTACATCAATTTCCTCAAAAGAGACGTCGTATTGTTTCAATAATTTTTTGGCCATAGCACAATAAGGGCAAACAGGGGTTGTATAGAGAACAACTTTTTTCATGGGAACGGTCACTTTGATTTCACTACTCTTGCAAGAGTTAACACAAAAACGTCGTTCACGCCGCTTTTTTTCAGAGCTTTCACGCATTCGGTAACCGTTGCACCCGAGGTAAAAACGTCGTCCACAAGAAGAACACGCTTCTCTAAGAGTTTCCTCCTCGCAGTCTCTCGCACACAAAATGCCCGAGAAACATTTTTACGGCGTTCGACGGAGCTTAGATGGCCTTGGGAAACCGTTGACCGAACCCGTTTTAAAATATCAGGGACGTAAGGAATTCCCGTTTTTTTCGAGAGCCCCCGAGCCAGAAGAGCTGCTTGATTATAGCCGCGTTTCATCAGACGAACCCAATGGAGGGGAACCGGCAGAATCAGATCTGTTTCTTGAAGGAGATCTTCCGATGTCCGCGCCATCCATGTGACGAGAAGAGGCGTCAAATGCGTCGCATCCCCGTGTTTGAAACGTAAAATTAAGTCTTTGCTTTTCTCTTCATAACAAAAAACAGACCGTAGTTTTGTATAAGGCGGTGGGGATTTAAGGCACGGACCGCACAAGAGCTCTCCTTGGATTTCCAGTTCAAAGGGAAAGCCGCATTGCTCACAAAACGGGTGTGTGATGAAGGTCAAACGAGACCAGCACTCTCCGCAAAGGCCTGGTGTCTCGTCGACGGGCTCTCCGCATCCTCCGCATCGGGGAGGCAGAATCACATCCAGAAGAGCTTTGAGGTGTGCTCTCATGAGGCCAGAGAAATGCCTTGGAGGCAGGCGGTTGGCACACCGTCTTCAATCACGAAGGAAACCTTTTCTCGATCCATCCAAGTGTCGAGTTTCAAAGATCCGAGCAATGAGAGGGGTTCTTTGCTTTGGAGCAAGAGATCTCCCAAAGGCGTGTCAAAAGCTCGAAAAGCAATGCCGCTTAAACTTCCGCCACCCAGGGTTGTCAGAAAACATTTGATGTGATTTTCACCGACAAGGTCTACTTTCCCGACTCTTAAATCCGACAAAACAAAGCGGGGAGACGGATTTCCCTGGCCGAAGGGACCGATACGTTCTATTTTTTTTAAAAGATCCGGCGTCGCTGCCTTCAAAGACAAAAAACCATCGAACATGAGGAAAGGTGTTAAATCAACCTCGACCTCACGAAACCGCTCATTAAGAAAAAGGTGAAGGGCATCGAGTTTTTCCTGTCGTACCGTTAGGCCTGCAGCCATCGCGTGCCCACCTCCTGCCTCGAGAAGACCTCGTTGTTTCGCCGCATGAACAAGAGAGCCGAGATCAAGCCCCGGAACAGACCGACCCGAACCTTTCCCCAGACCCTCTTCATCAACACTGATGACGATCGCAGGGCGATGGAAACGTTCCTTGAGACGCCCTGCCACAATGCCGATGACCCCTTGATGCCAGCCTTCGGAGGCAACCATTAAAACAGGATCTGATCTCGTCTCGGCTTGTTGAAGAGCTTCTTCTAGGACTTTCTGTTCGATGAGTTGACGTTCTTGGTTATAAAGACCGAGTTCTCGGGCAAGAGCAACACACCGATGGGGATCTTGAGATGTCAAAAGCTCGGCCCCTAAACTTGCTTTGCCCACACGGCCGCCCGCATTGATCCGAGGTCCCACAAAAAAGCCCAAGTGATAAGGGGATGGTTTTTCCTGAAGCCCGGCCTCATCCGAAAGGACTTTTATCCCCGGATTGAGACGCCTGCCCAGTACCTTGAGACCTTGGGCGACAAAAGCACGATTCAAGCCCTTAAGCTCAACAACATCGCAAACGGTCCCCAATGCGACAAGGTCGAGAAGCGCAAGGAGATCGGGTTCTTTCTGATGTGTAAAAAAAGACCGCTTTCGAAGGGCCCTCAAAAGAGCTGCCCCAAAAACAAAACAAAGACCAACCGCCGCCAGATGTTTAAGAGAGCTTTCTTGATCCAACCTATTAGGATTGATCACACCGAAAGCCTTCGGTAATTTAGGCTCGGCCACGTGATGATCGATCACGATCACGTCGAGACCCGATCGAGCAACTTCCTCGAGGACCTCAAAAGCCGTCGTCCCGCAGTCAACCGTCAGGATCACCCGGATACCTTTTGTTTGAAGCTTTCGAAAGGCTTCAGAATTGGGCCCGTAGCCTTCCTCAATCCTGTCGGGGATATAAATCTCAGGCGGTGTCCCCAATGATTTAAAGAGGTGAAAAAGCAAGGCGGCGGATGTGGCGCCATCTACATCATAATCGCCGAAAATCCCGATTTTCTCCGATCTCTCGAGGGCCGTCACGATTCTTTCGACGGATCTGTCCAGATCCTTCAGATGGCTCGGGTCAGGCATAAAATGTTTAAGCGTGGGAGTGAGAAAATGCTCAGCTTCTTTCAGATCGATATTCCTATTTGAAAGCAGCCTTCCGATAATCTCGGGTTCACCGAGAGATTGAGCAAGGGCGACTCCCTTTAAGGGATCTTTCTCGTGCAAAACCCATTTTTTTCCGGAGACGGAGGCTTCACAAACGACCCTCTTCATGAGAGATCCTTGAAGGCGTTTTCTACTGCCCAGTCAAACCAAGGAAAGAGACGTTCCAAATCTTCGACCTGGACGGTGGGCCCGCACCACAGCCGAAAAGAAGGCTCCTTCGCCAGCATATGATTGATCACATCATACCCCGCCTTCTCTTGGGCAAGCTTTTCCCCAACAGATCTGACAAGCTGCCATTGAGCTTCCCGAGAAAGGGTCGGTTCTTTGTTCAAAAGAGGTTTGAAAGTTAAAGTGGAATAAGACCTGATCCGAGGATCGCTTACACAAAAATCCAAATAAGAGTTATCCCGAATCCAAGCCTCTGCGCGTTCGAAATTTATCCTTGCCTTTTGCGTGAGAGCTTTAATTCCACCTAAGGCTTCCGCCCACTTTAAGGCGTTTAAAATATCCTCAACGATGAGAAGGGATATGGTATTGAGGGTCATCCCTTCGAAAAGACGGCTGTTCACTTCTCCTTTATGGCGGAGCTTATAAAGATAAGGAATCGGCCAAGAAGGCTCATGGGTTTTAAGGTGTTCAAGGGCTCGAGGACCTAAAATAATGACACCCAGCCCCGCTTCACTCCCGAGTCCTTTCTGGAATGAGAAAGAAACTGCATCGAGCTTTTTCCAAGGAAGGGGCATCACGAAAGCCGCCGAGGTTGCATCACACAGCACAAGACCTTCGCGAGAATCTCGAATCCAGTCAACTTCCGAATACATCACCCCTGACGTGCTTCCGTTCCAGACAAACACACAGTCCCGATCCGGCCGCACGCGCGTTACATCGGGTAAAGATCCGAACTCTCCTTTGAGGGATGTTCCTTCAAGTTTAAGTTGATCAAAAACGTCCCCGATCCACCGATCTCCGAAGATATCCTGACTTAAAACATCAACGGCGCGCCTCCCGAGGAGATTCCAAAGAAGGGTTTCCGTTGCTCCTGTCGCGGAGCCTGAAATCAAGGCCAGCTCATATCCATTCGGAACTTCGAGAACTTTTCTCAAGAGAGCCGCCACCTCCCGAAGCTTTTCAAGACCGAGAGGAGACCTGTGTGATCTGCTGAGGGCAGCCGATTGAAGATCTGAAAGACTCCATCCGGGCGGCTTCGCACAGGGACCGGAGCAAAAATAGGGACGCTTTGGCTTTAGGCTTGGCTTTTCCAGGCCGTTTGTTCTCTTTGTTAAAAGATCATTCATCTTTTCCGCTCCGATTTTCTTGCTCACCAAAATTGATCTCATATTTCATGATCGGCGCCTATGGCCCGGCAAGGTCGTCATAGGCCGCTGATCGATCACAACCGCTCCCATGAACTCATAGAAGGATTGAGAATGAGGGTCAGACCAAAAGATGAATTCTGTCCAACCTTTCTTCTTGGCTTGAGAAGTGCAATGTTCCCAAAGAAGACGCCCATACC
Source organism: uncultured Thiotrichales bacterium (assembly GCA_964443525.1). GTDB lineage: Bacteria > Pseudomonadota > Alphaproteobacteria > Caedimonadales > Caedimonadaceae > CAYUCY01. Next base: position 9,113 of record CAYUCY010000049.1, read on the forward strand.
CTTTTCCGATCCGCGCAACATCCAGAAAAAATAAATCCAGCAAACAGGCTTTTCTTCTATTTTAAAAGAATAGTATCCGATGATTCCTCTGGAATCTCCTACTATAAAGCCGAAAGCGTCCTCAAAATAGGATGCATCGTCTACCCTGTGAGAACTCATAAATCGATCGAGAGCCTCTTTCTCATACCTCCAATACCCTGTCCCCTCTCGCATTAATTTGTTCATGAGAGGTAAATCGGATGGCCTGAGAGGCCTAAAAGCAATTTCCCGAATGTTGACCATTGCCCTCTTTCGTCTCTTTCCTACTATTGTGTCGATTAATCTAGCTCATTCACGTGGGAAGTTCTAGACTGAGCATGAGGAGGAGATTTTTTATGGGGGGTAAGATAAACGAGTTTTTGGTCAGGGAACTTTTGTTGGAACAATTTCCGCAGTGGGCACCCCTTCCTCTCAAGCCCGTTCCCGTGAACAGCATCGACAACAGAAGTTTTCGTTTGGGAACCGATAAAGTTGTGAGACTTCCCAGTGCTGAAAAATATGCAGCTCAAGTTCAAAAAGAACAAGTGTGGCTACCCAAACTGGCCCCGCATCTCTCGGTTTCAATCCCGGAGCCTTTAGCGCAAGGGAGACCAACCGAGAAGTTTCCCCGGACCTGGTCCATTTATCGATGGATTGAGGGAGAAAGCGCGAATACCCTCTCTTTGAGCAAAGATCAATTAGAGGCTCTGGCTGCAGATCTTAGCGCTTTTTTGAAAGAATTTCACAAAGTTGATCCCTCAAAAGGTCCTGAACCGGGGGCCCATAATTTCTTCCGGGGCGCTCCTCCTTCCGTCTACGATGAGGAAGCAAGAGCAAGTATTTCGAGTCTCCGTGACCGGATTGATGCTGATCAAGCCCTCGCCGTTTGGGAGAGGGCTATCGATTCCTACTGGAACAAGGGCCCTGTGTGGATCCACGGCGACTTTGCAAGCGGTAATATTCTTCTGAAAGAGAATCGTCTGATAGCCGTCATCGACTTCGGTTGTATGGGGATCGGGGACCCTGCTTGTGATCTTGTCATCACCTGGACCTTTCTCAAGGGTAAGGCCCGAAAAATTTTTAAAGACCGATTAAGTATGGATGGAGACACCTGGGCAAGAGCACGCGGCTGGGCCTTGTGGAAAGCTTGCCTTGAACTGAAAAAACATAAAGATCCGTCAAGCTCCGAGGCAAAAGAGCATCGATCCCTCCTCAATGACATCCTCCTCGATTCTTCCGATGCGTTTTTTCCTTAGAAGGGCTTGCCGCATGTCTCAAGTACTTCCTTGTAACTTGTTCTTTCTTTTTTGAATCAAATATGATTGTATGGATCAGTTTTCATTTTAAGGATAGGAGACCGTCCATGTCAGCACCCCTTATGCCAAAAGCAACGGCGCTCTGGCTCATTGAAAATTCGACGCTGACGTTCGAGCAGATTGCGGATTTTTGCGGCCTTCATATCGTGGAAATTCAAGCCATTGCGGATGGGGAAATTAGCAGTAGTCTCGTCCCTTTTGACCCAATCCTGAATGGACAGCTCACGGCTGAAGAAATCGGTCGGTGCGAGAAAGATTCAACGGCTCGTCTGGTTTTATCGGCCCTTCCCGCCGTCATGGAGAAAAAACTGAAGAAGGGAGGCCATTACACCCCTGTCTCCTTGCGTAAAGACCGCCCGAACGGCATTGCCTGGATGCTGAAAAATTATCCGGATGTGTCCGATGCAGCTATTTGCAGGCTTCTGGGGACCACAAAAGCAACCCTCGATGCCGTGCGTAATAAGACCCACTGGAACGCTCCCAACATTAAGCCAGGCAACCCGGTCACGTTGGGTCTCTGCAGCCAAAAAGCTCTTGATGAAACCCTCGTTGCGGCGGGCATTAAGACGTCTTGAGAAGATACGTTTCAAGGGCGATAGAGTGACGCTTCCTAGCATTTTGATAAAATTAGGAAATTCCGGCTTAGTATACTAGCTACATGTTTAGTTCCAGAGTGTGATGGGATGGATTTAATTTAAAACGTTCAGGTTCTTT
>CAYUCY010000050.1:0-10084 GCA_964443525.1 uncultured Thiotrichales bacterium
ATATTGAACAAGTAAAATATAATTTGGAACATTTAATAGATTTTGCCATTGATTATTTTGCCAAATTAAAAGAGAAATATGGCAAAGGAAGAGAAAGATTAACAGAACTTAGAAATTTTGACACCATAGAAGCTGCCAAAGTAGCGTTAAGAAACATTAAATTTTACGCTAATAAAGCCGAAGGTTTTGTGGGCATTGGATTGAAAAAAGATGAATTTTTCACCTTATCGTCGCCCCCGTCGTTAAAGAGAGATTGTCGTAGGATACGAGATATCTTTCCTTTAGGAATAAAAAAAGGTGATTCCATGAAACAGAAAAGAGAAATCCATAACTTTCCAGCATCCCCGGCCTCGGGATGAAAAACATCACGTTATTCATAGGGTGAATTCGAGTAAATGCCAGATGTTCCTTTGAGAAAACTGTCTTGAGTTCTTATCGGCCAATCCCATTCCAGGTCAGGTGAAATCAATAGAAGATGAACGAAGATAGTGATCAAAGCCCGAAAATGGTTCTTACACTCTGATCAAGTCGTTTCCTCGGAATGGTTCATGAAGCAGCGATCTGAAGGAGATAAGAAGAAAGAATAAATTCTCATGAGGAGCGTGGTTTTTCATCTTCTAGACCCGTCTCTCTCGGAATAATTGAAACCCCATACGTTGCAAAAAGAGAATCTAGCATACCTTGACCCTTCAACCCCGAAAAATCAAGGCATGAAATTTTATGAATGAAAGAAGATGAGGGAAAAAGTTCTTTTATAGCCCCCCTCCCCTCACAGGCCCAATGCAAGTGCCACTCCCTCTCCTCGATCTCTATCTTATCCCATCTTTTATCTACTAGATCGTTATCTTCAATCATCTCGAAAGTGACGACCGGAGGGTTAAGCGAATTGTATCTCCTTCACTATAGGACTGGGTTCTTGATGCGTGAGTCTCTGACATGAGGACGAGAAGAGAGAGCAAATAAATCCGCTTTTTCATCGAGTATTCTCCAGAAAGAATTTTTGGTTTCATATCATAAAATAAAGAGCCATTCAAAGGTCATTTCCAAAAAGCTCATCTTCTAGTTTCGCCATAGAGCGTCCCTTTCTTGTTCTCTCCCAACTTCAGACTTCGGAAACCCTGTTTGAAAAATGACCAACCGCTGTGATTCTTTTTATGGAGATCCGAGATTTCGCAGGGGCAATTCTATCTTCAAGGAAAGCTTGTTCCTCTTCGAGCATCTCTTTTCGACTTCCCGCCGTCACATACCTCTCGTCTTTCCTTAATCCCAAGACCACCTTTCTCCAAAAATCCTGCCCCTTCTTAAAGGTATTTAGGTGCAAAATGAGTTGATAATTAAACTCTTTCTCCTTCTTTTATTCTTGGAGGTTGTCTACAAAATCAGGAAAATTACATATATAAGGAAATAGGCGCTTTTACATTGAATTTAGAGTTCAAGAGTTCGCCAGAAAGGTCCATCGGCCTTGAGATCGAGTTACAAGTGATCGACCCCGACCACTTTGATCTCTGCTCAAAATCAAAAAGGGTTTTAAAATTTATCAAAAAGCATTCTTTGAAGAATCATATTACCCCTGAAATTACGCAAAGTATGATTGAGATTAATTCCTCGCCCCATTTAAGCATCGCTAGCTTATATGAGGAGATGCTAACCTTTAAAGACTTACTATCCGATTGCCGTAAAACCTTGAATCTCAAGTTTTCCGGCGGAGGGACGCATCCCTTTCAACATTGGCCTTTTCGAAAGATTTACCCTACCAGAAGATATCTTTCTATCGCGGGTCAATATGGATACCTTGCCAAAATGTTTACCATTTTTGGAATGCACATTCATTTGGGGTGCACAAATGGAGAGGAGGCCCTTCATCTCATCCATGCGCTATCTCTTTATATTCCTCACTTCATTGCGTTATCGGCTTCTTCCCCTTTCTATCAAGGAATAGACACTTCTTTTGATTCGGCTCGAATCCCAACCCTTGATGTTTTTCCCTTAAGCGGGATGATGCCGCCTAAAAGAGATTGGCAGGAAATGGTCCTTTATTTTCAAGAAATGGATAAGTTAGGAATCACTTCAAGCTTCAAGGATTATTATTGGGATATAAGGCCGCGCCCAGATTATGGGACGGTGGAAATACGTATTTGTGATATGCCTCTGACGTTAGAAACAGCTGTTTCGATATGTGCTTATGTTTTCTATTTATCTCAGCATTTACTAAGTCAGAGAAATGATTTGGATCTTAAAAAATTATATCTTCCTTATGCCTATAATCGATTCCAAGCATGCAGATACGGCCTTAGAGGTCAAATCGTGAACCCTTTTACATATCAAACTCACACCATCTATGACCAGATAATAGCGACCCTAAAACGCATAAAAAACATGATTCCTTTGAAAGGGAGAGACCCCTTTATAGAATGGATTCGACACAGAGTGAAAAAGAAGGAAAACGAGTCGACCTGGCTCAGAAAAAAATATTATGAAGTGGATGATCTGCCGGCACTTGTGCGACTTCAGACTGATTTATGGGAAAACAGCTCCCAAATCCAACAGGGGCGCTAGTACCTGACCCCGCTTCCTTTCAAAAATCTTGATGATTTGTTAAGTGTTTCTTAACTTTTTTCCTTGTTTTCCTATATCAAAATTATATCACATTTTGGAAGAAAAACGGAAGCACAAAGAGTTATTTTCTATCAAATCCTTACCTATTTGTCAAAATATAGACAAAAAGAAAATCGACTAAAAGCCGCTGATTTCCTTGATTTTTGGCGCGCCCGAGAAGATTCGAACTCCTAACCTTCTGATCCGTAGTCAGATGCTCTATCCAATTGAGCTACGGGCGCTTAAAGAGATATCCTGTCTTCTATCGAATTCCGACCATTCTTGCAAGACTTAAAGTGAAGAAAGTGAATTTTCATTTTCAAAGGTTTGAAGAAAAGCCTCGATTTCTTGCGTGTTGCGCAGGCGAACTCCTGGGACTTTGCCGCGCCTCTCCTCGATGAGCTTAAGGGCCTTCGGCAAACGCTGCTTTGGGTATCCCCAAACCCATTTCACCAATTGCCACGTGATGCGATCGGGACAGCCGGGAGGAAGATCTGGTCGCGGCTTGCCCAAGAAAGAACGAAGAATAACCCGCCATAAACAAACGAGGCGCGGGACATCAATCAGAATGATCAAATCTGCGCGATCGGATCTGAGATGAAATGTCGAAGAGTTGTTCCCCTCTATAATCCACGCCTCTTTTGAAACTGCGCTACGGACCAGCGCCTCGATTTCGTTGTGAGAACGCAGAACCCATCCTGGCGCCCAGTAAAAGGGATCCATATGAATAACAGGAATTCCAGCCTTTTCACTTAGTTTTTTGGCTAAAGTCGACTTTCCGCTCCCGCTTGAGCCAACGATCATAATCCGCTGAGGACGCGACATGAGATCTGTCTCCTAAACCCGAAGGACGAGATGAATTTTTAACTCTTTTGTCTTTTTCATTGAAAGAGAAGGGAGTTTTGCCTATACCTTAAGAGGTCTTCTCTTGCGCGCCCTTAGCTCAGCTGGATAGAGCGTCGGCCTTCTAAGCCGCAGGTCGCAGGTTCGAATCCTGCAGGGCGCGCCATATCTCTCTTCACACGGGCTTCAAATAAAAGTTATGCCAAAATATCCGGTAACATTTGTGCTCGAACGCGAATAATCTGATCCTTGATGAGAAGTTTTCTTTTTTTAAGGCGCATCACGGCAATTTGGTTTACGACATGCTCGTTCATCATCCGCTCGATCATCTGATCGAGCTCACGGTGTTCTTGTGTCAACTTATCCAGCTGACGTTTGAGGACCTCTTGCTGCTCCATTTCGGATCAAATCTTTTTAGCTAATTCGTTGAGCTTAAATCTAAAATATCATTATTTAAAAAAAAGATTAAGCCTTCTTGCGCCTCTTATATCAAATGGGATAAGGTTTGGATAGTTTTTTGTTTGAAAGGTCTTCTACCCATGTCAAAACGCTTAGGTATTTTAACAAGCGGCGGCGATTGTGCTGGCCTGAATGCGGTCTTACGCGCCGTCACCTTAAGGGCAACTCAAACCTACGGCTGGACCGTCTACGGAATCAAGCAAGGAACACGAGGGCTTATGATGAAGCCTGAATCCTACCAGATTTTGGTTCCGCAAGTCTTCGACGGCTCCCTTTTCAGGCAGGGAGGAACGATTCTGGGCACAACAAACAAGGGGGACCCTTTTGCCTATCCTATGCCCGACGGCACGTTCAAGGATCTCTCTTCTGATTTTGCGCTGGGGTGCAAAAACTTGAAGCTGGACGGCCTGATCGGCATTGGTGGAGACGGCAGCATTAACATCCTCAAGCGCTTAACGGACATTGCCAAAATTCCTTTTATCGCAATACCTAAGACAATCGACAACGACGTCAGCTTCACTGAAAATGCCATCGGCTTTTCAACAGCCGTGGAAGTAGCGACAGAGGCCCTTGATCGCCTCATGCCGACCGCGGCCAGCCACGATCGCGTCATGATTCTCGAGGTCATGGGGCGCGATGCAGGACACATTGCTCTCACAGCCGGAATTGCAGGAGGGGCCGACGTTATCTTGATTCCTGAAATCCCCTATTCTCTCGAAAATGTCGCCCGAAAAATTAAGGACGTGATGGAAAGCGGCCGCAACTATGCAACCGTCGTTGTCTCGGAAGCGGTCAAGGATGAATCAGGCAAAAAAGTGACGATTGTCGGGCCCGATGGCAGAAGCCGTTACGGCGGCATCGGCCATTACTTGAGTGACCGTATCCAGGAAATGACAGGGGCTGAAACCCGTTTTATGGTTTTGGGTCACGTGCAACGGGGCGGACAACCAGATTGGACAGATCGCGTGCTGGCGTCAGCCTTCGGCGTACAGGCGATCGATTTGATCGCAGAAGGAAAATCGGGTCTTATGGTTGCTTGGCAAGAGCGAAAAGTCGTAACGGTTCCCCTTGCAGATGCCATTGCAACGCCCCATGTGGTAAAGACAACCGATACCCTTGTGCAAACGGCCAAAGGCCTGAGCATCTGCTTGGGATAAGGAAAGAGTTAAAGCCCGATTATTTTGGAAAGCTCTACCCGAACCCGCTGAAATTCATCGAGCGGCTCTTTTCCCCAAGCCTTGAGAGTTCCATCAAAAGGTCTCGTATATCCGGATTCAACCATCATCTGATGAAAGGCTTTAAATTTCTTCGACCCGCCCGGAAGGGGATAGACATACACCGGTTTCCCGGGAAAGCAAGCTTCTGAGGTCATAGAGACGGAATCAGAAGTAACGATCATAAAATCCGCGAGTCCCAAGAGACCAAAATAAGGATTCTCTCCTTCAAAGTTCCAGATATAGGCAGGTGCTCCCTCCATAGCCTTGATAAATGCTTCTCTATTTTCTTCTTCGGTTCGACGGGAGAAAGTAACGGCAAGGCCTGCCTTATATTGTTGGGACAGAGCTTTCAAATGCCTTGCCATCTGCGCCATCACCTCAGGCGTCATTTGATAGCAGGCATTAGAGACGCCGATCAAAACGTCGATCAGAGGTTTTCCGAGATGTTCAACTTGGGGCGCCACTTTTTTGGCGTCCTCCGCAAGACGCTCCCATGTTACGCGATGGAGGGCCCCCACGGTAGAGATTACGTTCGGACCTGAAAGCTTATCATGGAGGGGCGCAACAACTGCATCGAACAGCCTGGGATTCACGCGCGGGTTTTGAAGCTGGATTACCTTCGTAGCTCCTTTCGTCAGCTGTCTGATGGTAGCTGTGGGCGCCACGCTCAATCTTCCCGCACCGATAATCAAGCCGGGCCAGGGCGGTGTGAGAAGGTCTCCTTTTTCTGAAAGTCCTTTAAGAGGAACGAACCACAACTGCGGCGGAAGAACGGACCAGGGAAAGCGAGCTTTAATCCGCTTAACGACAGGGGCATATCCGAGGGATTCCGCCAGACCCATACATTGGTTCTCTGTCCCGATCTTGCCTTCATCCGAGACAACCCAACATATTTTCCGGCTCATCGCTCCCTCTTTAATTAATTACTTAAACTCTACCTTTAGAATTTCGTAGCTTTTGGCCCCACCCGGCGTTAGCACCTCAACCGAATCTCCGACGGATTTGCCGATCAAAGCCCGTGCGAGCGGAGCTGAAAAAGAAAGAAGTCCCATCTTGATGTCGGCCTCATCCACGCCCACGATTTGGTACCTTGACTCTTCATCTGTATCTTCATCGACCAAAGTTACCGTTGCACCGAACCGAACCGTCGTTCCCGAAAGCTTCGTCACATCAATAACGTCGGCCCGAGATAACTTGCTTTCAAGTTCGGTGATGCGTCCTTCAATGAATCCTTGCTTTTCGCGAGCGGCATGATATTCCGCATTCTCAGAAAGATCGCCCAAGGCTCTTGCATCGGCGATTGCCTTAATCACCTCGGAGCGCTCGACCGTCTTCAGGTTTCTCAACTCGGCTTCCAACCGAGCATACCCTTGGGCTGTCATGGGAACTCTTTCCATCGATCCTTCTCACATGTTTGTTAACTGTCAAAAATCAAAGGAAGAATAAAGCATATTCGGTCCAAAAATGCAAATCTTTCTTAATGCTTTCATAGGGTCTGGCGTTTTTAAGCGCCATCGTGTAACAAAGAGGGAAGAGTTTTTTGAGAGGCGCAGAGAAAGTTTTTTTATGGCTGATTATAAGGAAACCATATTTCTTCCCAAAACAGACTTTCCCATGAAAGCAAACTTGGCGGAAAGAGAACCTCTTCTTGCCGCAAAATGGCGAGATGAAAAGCTTTATGAGACTTTGAGGCGGAGACGCAAGGGGGCCTCTAAATATATTCTTCACTACGGCCCGCCTTATGCCAACGGAAACATTCATATCGGCCATGCTTTCACGGAGGCTTTTAAAGACATCGTTTGTCGCGCGCACTCTCTCTCAGGCAAGGATGCGCCTCTCGTTCCGGGTTGGGATTGCCATGGTCTGCCCATTGAGTGGAAAATAGAAGAAGAGATCCGAGCCGCCGGTAAACGCAAGGAAGAGATCGACTCTTCCGAGTTCCGTGCCCGATGTCGAAGCTTTGCAGATAAGTGGATTCCGATCCAGAAAGAAGAATTCAGACGCCTCGGCATTCTCGCCGATTGGGAAAACCCTTACATTACGATGGATTTTAAGGCTGAGGCATCCATCGCTCAAGTTTTTATGGACTTCGTTTCAAAAGGATATGTTTACAGAGGCGTCAAACCCGTCATGTGGTCGGTCGTTGAACAAACGGCCTTGGCAGATGCCGAAATCGAATATCAAGATCACACCTCTCCCTCGATCTATGTTCGATTTCCTATTTATAAAACATCAAGTCCCGCTCTTGCCGAAGCTTCCGTCCTGATTTGGACGACCACTCCCTGGTCTTTGCCCGGGAACAGAGCCGTTGCCTTCGGGGAAGACATCGACTACACCCTTTTAACCGTGACAGAGACAAGTGAAGGCTCTCTCGCCGAAAAAGGAGAACAACTTCTTGTCGCATCGGAACTCATGGAAAACGTAACACAAACCGCCGGCATTACCGATTTTACGCGCGTGGCTACCCTCAAAGGGACGGAGCTTACAGGGTCGATTTGTCGCCACCCATTTCATGGTCAAGGATATGATTTTGAAGTTCCTCTTCTGCCGGGGGAGCATGTGACGACGGAAGCTGGCACAGGACTTGTTCATACGGCACCGGGCCATGGAGAAGAAGACTTTAGCATCGGGAAAAAATATCACTTGGAGATTCCCGAAACCATCGCCGATGATGGAGTTTTTTATGAACATGTACCTCTCTTTAAAGGACTGCATGTTTTTAAAGCCGACCCCGTTATCTTGGAAAAGCTGAAAGAGTGCGGGGCCCTCCTACAGGCAGGAAAAATCGTTCACTCTTATCCCCATTCTTGGCGCTCGAAAAAGCCTCTTATTTATCGGGCAACCGCCCAATGGTTTATCAGTATGGAGAGTAATTCTTTACGAGAAAAGGCTCTTTTCGAGATTGAAAAAGTCCGCTGGTTTCCGTCCCAAGCAAAAAACAGAATCCGAGGGATGCTTGAAGGGAGGCCCGACTGGTGCATTTCCCGTCAACGTGCCTGGGGAGTCCCTCTCACTCTTTTTGTTGACAAGAAAACTCTCAAACCTCTGATCGACCCGCATGTTAATCAAAGAATTATCGAAGCTTTTGAATTAGAGGGAGCCGATGCCTGGTTTACCTCTCCTCCCGAACGGTTTCTGGGAAGCACTTATCGAGCGGAGGATTATGAGCAAATCACCGATATCTTGGACGTCTGGTTTGACTCCGGCTCAACCCAAAGATTTGTTTTGCAAGAAAGAGCAGATCTCACCTTTCCTGCCGACACTTATCTGGAAGGCTCGGATCAGCATCGAGGGTGGTTTCAGTCGTCTCTTCTGATCGGGTGTGGTATCAATGACCAAGCTCCCTATAAGAATGTCGTCACCCACGGATTCACCCTTGACGAACAGGGACGAAAAATGTCGAAATCTCTCGGCAATATCGTTGCCCCGAGTGAAATTTGCACCACCCTCGGCGCGGATATTCTTCGGCTTTGGATCGTTTCCTGCGATTACACGGATGATTTAAGAATTGGACCTGAGATTTTAAAACATCAACAGGATATCTATCGCCGCTATCGTAACACCTTTCGTTATCTCCTAGGAGCTCTTGCTGGTTTTTCCGAAAATGAAGCATGTGAGTATAAGGATATGCCCGATCTTGAAAAATGGGTTCTTCACAAGCTTTCCTCTCTTCAGGAAATTTTCGAAAAAGCACTCAATGAATTTACCTATCAAGAATTTTACAGCCAGCTCCATCTCTTCTGTTCGGTAGATCTTTCGGCTTATTACTTTGATATTCGAAAGGATATCCTTTACTGCGATCATCCCGACGATCTGAAGCGTCGTGCAACGCGAACAGTCTTTAACCTTCTCCACACCTACCTGTGCCAATGGCTTGCCCCCGTTCTTTGCTTTACGGTAGAGGAAGCCTGGACAGCCGCAGGAAAATCAGAAAGCGTGCATCTTTCAACCGTGGTTCCGATCCCGCAAGCATGGAAAAATGAGGCCTTGAGTGAAAAGTATGAGCGTGTCAGAGCACTCCGCAAATCACTTACGGGAGCTCTCGAAGTTGCTCGGAATGAGGGACTCATCGGCTCAAGTCTTCAAGCAAGGCTCGAAATTTATGATCCGGAAGAGCTTTTAGTAAAAGATATCGATTATGCCGAGCTTGCAATTGTCTCAAACATCGAAATCTCGAATCGGGAAGTTCCTGACGAGGCTTTTAGATCTTCGGATTTGCCTGCACTCGGCGTTGTCGTTTCAAAAGCCGATGGTGCCAAATGTGATCGGTGCTGGAAGATTCTCCCCGAGGTCGGCTCTTTAGCTAAACATCCGGATCTGTGTCGGCGCTGTCACGATGTAGTTGAGCGAGGAGTCGCATAATGTCGGCACACATTCTCATCGGTCTTGGAAGCGCTGGGTTGAGCATTCTTCTTGATCAAATCAGCAAAGCCATGGTTCTCGGTTACTTTACGGAGCCCCATATGGCTATTCCCGTTACCCCTTTCTTTGAGATGATTCTCACTCATAATTACGGAGTCAGTTGGGGACTGTTCAATACGGGTTCTCAAGCGAATGCCTATGTATTTTCAGTTTTGGCAAGCATCATTTCAATGGGTCTTTTTATCTGGATGTGGCAAAGCAGATCCCGCTTTATGTCGATCGCCCTCGGCATGATCATTGGAGGGGCGGTCGGCAATGTCATTGATCGACTCCGATTCGGGGCCGTGGTGGATTTTCTCCATTTTTATTGGAAAGAGTATTCCTTTCCCGTCTTTAACATTGCAGATGCAGCAATTACGATCGGTGTCTGCCTCATTTTTATCGACAGTTTTATTCACCCTAAGGAGGAATCATGAAGAAGAGCTTTATTGCCTTAGTCGCACCCCTTGCGATGACCCTGCACCTCGCAGGCTGCAACCAAACTAAATAGACTCTGGTGCTCGGAAGAGACACCCCTGACGAGTTTAAGGTTCTGGACAGCCCTCCTT
>CAYUCY010000051.1:0-7199 GCA_964443525.1 uncultured Thiotrichales bacterium
ATCAAAAGAACGGGAAAAATTGTCGAGGTTCCTATCGGAAAAGAGCTTTTAGGGCGTGTCGTTGATGCTCTCGGCAATCCGATTGACGGGAAAGCACCGATTAAGGCATCAACCTTTTCTCGCGTCGAGGTAAAAGCGCCCGGCATCATTCCGCGGCAATCTGTGTCAGAGCCGATGCAAACAGGTATCAAGGCTATCGATGCTCTCATTCCCATCGGAAGAGGTCAGAGAGAACTCATCATCGGAGATCGGCAAACAGGCAAGACGGCTATTGCAATCGACACAATTCTCAATCAAAGACAGAATTTTGAATCGGACGACAAATCCCAGCAGCTTTTTTGTATCTATGTTGCCATCGGGCAAAAACAATCAACGGTTGCACAAATTGTTAAAACTTTGGAAAAGAACGGAGCGATGGACTATACGATCGTCGTCTCGGCGACCGCTTCCGATCCTGCGCCGATGCAGTTCCTTGCACCTTATGCCGGCTGTGCTATGGGAGAATATTTCAGGGATAATGGCATGCATGCCGTAATTATTTATGATGATTTATCTAAGCAAGCTGTTGCTTACCGTCAAATGTCCCTGCTCCTTCGTCGCCCTCCGGGACGAGAAGCCTATCCAGGAGATGTTTTCTATCTTCACTCGCGCCTTCTTGAGCGTGCTGCCAAAATGAGTGATAAAGAAGGAGGCGGCTCTCTGACGGCTCTGCCCATTATCGAAACCCAAGCAGGCGACGTCTCCGCCTATATTCCAACAAACGTTATTTCGATTACGGATGGTCAGATCTTTCTTGAGACAGACTTATTTTATAAAGGAATTCGTCCCGCCGTAAACGTAGGGCTCTCCGTTTCTCGTGTGGGATCTACAGCCCAAATCAAAGCTATGAAACAAGTCGCAGGCAAAGTAAAACTGGAATTGGCTCAATTCCGTGAAATGGCGGCTTTTGCTCAGTTTTCATCTGATTTGGATGCCTCTACCCAAAGGCTTCTCGCCCGTGGAGAAAGGCTCACAGAGCTCTTAAAACAACCTCAGTATAGTCCTGTTCCTCGCGAGGAACAGGTTATTTTGATCTTTGCAGGCGTCAGGGGTTATCTTGATAAGATAGATATTCGCGAAGTCGGACGCTTTGAAAAGGAAATGATCGCTTCTCTCAAGACAAAATCTCCGAAGATCTTAGAGTCAATCAGAGCAACGAGAGAGTTTTCCAAAGAAAATGAAGCGGAACTTATTCGTTTCTTGGATGACTTTTCAAAGGTTTTTGCATAAAGGCATCACGGTATGGCTAATTTAAAAGAGCTTAGAGTTCGTAAGAAAAGCGTTGTTGCAACAAAAAAAATTACTTCTGCTATGAAAATGATTTCAGCAGCAAAGCTTCGCCGTGCTCAGGAACTCGCACAAGCTGGTCGACCTTATGCCGACCTCATGGCCCGGATGATGGCTGATATTATTTCAAAACAGGAAGATCTCTCAACAGCTCCTTTTCTTTTGGTCGGAAACGGAAAATCAAAAGTTCATCTTTTTATCGTCGCAACGGCAAATCGAGGGTTATGTGGTAATTTTAATTCTTCAATCGTACGACTTGCCAAGAAAAGGATCTCTGAAGCTCTTCAAGACGGCTTGACGGTTAAGATCTTTTGTATCGGTAAAAAAGGGCGGGAACAGCTTAAACGCGAGTATGCCTCTCTGATTCTTGATACGCTGAATGCTTATGATAAACCGCGGTATGCAGATGCTGCGGATATCTCGCGACGCATAACGGAGATGTTTGAGGGAGGAGAATTCGACGTTTGTACAATCATTTATAACAAGTTCGTATCGGCTCTCACTCAAAAGGTGACAGAGCATCGGCTCATCCCTTTTTCTCCGCTCTCCGACGAGCAAGCTGTCTCTAAAGCATCGATCGCTAGTTCCTATGAATATGAGCCTTCAAAGACTCAGATTTTAACGAATCTTTTGCCAAAGAATCTCAGTGTGCAAATTTACCGGGCTCTGCTCGAAAATGCCGCCAGCGAACAGGGAGCTCGGATGGCGGCTATGGACGGTGCAACCAGAAATGCCGAGGAAATGATTCATTCCCTTGAATTAAAGTATAACCGGACAAGACAAGCCATTATTACCAAAGAGCTGATCGAAATTATTTCAGGCGCCGAGGCTCTTTAGGATGGTGGAAATTAAGCAGTTTGATAAGGAGAAGATAATGTCTAAGCAAACTCGGAATACAGGCGTGATCGAACAGGTTATCGGACCTGTGGTTGATGTCCGCTTTGATCAAAAGATTCCCCCCATCCTCAATGCTCTTTCGATCGATAATCAGGGAACGACCTTGACATTGGAAGTTGCAAAACATCTCGGCGAAAATCTGGTCAGGACAATTGCCCTTGATGCGACCGAAGGTCTCGTTCGAGGACAAAAGGTTGAAGATACCGGCCAACCGATTACGGTTCCCGTGGGTCCTGAGACTTTAGGACGCCTTATCAATGTTGTCGGAGAACCTATTGATCAACGAGGCCCCATCCTGACAAAGAAGAAGTATGCGATCCATCGTCCGGCCCCAAAATTCATAGATCAATCGACAGAGACTGAAATTCTGGCAACAGGGATTAAAGTTGTTGATCTATTAGCGCCTTATGCTAAGGGAGGAAAAATCGGCCTTTTCGGAGGTGCCGGTGTTGGAAAAACCGTTTTGATCATGGAGCTGATTAATAACATCGCAAAGGCCCATGGTGGTTATTCAGTCTTCGCGGGTGTGGGAGAAAGAACTCGAGAAGGAAATGATCTTTATCATGAGATGATTGAATCAGGTGTAATCGATCTCAAAGGCGAAAATTCCAAAGCCGCTCTCGTTTACGGCCAAATGAACGAACCGCCAGGGGCTCGTGCTCGTGTGGCACTCACGGGGCTTTCTCTCGCCGAATATTTCCGAGACGAGGAAGGCCAAGACGTTCTCTTCTTCATCGATAACATCTTCCGTTTTACCCAAGCGGGGGCCGAAGTGTCCGCTCTTTTAGGTCGTATTCCCTCAGCCGTAGGGTACCAGCCGACCTTAGCCACAGAAATGGGCGAACTTCAAGAACGGATCACCTCAACGAACAAAGGATCGATCACCTCCGTCCAAGCCATCTACGTCCCCGCGGACGACTTGACGGACCCTGCTCCTGCGACCTCCTTCTCTCACTTGGATGCAACGACCGTTCTCAGCCGTCAGATTGCAGAGCTCGGCATTTATCCGGCCGTCGATCCTCTTGACTCCACCTCTCGCGTCTTAACACCCGATGTCGTCGGCGAAGAGCACTACCAAGTTGCTCGGGAAGTTCAGAGGGTCTTGCAAACTTACAAATCCTTACAAGATATCATTGCAATTCTCGGAATGGATGAGTTATCCGAGGAAGACAAGATCACGGTTGCCAGGGCTCGTAAGATTCAGCGCTTTTTATCCCAACCTCTCCACGTAGCTGAAGTCTTTACGGGCACGCCGGGCGTTTTTGTTAATATTCGGGATACGATCAAGGGCTTCGGGGGGATCGTCGCAGGAGACTACGACCACCTGCCTGAGATGGCCTTCTATATGGTTGGGACCATCGAAGAAGCCGTTGAGAAAGCTCAACGGATGGCAGAAGAGGCTGCATAAGATCTGAAGGATTTCATGTAATGAACATCGGAAAAGTTGATTTTAAGCTTGTTTCTCCTGAAAAGCTTTTTTTGAGTGAAAAAGCGGATATGATCGTCGTTCCTGGTGAGCAAGGAGATTTCGGTGTTCTCCCCAACCACTCGTCCCTTGTTTCAAACCTTCGCCCTGGGGTTGTCGAAGTTTACCATGGCGAGGCGATCGCTCATCGTATCTATGTCTCGGAAGGGTTTGTCAATGTCAATGAGGCAGGTTGTACGATTTTGGCTGAGGAGTGCATTTTCGTTCAAGATCTTGTCGCAGAAGAGCTTGAAGCTTATATCCGGAAAGCCCGAGAAGAGCTAGAAATTGCTCGCACAGAAGAAGAGAAAGCCTCCCTTCGCCGCGATCTGTTTTATGCGAAGGCCAAGCTCGATATCATAAAACAAAGTGTGAAAGACTAATCCTCTAAAATTCTACGATCAAACCGTCATGCGCAGGTTTGATATGGAATGGCAAGGTTTTTATAAGTTTTTCATAATCCAACTGATGGCTCATGTGAGTTAGATAAGCCCTTTTAGGCTTAATCTTTTCGATCCATTTAAGGGCTTGATCCAAGGTTAAATGGGTAGGTCGTGGTTCAATCGAAAGGCAATCCACAATCCAAATCTTGATCCCTTGAAGTGCATCAGTCGCTCTCTCATCCAATCCCTCAAAGTCCGTAGAATACGCCAAGTCTCCGAAACGAAAGCCGAGAGAACTTCCGGGGCCGTGCTGTTGCTGAAAGCAGCCGATTATTGCTTCGCCAATTCGAAAGGAGGGAGGCGCTATAATATGAGGTTCCAGAATTTGAGGATAGATCTCTAACGCCCCTTTATGGAAAAGGTAGCCGAAGCTTTGGGATAGCTCTTCATAAGTCTTTTGATCGAAATAGACATCTACTTTTTGGCGCCCCTTGAAAAAATAAAGTGGGCGCAAATTATCGATACCGTGACTATGGTCCGAATGAGCATGGGTATAGAGGACAGCATCAAGTCCCCTCAAGTTATTTTCAAGATATTGCGTCCTGAAATCGGGACTAGTATCTACCAGCAATCGAAGCCCTTCATATTCCACATAAAGGGACGCTCTTTTTCTATGATTCTTCGGGTTTTGAGGGTTGCAGTCTCCCCAAAAAGCTCCCTCCGGCGTGATCAGAGGAACGCCTCCCGAAGGACCGCAGCCGAGAATAATACATTTATTTTGAAATGTCATAGTTATTGAGCCTTTGAAAATAGCTTAAAAAAATTCTCCGTTGTGATACGTGCAAGCTCTTCGAGAGAAATACCCTTCAGGTTTGCAACCACCTCCGCCGTGTGGATAAGCAAAGCAGGCTCATTACGCTTCCCTCGATGCGGAACCGGTGCAAGATAAGGTGCATCCGTTTCTAAAAGCAACCGATCCAGCGGCACATCTTGGATCGTCTCTCGAATATCTTCCGCTTTTTTAAACGTAATAATACCTGAAATCGAAATATAAAGCCCGAGATCAAGGGCCGCTTCCGCAAGGGAATGCGTTCCTGAAAAACAATGAAGGACGCCTCGCACCCTTCCCTGCCCCGCTTTTTTCAAGAGCTGAATGGTATCCTCCTCCGCGTTTCGTGTATGAACACTTAAGGGGAGATCTGTTTCGAGGGCCGCTTCACAATGAACTCGAAAAACTTCTTTCTGAATATCTCTAGGACTATGATCATAATAAAAATCAAGACCGGTTTCTCCGAAACCGACGACTTTCGGATGCTTCGAATGGGTTAACAGCCATTTTTTCAAGTCATCCAACGTCATCTGATCCAGCGTGGGTTCTGCCTCATGGGGGTGAATCCCTACGGTGCAAAAGAGATCAGGCGATTTTTCAACAATTTCCAGAATCGGATCTATTTCATCCAACTTTGTGCAAATATTTAAAATGGTCGAAATGCATTGATCTCTAGCAGCTTTTAAGACTGCATCTACATCTCCCCCGAAGTCTTCAAAATTCAAGTGGCAATGACTATCGATAAACTTCATCTTTCCTTACGTTTTCCTTATCCGATTTCATTTAACATAACACCCTATCAGATGCTCGGTTGTTCCTCCAGCGCCTTATGTTGTCTTTGCCACAGTTTGTAGTAGGCTCCTTGATGCTCAAGAAGCATTTTATGGGACCCTTCCTCTACAATTTTTCCCTGATCCATCACAATAATACGATCTGCGTCAATTACTGTTGAAAGCCTGTGCGCAATAATCAACGTCGTGTTGTTTTTCGAGATCTCTTTCAAACTCTTCTGAATTTCTTTTTCTGTATGAGTATCAAGTGCCGAGGTAGCCTCATCAAACAAAAAAATCGAGGGCTTCTTAAGGAGAGTCCGCGCAATTGCAATCCTTTGTTTTTCACCTCCCGAAAGCTTCAAGCCGCGTTCTCCCACCAATGTCTCATAGCCTTCCGGAAGAGCCGAGATAAAGTCATGAATCTTCGCATGCTTAGCTGCCTCGATCACTTCTTTTTTCGAACACCCGGGCTTCGCATAGGCAATATTATAATATATTGTTTCATTGAAAAGCACTGTATCTTGGGGAACGATTCCAATAGCGGCCCTCAAGCTTTTTTGAGTTACATGAGAAATATCCTGTTCGTCAATCAAGATGCTGCCAGTCGTAACGTCATAAAAACGAAAGAGAAGCCTTGAAAGAGTGGACTTTCCGGCGCCGCTGGCTCCCACGATTGCAACGGTCTTACCCGCCTCAACTTTAAAGGAAATATCTTTCAAAATTTTCCGCTTCCGATCGTAACTGAAAGAAACATTCTTGAATTCAACTTCTCCACGAGTCACCATAAGATCTCTTGCACCTCTTACATCCGTGATTTCCTCAACTTCTTGCATCAAGGAAAACATATTTTGCATATTGACCAAAGCAAGCTTGATCTCTCGATAAGCAAATCCGAGAATATTGAGAGGCATATAAAGCTGAATCAGATAGGTGTTAATCAGGACCACGTCTCCTACAGTCATGGTTCCTTCCGTTACGGCTTTTGAAGAAAAGTACAGAACCAAAATCATCCCGAGGGAAATAATAGCTCCCTGTCCTATATTCAAAATAGACAGGCTTTTCTTGGTCTTGACAGATGTTTTCTCGTAAAAGGCAAGAGATGTATCAAGACGCCTTGACTCGTACTCTTCCGTGCCGAAATACTTTACTGTCTCATAATTTAAGAGGCTGTCGATTGCCTTGGCGCTTGACTCGTTGTCCGCTTGATTCATAGCTCTCACAAGCTTAATACGCCATTCGGTAATCACAAGCGTAAACGCCACATAGACAGCTAATGTCGCAATCGTAATCAAGGAATATTTGGGATCAAACAAAATCCATAGAACGCTTGCTGCCAGAAAAATCTCCAGAAATGTGGGGAAAATATTGATCACCATAAAACGCAAGACTGTCTCGATTCCTTTGGTTCCGCGTTCGATCGCTCTGCTCAATGCCCCTGTCTTACGCTCCAAATGAAAACGAAGGCTCAAGCGATGGAGATGATCGAAAACCCTCAGAGAAATCTCGCGAATTGCACGCTCTTCAAC
>CAYUCY010000051.1:7209-10009 GCA_964443525.1 uncultured Thiotrichales bacterium
CTTCAACTCTGGCAAAAAGGACGTCCTTTAGTTCCGAGAAGAGTTGCGCCATGACCCTGGCCGCCCCGTATGCAAAAATGAGACCTAAAGGCACCAAAATTAATGACTTACTGTCATTTATGATAGACAAATGATCTATAATTTTTTTATAATATATAGGTACATAGATGTTAATTCCTTTGGCAAAAAACAAAAAGAGGAGGCTAAGAAGGAGTCGACCACGCCATTTTGCATGATTGGCAGACCAAAGATAATATGCTAGTTTTTTCAAAACGTTAAAGTCTGCCTGATTGGATAAATTATTTGTCGAAAAATTCATGATAAACCCTATTGACGCCGCTGTCGATTCCGATCAATATCATACCTAGAACGCAAGATATAGTAGAAAACGTCCAATTATGGGACTATATCTTGATAAGCCTTCAATTTATTGTATATTTTACCAAATCAAAAGAGGATCGTCATGAAAATCACACGTCGTTTTACAAAAGCAGGTCAAAACCCTTATGAACACTTTGACTTTCGTAAAACGACCAGCGAAATTCGTAATCCTGATGGAACGGTCGTCTTTCAAATGCAAGACATTGAAGTTCCTGCGAAATTTTCACAAGTGGCTTGCGATATTCTAGCACAAAAATACTTCCGCAAAGCAGGGGTTCCTCTAAAGCGTAAAGCAATTGCCGAAAAGGGTGTCCCCACCTGGCTGTCCCGTCATGAGCCGGCTGACAAAACGGAATTCGGTCATGAGACCTCTGCAAAGCAGGTGTTTGATAGGCTTGCGGGAACTTGGACGTATTGGGGCTGGAAAGGTGGATATTTTTCGAGCGAAGAAGACGCGCAGGCTTACTACGACGAAATGCGTTATATGTTGTGCTCTCAAATGTCTGCTCCTAACTCTCCTCAATGGTTTAATACGGGTCTGAATTGGGCTTACGGCATTAACGGCCCTTCTCAAGGGCATTATTACGTGGATCATTTCACGCAAAAACTCACCCAATCCACAACAGCCTATGAACATCCCCAACCCCATGCTTGCTTTATCTTAAGTGTCGTTGACGATTTGGTAAACGAAAACGGTATTATGGATCTCTGGACCAGAGAGGCGCGCCTCTTCAAATACGGGTCCGGAACGGGGTCTAACTTTTCTAACTTACGCGGTCGAGGAGAGCCTCTTTCAGGTGGCGGAAAGTCTTCAGGCTTGATGAGTTTTCTCAAGATCGGGGACAGGGCTGCTGGTTCCATCAAATCGGGGGGAACAACGAGACGAGCTGCAAAAATGGTCGTCGTTGACATTGACCATCCGGACATTGAAGAGTTCATTCTTTGGAAAGTTATTGAAGAGCAAAAAGTTCTTGCTCTTGTGACAGGTTCGAAACTTGCCAACAAGCACTTGAACGCAGTCATGCAGGCCTGCCAATTAGGAACCGGTGAAGAACGCTTTGATCCGAAAATTAATACGGTTCTAAGGGATGTGATTAAAGCCGCCCGCGCCAGTATGATTCCCGAGAACTATATTCAACGGATCATTCAACTTGCTCGTCAAGGCTTTACGGCCGTTGATTTTCCGGCCTATACGACGGACTTTGACTCGGAAGCGTACTTTACTGTCTCCGGCCAAAACTCCAATAACTCGGTTCGCGTCACGAATAATTTCCTCAAAAAAGTCGAAGATGATGAAGATTTCGAGCTGATCTCAAGGACGGACCGCTCCGTCATGAAAACCATCAAAGCCCGTGATCTATGGGATAAGGTCGGGTATGCAGCTTGGGCTTGTGCGGACCCGGGGATTCAATTCGATACAACTGTCAACGAATGGCATACCTGTCCGAACAGCGGTCGTATTAACGCTTCAAACCCCTGTTCCGAGTACATGTTTTTAGACGACACGGCTTGTAACCTGGCCTCTCTCAACCTGATCACTTTTTATTCTCTGAATGAAGAGAAGCCGACCTTTGATATCGAAGCCTACAAGCATGCGGTGCGTCTTTGGACTTTGACCCTTGAAATCTCTGTGATGATGGCTCAATACCCCTCAAAGGCGATTGCACAAAGATCTTATGATTTCAGGACTTTGGGACTTGGGTACGCGAACCTGGGCGGTCTCTTGATGGCCATGGGGATCGCCTATGACAGCCTTAAGGGCAGGTCTATCGGAGGCGCTCTCGCCGCTATCATGACGGGTATTTCCTATAAAACTTCCGCAGAAGTCGCCTCAGAAATGGGTCCTTTTGCCCGATTTGAAGAGAATAAGGAACCTATGCTCCGCGTCATGCGTAACCATAGGGCGGCTGCTCACGGAAAAACATCAGGTTATGAGAATCTTGAAATTAATCCTGTCCCCCTCGATCATCAGAGTTGCCCGATCAAGGATCTGGTAACGGAGTCCATGAAAGCATGGGATGAGGCTGTCACCCTCGGTGAAAAGCACGGGTATCGCAATGCTCAGACAACCGTGATTGCTCCCACGGGAACCATCGGTCTTGTCATGGATTGCGACACAACAGGTGTTGAGCCAGACTTTTCGCTCGTTTAATTTAAGAAGCTCGTAGGGGGTGGATACTTTAAAATTATTAACCGAATGGTCCCCCCTGCCCTCAAGGCGCTCGGCTATACGCCTGAACAGATTAAAGAAACTGTCGATTATGCTGTTGGACGCGGAACGCTTGAGGGATCTCCCACTATCAGCTTTGAAGATCTGAAGAAGAAGGGCTTCACGGAAGAAGCACTCGAGGCTCTGAAAAAAGCCTTGACTTCCAGCTTCGATATCAAATTTGCTTTCAGTCGCTGGACTCTCGGGGAT